>NZ_CP020371.1:0-300000 GCF_002813775.1 Candidatus Thiodictyon syntrophicum
ATGCTTGCAGATCCAAGCACCCTCACCGACAGTGACGAACATTCCGGTTCGAGTCTCGCGGAAACGATGTCGCGTTTGGAACGTCGGCTCGCACAGCGGGCCCCTCAGAATTTTCCCAAAAGATCCCAGCCGACGATTGCTGAAACAAGTATCCTCCAACTACCGATCTGGCCCGAGCAGCGACGTGGGGTCCCCAACGACTTAGTTCGCGGAGCGCTGTTCACGGTCGGAAACGTCCGCATCAAGCGCAATTTTCTCAAGAACAGCTTAATCGCTACGCTGTCGGGTCTGGAGATCCGTTACACCGGGGAAGAACTCCGGCAAGACGATCAAGACGTCTTCCTGCAAATTGTCCATCTCGCCCGCTTGGTGCCACTAGGCGCCCCAGTTACTTTCACGGCGCACGCGATGCTCCAGAGTCTCAAGTGGCACCCGAACGTCCGCTCCTATACTCGCCTGCGCGACACGATCACAAGGCTCAAGGCCACGGGGCTGGAAGTTAGAGGTGACCAACGAGGGTATTCCGGATCCCTGATCAGAGATTTCTCTTGGAAGGACGACTCCACGGGCAACAACTCAAGGGTCTGGGGCGTCCGCCTGGAACCGGAGATTGCAGCACTTTTCAACCATGTCGCTTACAGCCAGATCGAGTGGGAACAGAGACTTGCCCTAGGCCACCTGGCCAAGTGGCTGCACTCCTTCTACCATACGCACCGGCGACCCGTGGCGATCAGGGTCGATACAATTCGCCGGTTATGCGGATCCGCCACGAAGGACCTGTCAAAGTTCCGACAACTGCTGCGCGATGCCCTCCAGGAACTTTGCGCAGTCACATTTCTAACCGACTACGCGATTAATCCAGAGAGAGATCTCGTCCGCGTGGTCCGCTCGACATCAACCGAGTAGGCGCCACCGACCCCCGTTGGGCTGGTTGCCAAATTCAGGGGCCGAAAGGGCAAGGAATTCGTGTCGTGAAGTAGACCGTCAGCACCCCGCGGTGCTCCCCCGGGCGCCCACCCTGGAACGACATCTCGCCCGCTCACGAGTTTTTTTGCCGAGTTCGTGCGGCAACCCAGCCGTTCTTCACCGCAACCTCTCGCTAACCCTAAAGTCTCGCTTCTCGCCAGATCCTTAGATCCTTACGCTGGTGCGCAGACTGCAACCGCCGCTCCTTCGGCCTACCCCACTGCACGACCAACCTCCGGAAAGCAGGCGGCTGGCCGGTGGCCGATCCTTTGTAGACAAGAGCGCTTGGCGTGAACTGACTCGCGCTCGTGCTCCGTCTCGACAAATCCTCCTGTTCGTAAGACTCACCGCGATCCGCGATCCGCGCTCGTGCAACGAGGTAGGACAAGCCGCCCAATCTTCGTGGGGCAAGGCTATTCTCGTCTCAGTCCAGATCCGGGAGCCGCGTTGTCGACCTCGTGCATCGAAGTAGGCAGTTCTCACCCCACCCTCGGTCTCCAGTCTCGTGCAATGAAGTAGCGGATGCGCAGTTGTCCCCGGGTCGCCTGTCAGCGCCGCAACCGCCAGCGGCACCCCGCTACCACGCCAGTCAAGGTCGGTAAGTGCTTACTCGTCTTCGAGGATCGTGTTCGCTGCTCCCCGATTTCCCACACCGTCCACACGCCGCCAACGCCCTCGGACTCGCTTGTGCGGCACCCAACACTCGTGCAATGAAGTCGCTGATTCGTGCAACGGAGTAGACCCATGCGTGCAACGAAGTAGGTGATCTCGTGCAAAGAGGTAGATTATTTCGTGCTTTGAGGTAGACAAAAGTCGATTTTTTGCATATTTTTTTTTATATTACATCATGTTACAGCGTTCTCGCGAAACCCTAATCTTTATCTTAATCTTCTTTTTAATCGTTTCTTAAGAAAGCTCTCTAACTTGTGTCGACTCCCCAGGGAGTTTCCGTGTCAGCCAAGTCCTGACTGGACATCGGTTAACTTCAAACTCGTGGAACCGGCAATTGCGGTCCCAGCCGAGGCCCAAATACTGTTGCGCACGGACGTTACGGCCTACCTGGGCCTGCGTGAGAAAGACCAGCCTCAGATGAGGGAGACGGTGCAGTGGTCGGCCTGTCGCGTGCTTGGTTCACGCGATGACGGCATCGCTGCGAGGCGGGGAAACTGCTGGTGTCGTGTCGGCGTCAGAGCAGACCCTCTCCGGCATGATCTTGGAACTCCGCACTGCGGCGCACGTAGACCATCACGGTTTTCGGGTCCTTGTGGCGGGAGACCTCCATCATCTTGAACAGACTCGCCTTGGCCAGCGCCGCCGAAGTCATGAAGCCGGCGCGCAGGCTATGGCCGGCGTAGTCGTCGGGATCGAGGCCGACGGCGCGCGCGCAGCGCTTGACCACCCCAGCGATGCTGTGAGCGCTGAGCGACTCCCCTGACACCACGTCGCCGCGGTACATGCGGCGAAAGACCGGCCCGTTGATGATGGCCGCGCCGGCAAGCCAGTCGCGCACCGCCCGCACCGGACAGTAGGCCTCGCCGCGGATGACCGGCACGATCTGCCCCAGCCCTTCGGCATCCGTTTTTGACTGACGGATATGCACCCGCAGCCCGCGCTGGGCCTCCTCGAGATCCTCCACGCGCAACGCCGCCAGTTCCGCCCGGCGCAACGCGCCGGCAAACCCGAGCGTGAGGAGGGCCCGATCACGCCGTCCCTGGTGCGTCGTGTTGTCCAGCGTATCGACCATCGCCCGCAACACCTCAGCGAGCGCCGGGGCCTTCTGCTGCGGCGCCGCGCCACGGGTGCGGGCAATACCGTGCAGGGTGCCGCGCACCAGTTCCGCGTTGGTCGGCGGCTCGTAGTCGCATAACCGGTGGGCGAGCCGGATCGCCGCGGCTCGACGGCGGATGGTGCTCACCTTGCGGCCCTGCTCGGCCTCCGCGGCGAGGTAGGCCGCCACCGTCTCTGGCGTGGCGGGCAGGGCGCACAAGCCGCGGGCATCACACCAAGCGGTATACAGTGTCCAATCAGACCGGTAGGCGCGGCGCGTCGCTGCGGCGTGCCGCGCGGCGAAGTAGTGCGCGAGGCGGGTCCGGTCAGCGTCGCCCAGGAGCGCGTCCGCGGTGACGGACGGCGCGCCGACGGGCCAGGGCAGGGGCGGGGCGTTGGCGGCCATGGTGGTGCGGTTCCTGGGTCAGCGGGCGGGGTGACGCGCAGCGTTGCGCGGCTGGGGTCCGCGTTGGCGTGGGCGCGGCGGGCTGCGGCATTCGCCATGGTAGTCCAAACGGCGTTAGCTAACGAGAAAGGGGATTATCGCAATCTATCAACAAAAAAGCAGCGTTTCTCACTGAAAAGCATATAACATACTCTCAGTGTTTTTCTCTCGTGACGCACGGCAGGCTACGCCAGGACCAGGCCGGGCAGGGCAGGGTGCCGCCCATGCTGAGCGACTGGGCAGTAACTCCAGGGTACGTAGACAGATGGCCAGCATCACGACAACCCGCGAGTCGGCCAAGACGGCGGCCCTGGCAATCCTGCGCCGCGGCGAACGCCCGACCGCGGAGAAGGTCCGCGCCGCGCTCGGTCACGGGGCCCAGCAGACCATCCTCAGCGCCCTTGATGAATTTTGGGCCGAACTGGGCGAGCGGCTGCGCGAGCCACGACTACCGACGGCGGTGGTCGACGCCGCCGCGGCCTTGTGGTCGCTGGCCCTGCAGGAGGGTGCGCAGCAGTGGGACACCGAGCGGGCCGCGGCCGCGACCCGGGTGGCGGAACTGGCGGCCCTGATCGACCAGTTGCGGGTGGAGCAGGCGGCGATGCTGACCCAGTGCGACCAGCACCAGGGCGAGAACCGACAACTGACGGCGCGCTTGGATGAGGCGACCTTGGCGCTCGGTGCCACCCGGCAGGAGGCGGCCGACTTGACGCATCGGGTGCAAGGCCTCGAAGCGGTCGCCGCGGCGTTACGCAGCGAACTCGCGGCGGAGCGCACCGGTCGCGCGGGCGATCAGGCAACCTGGCTCCAGCAGGTCGATGAAACCCGCCAACGGCTGAAGGCGGCCGAGGGGGCCTTGGCCAAGACCCAGCGGGCGTTGGACCAAATCCGGGACACCGAGGCGGCGCAACGCGCCGACTTGGCACGGACCAGCCAACGCGGTGCGGACCTGGAGCGACACCTCCAGGAGCAGGTGGCCGCCGTCGCCGACCTGCGCACGCGCATGGAGGACCAAGCCGCGCAGCAGCGGGAGCTGCAAGCCGCGCTGGCGACGGCGACGCACGAACGCGACCAAGCGGCCGGTGCCGCGGCCCAGGCCGACACCGAGTGCGCGACCCTGCGCGCCCGCTGCGCCTACCTCGAACAGGAGCGTCAGACCCATCTGGCACAGCTCGCCGCGGGCAGTGAGGCCTCGGTGGAGGCCGCCCGGGCGCTCCGGCGGGACCTTCAAGAGCTGCTCCGGCCGGTACTCGAACAACGCAATCCACCGACCGCGCCAGTGCCGGGGGCAGTGCCGACCCCGTGAGTGTCGCGGTCAGGGCACGCCAACCCATCCCGGAGCACCACCGATCCAATGACCGCCACCCTCTCCAGCGCCGACATGGTCGAGATCCTCGCCGCGGCCAATGGTACCGTCGCGCAGGAATATACCGACCACGATCTGGTGTGTACCCAGGGCGCGGTGCCCCCGGACTTGGACGGCACCCTGTACCGCAACGGGCCGGGCCGCCTGGAATGCGGCGGCCTGCCCTATGGCCACGCCTTCGACGGGGACGGCCACGTCCAGCGCCTGGCCTGCGCCGGGGGACGCGTGCGCTATACCAATCGCTTCGTGCGCACTCCGGACTTCGTTGCGGAAGAAGTGGCCGGCCGCCTGCTGTATCGCGGGTTCGGTACCAATCGGCCGGGCGGGGTGCTGGCCAATGCCCTGCGTCTACGATTCAAGAACACCGCCAACACCAATGTCATCTGGCATAGCGGTCAGCTCCTCGCCTTGTGGGAGGGCGGGCTGCCCTACCGCTTGGACCCCCGCAGCCTCGCGACGCTGGGGGCGGATGACTATGCCGGAAAGCTGCGCAATCCGTTCTCGCCCCTCGACCGCTGGCTGACCCCGGAACTACCCTTTTCCGCCCATCCACGCCGCGATGCGACCACCGGCGACCTGTTCAACTTCGGCGTCCTGCCCGGTGCCAGGCAAAACCGGCTGATCCTCTACCGCGTGGCCGCCGACGGCACCCTGGTCGAGCGCCGGGTCCAGGTACTGCCCCATTGCAGCTTCATCCACGACTTCGCCCTCACCCGCCGCTACCTCGTCTTCCTGGTGCCCCAGGCGGCCTACGATTTCACCCGGGTCCTGCTCGGGCTCAGGACCCTGGTGAGCTCACTGCGCGTCGCCGGGGAGCGGCCCCTGGAGGTGTTGCTGATCCCGCGCGACGGTGGACCCGCGCCACCTGGCGGCCGGTCCGGGGTTCGTGTTCCACATCGCCCAGGGCTATGACCGCGCCGATGGGACGCTGGAACTGGACCTGGTCCGCTACCCCGAATTCCCCCGGCTCGAGTGTCCCGCGTCAGTGTTCGCGCCCGACCGCCCGATCCTGGCCCCGAAGCTCGAGCGTCTGACCATCGACCCCGTGGCCGGTACCTGCCGCACCCGCCCCCTTGAGTCCGCGGATCGCTGAGCTGCCGCGGGTCGCACCGGGCGGTGACGGGCCGCGGCGCTACATTTTCAGTCTCGGTGCCCCGCCGTCAGGCCGCGCCCCTTTTTGACGTGCATCCAGCGGCTGGATACGCAGACCGGGGCGGACCTGGTCCAGGAGTTCCATCCCGACCTCCCGGGCGAGCCCATCCCGATCCCCGGCGGTCGCGACGAGGCCGCCTGGGTGCTGACCCTCGTCTACCGGGCGGCGGCCCGCCGCACGGACCTGGTGATGCTGCGCGGCGCCGACTTGGGTCTCCAGGCGGTCCTGCCCCTACCCCACGCGACCCCGCCCGGGTTTCATGGGAATTGGGTGGAGGCCGCGGTACTGGGGGGCTCCTGATCACCGCTCGGGCTCGCCGGGCACGGAACCGAGCGCCCCCGGCGTCTTCGGGTGAGGGCCGATGGTCCCGGCGGGAGCCGGGTTGCTACATCATGGCGCAGAGGTGCCGCGCGCAGCAGTCTTGTCATTTGGTCTTCCTGGTGACCCTAAAACTATCCCAGGTGCCGATCGCGCCTTGTCCGAACAACCGCTCAGACAGCGGGATCGACACGCTCAACTCAGGCGCCGCAGGATGCTGGTAAGGAAATGCGTCGAGCAGGCTGAACAGACCATGGCCGATGACGAACGAATTGAGGCGATCTTTCAACGGTTCCCCATCACCGGTGGAAGGCGCGTAGCCCGTATAGGACATCCCTTGCTTATCCAGTGGGATGCCGACATTGTCAACGCGGGTGAAGACCTGTCCGTTAAGGAAGTACTCGACGTACGATTCGTGCGGCCCGCGCGTGTAGCGAATGGCGACCTTGGCGGTTTTGCCGGGTTTGATCTTCGCTGTTTTGATGATCTGGGTGTAGGCGAGGTCGAGCGGGGTTCCCGGACTGGCCGTCACGACGGTGGGTAACCTTTCGATCAATGCGAATGCCGTGTCACCTGCGATGAACCAATCAAACAGCTGCCCCGTCTCGAAATTGATCATGTTGAGCACGACGCCGGCTTGCTGCCCCGGCAGCAGGGTCTGCTCGAACGGCTTGTCACACGGGTCACCAACATTGAGGTAGGATCCAGGAGGGCCATAGCAGCCGACGATGATGCGGCCGTCCTGCGTGCCAGGCGTCTGCGCAGTAATGTTGGCGGAGAATTCCAGTGAACCTGTCTCTGGTACCTCAAAGCTTTGCGTGCTGATCCCCAGGTATTTCAGATGGTCGAACACGCTGTAATCGGCGCCGACGTGGAAGGGCGCCGCGCTGACGGTCGTCCCGAACTTCGTGACGGAGCGCGTGCCGCCCGCGTTCAACTCCAGCGGGCCGTAGATGTTGGCCCACATCTGCTGATACTCGCTTTCGCCTTGCGCGTCGTATTTCACCACTTGGGTGCCCGGCGGGGCCGTCCCAGCCATGGTGCTGCCTGCCACGACCAGTAGTGCTGCCGCTGTCAACGCGACAAGACATCCGCGATCAGCGATGTTCATTGCAAACCTCACAATTTCAGTCAGCCCCCGCACGGCCCGCGAATGCGATGCACCGGACAGGAATACCGTATTCGCGCCGTTGTGTCCCGGTCTCACGATCGGTTTGGCGTTTGGTTCTGCCTGCATGGGCTTAGCGGCACCACTGTGCTAAAGCCTGAGCATATTAGTAGGAGAAACCAGAAATCGACCTAAGTCAAGACAAATTTTCAGCGGGAACTTGCCGGGCGATGGTGTCACCCGTGCGCCAGGCAAATATGGGGCTTGGACGTTGTGTACCTGTGGTCTTCGGGCTGTCCACTGATCCAGCCCGGCGGCTATCCGTCGCTGGGGTCACCGCCAGGGATCACTGGCGGCCCGGGTCCCTCGAGGGTCTCTATCCAGAGTTCGCGACAGCGTGCGAGTGCGGCCGCAGCGTCCCAGCCCGAGAAGCCGAAACCGTTCCAGCGATAGGCCGCGACCCGGGTGCGCGGCGTCGCGGGGTCCGGTACCAGAAAGGAGTCGCCGCGGTGCAGGGCGCACAGGACCCTGCTGTCGTCCGGCAAGAGCGCGGTGTCGAGCAGCGGCCAGGCGAGCGCGCTCCCGCGCCAGCGGGGGACCAGCCCCTGCGGCGAGATTGCATAAACGTAGGGGCGCGGGTCGTCCGCCAGGTCCAGCGACGACGGGTGTCGTTCCAGGGCCAGCAGCAGGGTCGGGCCCTGCGCTCCTGCAAGCCGGCCGGCATCCAGAGCCAGGAGTTCCAGCGGCCGGGTCTGCCACCGCGCGTGGCCCGACTCCAGGGCCGCGAGCGCGATCCGCGTGGGTGCGCCCGGCGTATCCGCGGCGACTGACACCGGCCGCAGCACCAGCCCCGCCACCCTGAAATCGGGGCCCAGGGCGACCGTACAGGCGTCGCGTGGCGCTCCCGTGGCAGGGCTCTGCGGCGACGCCTGGACCAACTGCGGGAAGGCGCTCCCGACCGGCGTCCGGGTGGCGATCAGGGTGCACCTCAGCCGCCCCTGCCCGATCCGGCAGTCGGCGAGTGCACCCTGCTTGGTGGCCGGGTATTTCTGATCGAAGACATGATTGCCGAGCGAATAGAATACCGGCTTGCCGTCCAGACATTCCGCCGGCTGGACCACATGGGGGTGGTGACCGACGATCAGGTCCGCGCCCTGACCGATCAGCCAGCGCGCCGCCCGGCGCTGTTCGATCGAGGGCCACTCCAGCAGTTCGCTGCCCCAATGCACAGAGACCACCACCAGGTTCGCCAGCCGGCGGGCCAGGCGCAGCCGCTGCGCGAGCAGCCGGGAGGGCAGGGCGAGGCGCCGGCCCTGGGCGTCCGGCACCATTGAGAAGGCCACCAGGCCCAGGGTCACGCCGCCCAGGCGCCGGAAGCGCGGCGATCCCTCAAAGTCGACGGCGTCCAATCCGGCCCGCGCCAGCGCCTCGCCGGTGGCCCGCAGCCCCGCTTCGCCCAGATCGCCCGCGTGGTTGTTGGCCAGCCCGAGGGTGCGAAAACCTGCCGCGCTCAGGCGCTGCACTGCGGTCTCGGGGATGGCGAAGCAGGGTCGGGGCTGGGGACTTGGCACACACTCGGTGGCGACACCCACCGCGCCCTCCAGGTTGCCCAGGACCCAATCGGCCTGGCGGAAGAGCGGCGGCCAGCGGTCCCAAGGGCCCTGGCCAGTGCGCTGCATCTCGGCCTGCACCTGGCGCGACAACAGGATATCTCCAGTGAAAAGGAGTTGAACTTCACCCGCAACCCCCGCCAGGCCCCGGCGGTCGGCCCCGGCCAGCCCTTCCCCGCAGCGGCCCCCGGGGGGCCACAGGAACAGGAACAGGAACAGGACGAGGATCCCCCTCCAGGCCCCTGGCCCCCATGCGTCCCAACTGATCAAAACGGGTCTCCGTCGGGCAGGCCGAGTCGCGACACGAAGGGGGCGATCCAGGCCGGATGCGCCTGGGTGCCGAGCATCTGTCGCCAGGCGGCGTCATCCAGGAGCCGCGGCGAGGCAAATTCGTAGAATGAGTAGACGGCCCCCTTGACCAGTTGCCGGCGCCCATAGAAGGGCACCACCTGATCCCATTCCATGGGGCGGCCGACCGCGGCCATCAGATAGGGACCATCACCCGCCACGTCGGCGATCTTGGGCATGGGGTCGGGGTTCGATAAGGCGAGTTCCTTGTTCGCCAGGCTCTTGAACACCAGGAAATGGTGCTCGGCGACTCTGGCCACATGATAGATCGCCTCATAGTCCGCGCCGCTCAGACCCTCGCCGCGGTCCTGCCGTTCGGCCATCGCCTTGAAGCGTCTGGCCTGGTCCGCGGTGTCGTGCAGCCGCCCCGAAACCGCCTGGCGCAGGGGCTCCAGTTCGCTCCCGTCCTCGGTGGCCATCTCGCCGCGCAAGAGGCCCGCGCTGTCGTCCACCAGGGCCTGGAGCAAGTCGAACAGGGTGGCGATCGCCTCGAAGGTCCGGGGGTCCGGCTCCACCGCCCCGCGCGGCGGGCTGAAAACGATGTTCTCGAAGCCGGACTCGCCGCCTTCTGCGGCCACCCGTTCGTTGACCAGCACGGTGGCATGACGCAGTGTCGCCCAGGAGGCCAGACCGGTCTGTAGCCGCTTCGCCTGCCACAGTGCCCCGTCACCCTGGTCGGGTGCCTTCAGGTCCCCCGCCCATTGCATCGCCAGGGCGTCGATCCAGCGGTTGTAGAGGTCGCCACCCGTCCCCGCGGCGTGGCGCTGCCCCAGCTCCGCGAGGACCGGGCGTAACCGCGGGTAGCGGTCCAGCTCGTTGCGCAGCAGGCTGCTCGCCAAGGGGCTGCCCAGGGCGGCGGCGAGGTCCAGCGCCGAGGGGAGGATGCGCGGACCCGCGGGACCGGTGATCTGCTCGGCTTCGGGCCAATCGGGGTGAAAGACGGTCGCGAGCAGCACCTCGTTGTCGAATCCCCAGGAGAGCGGGAACAGCGCCGCCTGGTCGGCCGGATGCCGGGCGTAGGCGGGCAGGGTGCCCCTGTCGCCCCAGACCAGGGGGGCGCGCGAGGGTGCGATGAAGGCGCGGTAAGGAGACACCCAGCGGGCCGCCGCCGCGCGCAGCGCCGACGGCAGGTCCTGCAGGGCCGCCACCGGGGCGCCCTTGGGGGCGAGCTTGGTGAGATAGGTGAAGGCCTTGAAATAGTTCTGGAACTCCGGGTCGGCGCTATAGTGCCCGCGCGGCAGCAATTCGCCATAGGTGAGCGGTATCCCCAGGGCCGGTGACTGCGCCACCCCCTGGGCACGCTGGATCAGGGCGACCTCGGGGTCCTGTGCACCGCTGGTGGGGTCGCGCAGCGCGGCCAAGGTGGCGAAGACCCGGGCCCAGGGCGAGGCGGGGGCAGCGGTCCGGAACTGCCGGTCGGCCGCCGCCACCAGATCCCAGAAGGCGGGGATCGACTGGTGCCGCTCAGTGGTGATGAAGAGCCCCTCGTAGGCGGCTGCCAGCAGTTCCCAAAAGATGTCCGTCGTCACCAGATAGGGACGTGCCGGGGTCGGCCCGCCCTCCTGATCGAGGGCATAGGACTCGCTCTCATAGAGGCTGTAGACCTGCTCCAGGTCCAGGTCGCGCAGCAGTCCGCCGCGGCGCTCGATCAGGTCGCGGTCCGCCGGCGCCTGCGCGAACAGCCAGGCGTTGGTTACATCCGCCAGCGGGACCGTGATCGGACAATAGACCAGGCGCAAGCCTGAGTCCGTGCGCTCGACCCCGACCAGGCCCCGGCCGTCGGGGACCGAGGAGGGCGTCCCGTCGAACCGGTGCCCCGCGCACTGCGGGCTCCGGCGCTGCCCCCGGTCGAGGATGACCGTCACCCCCGTGCTCCCGGGCTGCCACTGGATCAGCCCCAGCCCGTTCGGCGTGACGGTCACCGAGCCCCCGCGCAAGGAGTTGTCCAGGAGGTCCCGGGTGCCGGCCCAGTGGTCCCCGGCATAGGTGGCCACATGGAAGCGATGCCCCTGATCTTCCCACAACAGGAGATGGCCGCCGGGATGGAATCCCAGCGGCAGGGCCCAGTCGGCGGCGATCTCGCTCGGTGGACCGGCGGCGTCCGCAAACCGCGTGAAACCGCCCTTGGGTCCGATCGCCTGATAACCGCGCCGCCCGTCCTCGGTGATGGAGCGGATCGCGTAGCGTCCGTCGGCCCCCTTGAGCCCGAAGAAGAGGCGATAGGCCAGGACCGGGTTGCCGGCCCCGTCGCGGCCCGTCTCGAAGGGGCGGGGACCGACCATCAGGCGCCGGATCTTCTGCGGCGAGCGATAGATGGTCTCCAGCCGGCGGCTCTGCGGGTCGGCCGCGACCTGGGCGATGACCTGTTCGCCGCCCTGGGTCCCGGCCAGAAAGAGGCGCTCCCCGCGCGGGTGCCAGGCCAAAGCCCGCGCGGTGAAACCGTCGGGCAGGGGCCGGTCCGCGACCGGCCGGGTGCCGTCCAGGGTCCAGAAGCGCAGGACCTGACCGCCGCCAGCCCGCCGCACCAGGGCCGCAACCGTGGCACCAGCGGGTGAGACGTCGGTATCGATCACCGTCTCGTCCGCGTCCAGGGCCAGGCTGGTCTCGGCCGCAGGTGAGGGGCTGACGGCGAGTTGCGGCGGATCGAAGAGGTCCGTACCCGGTGCCGGCGGCCCGCCGAGCAGGGTGAGGACGATCAGGGCAATGAGGTGACGGGGTTTCATATGATGTCGCTCCAGGGTAAGGGGGCAGATCAACCCTTGAGGTCCGGACGTGATCCGCCCGTCAGCGAGCCCTCCAGCCGTTGCAGACGGGTTTCCAGGGTGTCCAATCGCTGCGTCGTCACAGTGCCGACAGACGTAAGGCTTCCCGCCGCCTCCAGGGCCGCGACCGCCCGCGCAACGACCTGCGCCTCCGACTCACCAGGACGCCGCAGGTGGTTCAGGCGTTCGCGGGTTTCGACATCCAGACGCAGCGCTGTGGTTCTTACCCGAGGCTGGCGTTGGCCGCCAAGGCCCCGCACAAGCGTAAGCAGACGCACGTAGGCGGGTTGGGTGGCGCCGGTTCGGGAGCGACTCAGCCAGGCGAACAAGCCCAGGGCCAGGGCTAGCGTGAACACCGCAACCGCGAGGCCATGCCCGTTACTCGTTGGGGACGCAGCCGAGGGTTCCGTGGTTGCCGGTGAGCGCAGTTCGGGTAGGGGCAGTTGCGGTATGGTCGATTCGGGCACGGATGTCGGCGGTCCGACGGCCGGCATGACGGTTTGCGCGGTTGCCGCAGGAACTGACTCAACGTCGAGGTTCGCGGGTGTCGGCGGGCGTGCGGTTGCCGGTGCAGTCGTCTGTGCCGATGGGGGGACGGCTGGCGCTGGAGAGACCGCAGGGGTGAGTGTCTCGGTCGGGGCCGCCAAGAGATCTTCCAACTGACCGATCCTCTCGGCGTAGACGGCGCGCAGGCAGTCAACGGTGTCGCAGGCCTCGCGTTGTTTCTTCAGCCAGGCCTTCTGCATCTGTTCAGGCGCCAGGCCGCGCGCCTGCAATTGCGCATAGAGAGCCCCCATTCTGAGGTCTTGGGCATGAACCTCAGGGGCCGCGCAGACGAGGTGCTCGACGACCGTTTTCGCCTGATTGCAGTTCCAAACGGCAACGGGTTTCCACGGGGCACGCGGTGGCGGCGGCCGGGTCGTCACTTGACTTTCGGTTGGCTCCTGCGCTTCGACACAACCATCTTTGTAGGCGTATAAGTTACCGCCGCCGTTCCTGGCACACCAGGCGTCGCCTGCCGGGTAGCGGCAGGCGCTCGCGGGGTTGTCAGTAGCAACACAGGTAGCGCCGACGAACCGCGCTAAGCCGGCGCAGAAAAGCGCCGCCGCACATTGGCTGATAACATTCCTTTTCATTGTGAAATCCGCAAGTTTTGAGTCTATTCCAAGGTGCGTGGCGGTTCAGGCGCCTGGGGTGGCAGCCGGGGCAGGGGAGGGGAGACGCTGGTCGTTTCAGTCATCGTCGTCCTCAGCGCGGGTGCAAGCGTGATCCGCAGCCCGGTCACGGGCGGTCTCGGTACTGGTCCGGTCAGCGGTGCCGCGGCGCGCCGGCGCCTCCACGAGAAAGCAGTGGCCTTCCAGCAGGCGGCCAAGCGCCCGCTCGTAGTCCTCCTTCCAGGGTAACTGTTCGTCGGTGTGCAGTTCCCGCCGCGTGGTCAGGGTGACTTCCCCGGTGAGGGGATTGCGTCCGACCCGCTCGCGTTCGACCCAGTAGACGGCGAAGCCGCGTTTCTGCCAGGTCGGGAGCGCATCGAAGTTGACTCCGTGCTGGAACAGCAACTCATGCAACAGCAGCGAGATCTCGTCGCTTTCGCTGTAGGCGAGGAGGACGTTGAAGCCGCAGGTCATCAGGTGCCGACAGGCGGCGGCCATCAGGTCGCGAAAGCCGGGGTCGAAGGGCGCCTCGAACTGACAAACCTCCTTGGTCAAGCGGGTGAAACCACGGCCGTCGAGGCGGGCCACGATCTGGAATCCCGGCGGGACCGGGTGGTCCAGGGCCGCCTCGAACTGGCGCATACGCGCCTCCAGGTCGGTGCTACGCATGGTTCGCCTCGCGAATGGTGAAGGCCCCGTCGGCGCCCCAGACGTCGAACAGGGGTTGATCCGCAGATGGGTGTCCACGAACCGCTCCTTGAAGAAGGTGGACTTGCCGGCGGCCTGAATGCCGGAGAACAGGACCATTTCCATCGTGCCTCCGCTGATCAATCGTGGGTGGACCGGCTGGCTCACCCCTTCGGACCCCAATGGCCGTGCCGACGGGCGCCAGACGCGCCCTCGCGCCGCACGCCTGGACGATCCAGTCGCTCACGTTGGACACGCCGCTCGTGGGGACGTGCGCTTGCGCGGGCTCATCCTAAAGCATCCTGACGGCGCCAGCCGCAGAGGGCGTCGCGCGGGATGTCGGTCTCCTTCACCAACTGCGCCACGCTGACGTTGCGGGGCGGCAGCAGCTTCGCCACGATGCTGTCTTTGGACTCGTCCGAAGAGGTTGTCAACATGCGTCGCCTTGTTCATGATCCCGCGATGCTTGCGCGGCCCCAGGTCGGTGATGCCCTATCCTCACACAAGTCCTCCCAGGGAGAAGCAACTTCTGATGTCCTCGGCTTATGTGGGGCTCTTCCTTGCGGCCTTCGGGGCTGCCACCTTGCTACCGTTGCAATCCGAAGCGGTCATGGTTGGGCTGCTGCTGCTGCGAGACCATCCGCCTTGGGCGCTCGTGACAGCGGCGAGTGTCGGTAATGTACTGGGCTCGGTGGTGAACTGGCTGCTCGGGCGCGCGCTCGCGCGGGGGCGCGCCAGGACCTGGTTGCCGGTGGGCGCGCAGCGGTTGGCAGCAGCGCGGCGCGGCTACCACCGATACGGTCGGTGGTCATTGCTGCTGAGTTGGATGCCGGTCATCGGCGATCCGCTGACCCTGGTGGCCGGCGTGCTGGGCGAACCGCTGTGGCGCTTCGTGCTGATCGTGTCGTTGGCGAAGTTGGGACGCTACGTGGTGATCGCCGCCGTCACGTTGGGCATCGTTGCGTAATGCTCGACCGGCCGAAGCGCGGTAGCAAATCCCAGACCCTGACCCAGCCACCGGCGGCAGCGGGCAAGCGGCCTGTTCCGGCGACATGCTGCTCGAGGCCTTGGTGGCCTGTGCGGGCGTGACCCTGAACGCGGTTGCCACGGCGCTTGGCATTGAGTTGCGAGACGCCTCACTGCTGGCCGAAGGCGATCTGGACTTTCGCGGGACGCTCGGGCTGCCGGCTGACCGCCTTGATCTCCGATACCGCCTCCTTCAGGCGTTGGGCGGCCAGACTGGAACCGCGCCAACTGAAGCCGCGGGCGCGCAACCGCGGGCGAAAGGCCCAGGGGTAACTGGGGCGCTTCATGTGGTCAGGGTGCCGGTGACGGCGGCTCGAACCACTCGGTCAATGCACGGGGCTCGCCCAGGTCGGCGAGTTGGCGATCGATGGCAGCGTGGTTGCCCCACACCACGTCTGCCAAGGCGCCGCCGGCGACGCGGGCTTCGAGGTCATGGCAATAGAGCCCCAGGTGACGCTGTACATAGAAGCCGTAGGTGCGGCAGGCCACCGGGCGCTGGGCATAGACCAGACAGGCGTTGGACGTCCGGTCCAGGAGCGGGCAGACAACAGGTCGTGACCGCTGGCCGACCAAGGCCGCCAGGTTCCGGCGGATCTCCCGCAACGGTTGCGGCGCGAGCGCGGCGAGGCCCGCGCGCAGCAGGTCCCATTCCGCTGCCGTGAGTTGGGGTACGTCGGCGAGCGCCCGGCAACAACTGGCGCAGCCTTTGCCGCACGGCCAGTCGGGATGCTCCCCCCGGATCTTTCGCACACGCGCGTCGATCTCGTCATGGAGTCGGGCCAACGGCCAGGGAGGGAACATCAGCCACCCGGCTATTTGAGTTTGATATCTTCGCGTTTCGCGTCCGCCATGGCCTCCGGTTCGAGATCCTCGGCGTAACGATTCAGGCGGACGAAGAGTCCCCAGCCGGCGAGCAGCACCCCGGCCGCGACGACGATGCTCGCGGCATAGAGCAAGTGTCCCGGGTCCTCGTGCGCTGCCTTGAAGGTTGCAACCAGGCCTTCGATGGTCAGCGCCACCACGACGACCACCAGAAAGCGCGATAGAAAACGTCGCACGCGGGTCGGCCCGCTGATGTGCGCGTCGCGCATGACCTCTTCTTCGGCAATGGTCTGTGCGATCTGCAGCGCCACCACCGCCGCCGCCAGCAAACCCACGGCCTCGATAACCGCTTGCGCGGCACCGCGATCCAGCCCCCCCATCACGGCGAGCCAGCCTGTTTTGGCGGCGATCACGATGAGCGCGAGGGCCGCGCAGGCAAAGAGAATGGCCATGCATCCGTGGACGATCGAAAACGCGCGCCGCAGGGTCTTCATCAGGTCATCATGACACAGCAACGAGAGGATATGGGTCTTGCCTGAGTATGGACTATCTGGAATCGGCTTCGGTTGGTCTGTCCGAGCCGCAGCCGGATATAGTGCTCGGCCATGGGCGCCGAGAAGGGGTGCGGGACCGAGATCACGGTGTCGGCGACCTCGCGTCGACCGGCCGCGGTCTGGAGACCGGCGCAGTCGCTCAGAGCCAGGGGGCGCAGAACGAGCCGCGCGGTGGTAATCTCCTTTTCGGGCATGGTCTTGAGTCCGCAGATGCAGGCGACTGAACAAAGCGCGATGATAGCCGCGGGCGGCCGGCGCGGGAATCCGGGTCGCGCTCGGCGCGGCACCGTTGGCCCCGCGGGCTGTCCCCGACCCCGACGCGCTGCCCCGCGCCGTGGCGCGCGGCAACTTGGAGGAGACGGCCGCGCTGCTCGGGCTGGGCGCCGACACCGACGGCCGGCTCGGCGGGCGCACCGCCCTGATGATCGCCGCGGAGCGCGGTCGGCGCGACCTCGTAGACCGGCTGATCGTCGGCGGCGCCCGGGTCGAGGCCGAGACCGAGCGCGGGGAAACCGCCCTGATCTTCGCTGTGCGGGGCGGGCACCGCGCGGCCGCCCAAGCCCTGCTCGCCCACGGTGCCGATGCCAATACCGTTGACCTGACCACCGATGTCTTGGGGCGGCCGGTGCAGTCGGGGAAGGGCGAGCGGTTGCAGGCGCCGTTGCGGGTTGACCTGACCACCGATGTCTTGAGGCGGCCGGTGCCGCCGCCGTCCCCGCGCTCTGCTCCCGCTCCGACTGCCACTGCCGCCGCCCCGAACGGGGCCGCGGGCACCCGGCGTCCCCAGCCGCCACCCGTGGGCCGCCCGGTGCTGCGCATCGCCGTGGACAATGGCGATGTCGCGCTGGCCTCGGCGCTGCTCGCGCATGGCGCCGCGGTCAAGACCCCCAGCGCCGGGAGCCGCCCGATCCTGGCCGCCGCGCTGGCGCACGACGACAGTGCCATGGCACTGGCCCTGTTGAAGCAGGGCGCCGGTCTCACACCGGAGCGTGATACCGCCTGGACCGCCCGGGTACTGCCCGCGCCGCCGCGGGCCGAGCGGTTGTTGCCGCCGCCCGCGTTGCCGCCCGGGGTCCCGGTCGTCCTGCCGCCGGGTGTCGGGGACCTGCCCGCCCCGGACCTGTCGGCGACCGTCACGAAGACCGCCTGGACCCCGCTGATGGCCGTGGCGACCTGCTGCGACGCCGCGGTGGTCAAGGCCCTGCTCGCCAAGGGCGCGAACGCCGATTGCCGCACCCGGGGTGATGAACCAGCGCTCTGTGTTCGAGACAGCGGTTTGCCGCGCGTTCCCTCGTCGTCTGATCGCTGCACGCCGGGCCGGGATTGGACCCCCCTGCGCGCCGCCGCGTCCCTGGGCCACCTCGGGGTGGTGCGCGTCCTGGCCGCCCATGGGGTCGATGTCAATGCCAAGGGTGCAGACGGGGTCACGGTCCTGACGGCAGCCCTGGAAGGCAAACACCTGGGGACGGCCAGGCTGCTGCTCGACCAGGGCACCCCCAATGCCGGGAGGGAGGTCGGGCGAGGTACCGGGGTGATCGCTGGGGTGGCCGCCGGGCCGGCCGGCGCCGCCGCGTTGTTCGAGGCCGCGCAGCGCGGCGAGGTCGAGCTGGCCCGGGGCGCCGCTATCAATGCCCGGGACCCTCGCGGACGCATCGCCTGTCCGTCGCCGGCGACCGGCATCAGAACGCGCTCTCGATCCGGCCCGGACCGACCGCGGGGCCGCCGACGCCCCCGGGGCCCTGAGCATCGCCGCCGCCCTGGGGCACTGTGAGTTGGCGGCGCTGCTGCCGGCCCGGGGGCGCGGGTCGATGCCCGCAACGCCGACGGCTGGACGGTCCTGACCTAAGCGGTCCAATACGGTCATCCCGAGGCCGTGCCACTGCTGCTGGAGCAGAGTGCCGAACCCGCCGTGCTGGCCCGGATCATGCCGCCAGGCACCCATGTGCGACTGATGCTCGCTGCCCTGCTGCCCTTTGCCGCCTGTGGTCTGCAATGGCTGCTGTGGGGCTACATCGCCCCTATGCCTGGCTCCTGTTTTTCCCGGCGGCCGGTTCGACCTGTCTTTCGCCGCGACGCCCGAGTCTGCCGCTGGGAGTCCGTTGCCATGAGCGACGCGGCCGAACCAAGGGCGGCGATGCCGCTCAAGACCTTCCTGCGCCGCCTGATCTGGATCCTGCCGGTGTTGCTGCCGGCGGCGTGGCTGGCCTACGGATGAACTCTCCCAGCCAGCGCGAGCCGCCGGCTTTCATCAGTCGGGTGGTATCTCAAGGCGCTGCGCGGCGATCCAGTGTCCGGCGTGGGTCAGCGAACAGACTGCCGCGCGATGTCTGGCCTATCATATCGAATCCATGAATTACAGAGAGCCAAGCAATGAGACCTAACACCGCTAAGACTCCGCTTCCCAGCGACAATCGGCGTCGCGCCGTACGCCACGCATTGCGCTATCCGGTCTTGCTGGCTGACTGCGACGCAATGACCCGCAACATCAGTGGTTCGGGCGCGTATTTCGAGACGGATCGCCGGATGGTGGTGGATCAACCAATCAGCTTTGCCCTTGTGTTACCTGCCGCCCCCCCCGACGCTGCCGCCAAGCCCTATCCCTGGCGCGAGGGGCGTGTCGTGGATGGGCGAGTCGTGCGGGTAGATACGGGCGAGACGGGGCAGGAGGGTATTTGCGTCGCTTTTTAGCACTGTCCATGCCGGGCGTTGCGCGGGAGGCGCCGGCTCCCCGCGTTACGCAGAGGTTCGTTTGCGCAACCGCCATAGCGTATGGAATGCCCGAATTCTACGGTGCCCCGACGTGGCGGCTGATGGCACACGTGTTGGGTCAACCCCTAAATGGCGGCTCTGTCGCCCAGGCAATCAATTCTGGGGACGCCTACGACCGCATGGATGTCACGGCAGTGGCGGACGAGAGTTTCATGCTCATCGACGAATCGCTTTAAGGGTGTCGCGATTTCGTAGAAATGGATGTTGGCAATGAATCCATAGATGTTGGCGTCGATGCTGGTGGGCGTGTCGCCATGTACGTAGCCATGGGTCGGAATAAGATCGCCGAGCACCCCCAGGTCGGCAAGTCCGCGCGCTATCGCGTCATCGGGTTCGTAACGGCCGATGCCCTGAAAGTAGTAGCGCTGGCGGTTGAATTCCTTGGCCTTGAGCAGATCTTCGTCGGTCAGGCTCGGGTGTTCGCGTTTCAGTGCCGAGCTGAAGGCGGGCCAGTATCGCTCGTCCTGCCAGCGTGAATACGACATAACCCAGTAAAGATCATCCAGCATGCGGGTAATCAGCAGGTTCATGTTGCGCTGCGAGCGGGTGAGCGCGGCATCGATGGTCAGGCCATGCGTGCGGATGAGATGGGCGATGATGGTTTCGCTGTCTCCAACCGCCTCGCCGTCATCGACGATGTAGGGGAGTTGGCCGCGCGGCGCCGGCGATGAGTCGAAGATGTGTGCCTGCTCGAATGGCAGTCCGGCCAGCCGCAGGAATGCGTAAACCTTCAGCCCATAGGGATTGTTATCGGCCACACCGAACAGCGACGGGAAAGAATAAAGCGTCAGCATCGGGCATTCTCCGTTGTAGACTTCACCAGCCCCGCTCGCTGAGCCGTCGCGTGCGCCGCCTGCGCGGTGCCTCCCCGCCGCGGTACCGACGGGCCGCCAGCCGCGTCTGCTCCATCAAATGATCCCTTCGCGTTTGAGCTGTTGGGTCAGCACCTCGATTTTTACGTCAAGTTGCTCCACGTCGCTTTCCAACAACGTCTGCTGCTGTTCCCGGAAGACGTCCTCGACCGTGATCAGCGCGTGGCGGAAACGTTCATCGAGCTCCGGCGCGCTGATTCGATTGTGGGTTTTCGCATAGTCCTCGACGACGTTCTGGACCCCGTCGAGATAGATGTTGAGGAATTTGCGCGCCCGGCGCAGCTCACGCGGGTCTTCCTCCAGTCGGTCGAGGATCGCTCGCGCAAGTGCGATGATGCGCCGCAGCCGCGTGCCCAACTCGGGCTGACGGATGTCGCGGCTGGCCTGCTCGATGGCGGCGAGCGCGCGCTCGGCTTGTGCCAGCATGGTCAGCGCTTGTTCGCCGATGCCGGTGTGCAAGTCTCTGCCGGTGTGCAGGTCGAAGCCGTAGGTGAGATAGCAGCCGAGCAGGGCGACGAGTGCGAAGGCGGCGGCAATGGCGGGGGGGTGACCGACCCCGAGCCAGGCGGTCGTGCCGGTGGCGAGGCCGATGAGCGCGCTGCCCAGCGTCTTGACCGGCCACTGCCCGCCGGCGAGCCCCCCGGCGCGCAACAGTCCGCGCCGCACCAGCAGTGCGCCGCCCAAGAATAGGGCGTAGGCGATGGCGTTGCCGAGGAACGGCGCCAGTTGTCCCCGCGCCAATGACACCGCGGCGGCAACCGGAAGCGGGAGCGGTACCAGGAACAGCAGCAGTCCCGCGACGGATGACGGCCGGGTGGCGCCGAAGCGGGGTGCCCATCCGTGGTTGCGCACCCGTTTCCACAGCAGCCTCAACAGGGCGGCGGTGATCAGGGCGACAGCAGCGAGCAGCAACAGGCGCGGCATGGCGTGGCTCTTTTAGCCCGGGGCAACGACAGGGGCACGCGCGTTGGCGGCCGCGGCGGGGGATGCGCAGGAAACCAGCAGCGACTGCCAGGCAGCGACGCCGATGGCGCTGAGAATCAGCAGGATGCCGACAACCCTGCGCAGGCGCTCGGGCATGGATACAGCACTCCAGGGCAATGGTCAGGTTCATGGACGATGCTGCTGTCGCGGCGACCGCATCGACGTTCGCAGAGGAATCGGACAATAATACACGACAAGCGGATAACGTGGCCGTGCTGCTTGCGGAACTTGTCGGCGTTCGGCGATCGGCCAGTTTCAACCAGGATAAGCCGGGATGCCGGGCCTTGATCATTGTTCCGGCCGGTGGCCGCCTTCTGGAGTCCAAGGCTTCAGCCTTGGTCTTGTACATCCAAGGCTGAAGCCTTGGACTCCGACCCGGGGTGGTCGGAACGATGATCAAGGCCGGATGTCGGGCACGGATGGCTCCGCGGGCGCTTGGCTAAGCAGGCGGGGGCAGGCCGAGCGCCGCGGGCAGAGAGACCAGATCCTCGGGACGGTCGATATCACGCAGGCACTCCAGACGGGACCAGCGCCAGCCGAGTGCGTCGAGCCGCTGTCCCGTGAGCTCGGCGACCCGGTCGCTGCCCCAGGGCATCCGCTCGAAGAGCGAGTCATCGACGCGGCGCAAACCCAGCAGGACATAGCCGCCGTCCAGTGCCGGGCCCAGGACGGCGTCTTGCTGCCCCAGTGCGGTGAGCGCCGCGCCGAGATAGTCCGGCGAGAGCTCGGGGCAGTCGCTGCCGACCAGGATGACGGCCGCGGCGCGCGTCAGGGCCGCGCGGGCGGCGTGCGCCAGGCGCATGCCCAGGTCCTGGCCCTCCTGGACATGGAGGTCGAGCGGCCAGCGCGCTGCCAGCCCAACGAAACAGGGGTGATCTGCATCGGGAGTGACCCACAGCTCGACCCTTGCCAGCCCCGCGGCGCAGAGCCGTCCGACGGTGTCCTCCAGCAGCCGCCGATGCAGGCGGGCCGCACCCTGCGCACCCAGCGCGGGGATGAGGCGGGTCTTGGCCGCGCCGGCCACGGGTGCGCGCCCGAAGACGAGGATGCGGGCGTCCAGTGCGCAACCGTGCGCCGGGGTCTGGCGCTGACCTTGCCGCTGGGCTGGCATGACTCAGCCGGCCAGCGCGCCCGAGCAACTCGATCCCTGTCCGGCGGTGCAGCCATAGCAGTGGTCCGCCACCTGGATCGGCAGCCCCGGCAGGCGCGCCACATCAAGGTCGCGCAGGTGCAGGCGTGAGCGGGTGCCGACGTGGAGCGGGAGGTCGAGCATCTGATTGAAGTCGCAGTCGTAGACGAAACCCCGCCAGTCGATGCTGATCAGGTCGCGGCACATGACCGAGCCCAGGTTATCGGCGCGATGGGCTGATTTCAGCAGTTGCAGATAGGCGTCGAACCGGCCCGTGGAGATCAGGGTGCTGCCGAAGCGCTGGATCGGCATATTGGCCAGGGTATAGAGGCGGTCGAACCGGATGCCGTATTCCTCGGCCAGCCGCGCCCGATAGGCCGTCTCCAGGCCCGTCTGTGCGGGCGGCAGCACCGGGCCCTGGGGGTTGTAGACCAGGCTCAGCACCAGCAAGGAATCGCTGCTGCCGTAACCCAGGGCGTTGAGCCGTCGCAGGCCGGCGATGCTGGCGTCGAACACCCCCTTGCCGCGCTGCGCCTCGACCTCGTCGCGCAGGTAGCCGGGCAGCGAGGCGATGATCTCGACGCCCGCGGCGGCCAGGAATTCCGCCAGGTCCTCCTGGCCGGGTTCAGCGAGGATGGTGAGATTGCAGCGGTCGATGACGCGCACCCCCAGGGCGCGTGCCCTGGTCACGAGGTCGCGAAAGTCCGGGTGCAGCTCGGGCGCGCCGCCGGTGAGATCCAGGGTCTCGATGCCGCCGCGTGCCAGTACCGCCAGGATGGTGTCGATGGTGTCCCGGTCCATGCGCTCGGTGCGGTTCGGCCCCGCCGCGACATGGCAATGCAGACAGGACAGATTGCAGCGGTAGCCCAGATTGGCCTGCAGGGTCTTGAGGTCGCCGCGACGGAGCGCGGGAAAGTCGCTGTCGCGCAAGCGCGGGAGTGTGGCATGCATGATCGATTGGCCTGGCTCAACTGGTATGGAGGTTTCACTGGTTATGCGCGGGCCGACTGCGCGCGACCGATAGTGCGCACGAGTCCCATCAGCTCATCCAGGTCGCGGCAGGCCTGCAGGCGCTGGGCGTCGATGCACAGGGCCGGTGCGGCCCTGGTCCCAGGCGGCGGTCCCGGCGGCAACTCCGCCAAAAAGGGGATGGCAAGCAGCCGCAGCGGACGCTGCCAGGCGTCGCCCGCGAAGCGGCCGATGCCGAAACGGATCGCCTGGGTGTCCTCGCGCAACCGCAGCGATCCGAATAGCCGGTCCCAGAAGGAGAAGATGGTGCCGTAATTGGAATCCGTCTCGATCCGGATCGCCGAGTGGTGCACGCGGTGCATGGAGGGCGGGACGATGAGCCGCCGCAGCCCCCGCTCGATGTGCACCGGCACGGCCAGATTGCTGTGATGCAAGAGGATCACGGCGACCATGACGGCCTTGTAGAATACGAAGGTCTCAAGGCTCATGCCGAGGGCGACGATCACGGGCAGGTTCGCCAGGCCCGACAGCAGGATCTCGCCGGGATGAAAGCGCAGCGCTGTGGTGCAGTCCATGGCGGGGTCCGTGTGATGAACACGGTGGAAGCGCCACAGGAAGGGTATCCGGTGATTGGCGCGGTGCCAGGTATACATCCAGAGATCAAAGAGCAGCAAGCTGATCAGGGCGCCGCCGAGCCCGCCGGGGTCGAGGCGCGCGCACAGCCCCCAACCCTGCTCGCTGCCGAGACGCAAGGCCCAAAGCAGGAGCGGTGCCAGCGCCGCACCGACCACGCCGCTGGCGATGGCCAGAGCAAGATTGCGGGCGCCATGGACATAGCGCCGGTCGCGGGCCTGGTAATAGGGCTGGACACCCTCGGCCACAAAGAGCCCCGCCAAGACGGCGAGGCCGACCCACAGGTCGAGCGTCATGCCGCATCACCCCGCGGGAGCGCGCCGCGTTGCCGTTCATAGATGGCCGCGAGGCGCGCGGGCGGGGCGCCAAGCAGGAAGCGCGCGAGCAAGAGGCCGTTGGCCAACTGCTGTCGCGCCGGCCCGTTGGCCAGAAAGCGGCTGGCCGAGGTGGTCACCGCGCTCGGCAGCTTGGCGATGCGGCTGCACTGGTGGCTGCACTGGCGCACGCGGCGGGCCAGTTCCACGTCCTCGAACAGCGGCCAGTCGGGGAAGCCGCCGACGGCATCGAAGAGGTCGCGCCGGATGGTCATGGCCTGATCGCCGAAGGTCGTCAGCCGCGACTCGAAACGCGAGCCCCAGGCATAGGCATTGAGCAGCCAGTGGCGCCGGTCGAAGGCGAGCCGGAAGCAGGCCATCCCGATGCCGGGGTCGCGAAAGGCGGCCGCGAGGACCATCGCGGCATCGCGGGGCAGGTCCGTGTCGTCGTGCAGGAACATCAGCAGCTCGCCCGCGGCGGCGCGGGCCCCGCCGTTGCACTGGGTCCCACGACCGCGCGGTGCCCTGACCAGTTGCCAGCCCTCAGGCAGCGGCGGCGCCGCGCGCGCAACCAGGTCGTCGGGCTCGCAGACAATGATCTGCGCACCGGGAAGACACGCGGCGGTCCGAGCGCAGCGCTCGCGCAGCGCCATGCCCAGGCCCCGGGTCGGGACGACGACGGAGACTGGCCGCATCGGTGAACTATCTCTAAAGTGAAGGTCCTAAGCTGCCTAGGTGGGTGCGCCGGGAGTTGCTGAAAACCCCCAGTATCCCAGTCCTTCGGCTCGGCGCTGCGCCTCCGGCGCTGCTCGCGTCCTGACCGGGCCTGGTCAAGTGCCCAGGTGCGAAGGCGCTTGAAGACACCGCGCGCCATTGCGAATGGGGGTACGACATCATGTGCGACGGGCGGATACGGGGTCTGGCCATCGTCGGAACGATGATGCTGCGCTGACCCTGTGTGGAAGCAACGGCGCTCGCTGGGAAATGGCCTGGGTGCGAGGCCCCGCCCCTCAGGTCCAGGTGAGATGGCCGAGGGTGCGCAGCGCGATCCCAATGCAGGCGCCCAGGGCCGCCGGCTTCCAGACCGCGGCGACCCGGCGACCGGCCGCGATCAGCACGGCGACGCCGACCAGGTCCAAGGGCGAAATCAGAAAGTCGGCGCTGGCGTTCAGGAGTTCGACGCTGAGCTGGCCGGCGCGGCGCAGGTCGTCCACGACCCCCATCATCGCCGTGCCGCCGGCCAGGTATTTGGTCAGGCTGGGCAGGACCAGTACCGGGTCGATCCCGGCCGGCCCCAGGAGCGGTGCCAAGGCCGCGGTGATCAGGTCGATGACGCCGAAGCGCTTCAGGGCAGTGACCGCGACCAGCGACAGCACCAGCATGGGGATGGCACCGATGGCGATCTTGAACGCCTCGGCGCCGGCGCGGTTGATGACGTCGAGCACTCCCTTGGCGTTGTCGGCGACGGGGTGATGCAGGGTTTCGTCCAGCGTCGCCTCGGCGCACGACAGCCGCCGGCCGAAGAGATAATAGGTCGCCGCCGCCGCGGTCAGGCCGCCCAGCAGCGAAAAGACCAAGGTGGGGCCGAACGCGAGGCCCATCGTCAGCATCGGGAACACGACATTGGCCTGCGCCATGGCGAAGACCATGGCCAGGGTGGCGGCCAGGTGGCGGTCCGAGGTGCCGCGCTGCTCCATCATGGTCAGGGTCGCCAGCGGGGCGGCGAAGCTGACAAAATTGATCTGCAGGGCGGCAAAGACGCCGAGCCCGGTGAGTCCGAAGGGGCGCAGCGCCGGCGTCAGCCGGGCGACGAGCCAGTCCAGCGCCCCGCGCGCCTCCAGGAGGCGCATCAAGGACAGCATGACCACCATCACCGGCAGCAGGACGAACAGGGAAAGATCGACCGCGGTCCGGCCGGCCTTGAGAATGATGTCGATCAGGATGTCCATTGAAATCTCGGTAGGCTGTACATCATCTCCGGGGCTCCTGACTCATGGATGCCGCAGCGCGCAGCGCCGCCTTCGGGTCGCGCCGTCTCGCTGCGGCGGCCCGTCACCCTCAGCCGACGGTAGGGTAAACGTTTTGGTCGCAGAACAGCAATTTCGGCAGGGGCTTGAACTGTTGCGATTAAAATTGTACATTTTTGCCAAACATGAGCAAAAAGTGTACAAAGTAAGGATAGGCGAGGCGGCGAAAGCTCTTGGGGTTTCGCCCGCGACCGTGCGCCGCTGGGAGACCAGTGGCAAGATCACGGCCGAGCGCACCCCCGGCGGACAGCGCCGCTACGACCTGTCGGCGCTGCTGCCCGACAAGTTCAGCCTCGATTCGCCAACGCGACGCACCGTCGCCTATGCCCGTGTTTCGTCGCATGATCAATCCGCAGACCTTGAACGCCAAAAGCAAGTTCTTGAACTGTACTGTGCGAAACAAGGATGGACGTTCGGTGTCGTTGCCGACCTGGGTTCCGGCATGAACTATCACAAGAAGGGCCTGAAGCAGTTGCTGCGTGACATGATTGCGGGCGACATCGGACGCCTCGTGATTACTCATAAGGATCGCCTGCTACGCTTCGGCGCTGAATTGGTCTTTGCCATCTGTGAGGCTAAACAAGTAGAGGTTGTCATTCTCAACCAAGGCCAGGACACCACATTTGAGGAGGATCTAGCGACCGACGTGCTTGAAATCATCACTGTCTTTTCCGCCCGCTTATATGGCAGTCGTTCGCACAAGAATAAAAAGCTGTTCGATGACATCAAACAGGCCGTATCGGATTCGCAACCATGATCCTGTCGCACAAGATCGCCCTCGACCCTAACAACACCCAGCGCACCTACTTTGCAAAGGCGGCAGGAACCGCGCGCTTTGCCTACAATTGGGCACTGGCCGAGTGGCAGGTGCAGTACCAGGCCCATCTTCTTAACCCGCTGTTAGCTCAACCCAACGAAGGCGCCTTGCGCAGACAGCTCAACGAGATCAAGCGCGAGCAATTTCCCTGGATGCTCGAAGTTACCAAGTGCGCCCCGCAACAAGCCATCATGCAGTTGGGCACGGCCTTCAAGAACTTCTTTGCCGGTCACGCCAAGCACCCGTGTTTCCACAAGAAAGGTCTTAACGATAGCTTCGCCTTGGATAATGGGCAATTCGTCCTCGACGGTTCGCGTATCCGCCTCCCCTATCTGGGCTGGGTGCGGATACGCGAGACGTTGCGTTTCCCCGGCAAAGTTCTGTCGGCAACGATTTCTCGCACAGCTGACCGCTGGTTTGTCGCCGTCGTCATGGACACCGATCAGACCCTCATCCGTCCCGCCGAAAACCAAGGCGTGGTGGGTGTGGATCTCGGTGTCACGACCCTGGCGACCCTTTCCAACGGTGAGCAAGTCATCGGCCCCAAGGCCCACAAGGCGGAATTGAAACGCATGGAGCGGCTCAACCGAAGCCTCTCGCGCAAGGTGAAATTCTCTCGCAACTGGCGCAAAGCCAAAGCCAAGCTGGCACGCCTTCATGCGCGCATCGCCAACGTGCGCCAGGACGCGATGCACAAACTCACCTCCGATCTGGCGCGGCGCTTCCATACCATCGGTATCGAAGACCTGAATGTCAGTGGCATGGTGCAAAATCGGCACCTGGCGCGCGCCGTCTCGGACATGAGCTTTTTTGAGTTCCGGCGTCAGTTGGAATACAAAACCGCCATGCGTGGCGGTGTCGTAATGCTGGCCGACCGCTGGTATCCCAGCAGCAAAACATGCTCGGGATGCGGGCACAAAATCGATTCTCTGCCGATGTCCGTGCGGCACTGGGACTGCGCGGCCTGTGGTTCTCACCACGACCGGGACCTGAATGCGGCGATTAACCTCGCCAAGTACGCCGCGAGTTCCGCGGTGTCTGCTTGTGGAGGGGAAGGCGCTGGCGCGGGCCGCAAGGTCCGCGTGAAACCGGCCCCCGTGAAGCAGGAAGTCAACTTTATTCATGTTTGCGCATGAATTTGTAAGTTTGATAGAACGGGAATCATCTTGGCGATGGGTCGGACATTAATGCACCTGTTCAGACCAAGGGCGCCTGGTGGCGCCGTGCTCCGCTCGGTCCGGCGTGACGCCTTGCGTTGCGGCTGCTCGCTGGCCGCATGGGCAATGGCCTGGCCAGCCCTGCTGCTCGCGCCGCTGCTGGCCTGGGGCAACCCGGTCAGCACTGAGAATGTGACCGCAGACTTGCTGGCGGAGCACAATCCCGCGGTGCCCGGGCAGCCCCTGGAACTGCTGCTGTCCCTGACCATCCGGCCCGGCTGGCACACCTATTGGCGCAACCCGGGGGATTCCGGCGAGGCCCCGCGGATCGACTGGACGCTGCCGCCGGGGGTCAGCGCCGGGGCGCTCCAGTTCCCGGCCCCCGCGCTGATCCGGGTCGGTCCGCTGGCCAACTTCGGCTACTCGGGCCGCGCCCTGCACCCGGTGCGCCTCTCGATCCCGGCGCACTGGCCGGTCGGGGAACCGATCCCGGTGCGGGCACACGCCCACTGGCTGGTGTGCGAGGAGCACTGTGTCCCGGAGTCCGCGGTCCTGGAACTGACCCTGAACACCGCCGCCGCGGCCGGTCCGAGCGACCCGCCAGCACGGGAGGCCTTCGCACAGGCGCGCGCCGGACTCCCCGCGGGGACGCGCGGCGGTGCGACCCTGACGCCGACCCCGGGCGGGCTGCGGCTGTCGCTGCCGCGCGCCGGGCTGGGCGAGGCGCCGACCGCCGTGCGCTTCTTTCCCTGGTCCTGGGGGCTGATCGAGCCCGCGGCGGAGCAGCCCTGGCGGTTGACCGCGGACCGGCTGGAAATCGACCTGACCCCGGGCGAGACGGCCGGCACGGCGGACCCCGGCGGACTCCTGACGCTGACTGGGGCCGGCGGGGCCATCCGCTCCTTCGAGGTGGACGCGACGCGGCCCCTGCCGACCCAGACGCCCCCTGGGATCACCGCGCCGAGCGCGCCGGCCCTGGGCCTGCCGCTCGCCTTGGGGCTTGCCTTCCTGGGCGGACTGATCTTGAACCTGATGCCCTGCGTCTTCCCGGTGCTGGCCATCAAGGCCTTAAGTCTGGCGGGGCAGGGGGGGTTGAGCGCCCGGGAGCGCGGCGCCCATGGGCTCGCCTACACGGCCGGGGTCTTGGTCTTCTTCGCCGCGCTGACCGCGGTCCTGCTCGCCGTGCGGGCGGGGGGTACCGCCATCGGCTGGGGCTTCCAGCTCCAGTACCCGCCCTTCGTGGCCATCATGGCCTATGTCTTTCTGGTGTTGGGTCTGTCGCTCGCGGGTGCCGTGACCCTGGGCGGCCGGCTGATGGGCCTGGCCGGGGGTGAGGTGGGGGGCGGGATCGCGGGCGCCTTCGGGACCGGCGCCCTGGCGGCCCTGGTGGCGGCGCCCTGTACCGCGCCCTTCATGGGCGCCGCTTTGGGCTATGCGCTGACCCTGGCCTGGCCACTGGCGCTGGCCATCCTGCTCGCCTTGGGGCTCGGACTGGCCGCCCCCTTCCTGGCCCTCTCGCTCACCCCGGGCCTGGCCCGCCGACTGCCGCGGCCGGGGGCCTGGATGGAGCACCTGAAACAGCTCCTGGCCTTTCCCATGTTCGCCACCGCCGCCTGGTTGCTCTGGGTGTTGAGTGTGCAGACCGGGCCGGCGGGCCTGGCCCTGGTGCTCGCCGGGATGCTGGCCGCGAGCTTCGGGCTCTGGGCGCGCGAGCGTACCGCCATGGCCGGGCGCAGTTGGCGGCGGGCCGGGGAGGGGGCGGCCCTTGCCGGGTTGGCAATGGCCCTGTGGCTCGGTTTCGCGACCGCGGACTCCATGGCACCGCAGCAGTCGGGCGCTGCGGCGGCGCCCCAGGCGGGACTGGCGGCGCAGCCCTATGCGCCCGAGCGCCTCGCCCAGGCCCGGGCCCAGGGACGGCCGGTGTTCGTCAACATGACCGCCGCCTGGTGCATCACCTGTCTGGTCAACGAGCGGGTGGCGCTGAGTGCAGCGGGCGTCGCCGCCGCCTTCCGGGCCGCGGATCTGCTCTATCTGAAGGGCGACTGGACCGGCCGCGACCCGCAGATCGGCGACTATCTGGCCGGTTTCGGACGCACCGGGGTGCCGCTCTATGTCTACTATCCCGCGGGCGGCGAGCCGCGGGTGCTGCCCCAGATCCTGACCCCCGCCATCGTCTTCGCGGCCCTGGGGAGCGCCGACGGCGCCCCCAGATAGACCCCAGCCGATCGATCCCCATCAAGTCCCAGGAGAGTCCCATGCCCCACACTGACCAACCCGTACGCAAGCCCCGCCCCCTGGTGCCGGTGATGCTCGCCCTGCTCGGGGCACTCGTAACCTGGGGGCTCGCCTGGGGTGCCCCCCAGGCACCCCAGGTCGGGCAGCCGGCGCCGCCCTTTGCCATCGCGGACACGGCCGGCAAGACCTGGAACCTGGCCGATCTGAAGGGCAAGACGGTCATCCTGGAATGGACCAACGACGGCTGTCCTTACGTGCGCAAGCACTATGGGGGCGGCAACATGCAGGCGCTCCAGCGCGAGGCGACCGCGGCCGGCAAGGTGTGGCTCACGGTGATCTCCTCGGCCCCGGGCAACCAGGGCCATGTGACGGCGGCCGCGGCGGACCAGTTGACGGCCGAGCGCAAGGCGGCACCGAGCGCCGTGCTCCTCGACCCCACGGGGACCATGGGCCGGACCTACGGGGCCAAGACCACCCCGCATCTCTTTGTCATCGACCCGGCCGGCACCCTGGTCTACATGGGCGCCATCGACGACCGCCCGAGTTCCGATCCGGCCGACATCCCCGGCGCCCGCAACTACGTCCGGGCGGCGCTCACGGACCTTGACGCCGGCCGGCCCCTGGCCAATGCGGTGACCCGGCCTTATGGGTGCTCGGTCAAGTATTGAGCGGTAACCTTCGCTGCGCAACGAGACGCGGGAGACCTTGGCCCGCGCCGCCAAGACTGCACGCTGAGCCATGCGCGTCGTGCTGGATACCAAGGGCCTGGTCAGCGCCTTGTTGGTTGAATCCTCGCCCCCGGCCCACCTCATCACCCATTGGAAGCAGGGACGATTCACGCTGTTGACGGCGGCCCCGCAGATTGACGAACTGATGCGGATTACCTCGTGATTCAACCAGCAGGATGCGGCAACCAAAAAGGCCGACGGAAACGCCGTGCGCCAGAACGGTTAAACTGACGGGAACCGCCGACCGGACCCCCCCATGACCGTCCCCGAGCCCGAGACCCGACCGACCCTGCCGCTGACCGTTTTTCTGGTCACCGCGGCCTTGTTGCTGCTGGTCGCACTGGCCGTCTTCCATGGCCTGCGCGCCGAGCGCCAGGCCAGCGTCGAGGCCGCCTTGCAGGCGGTGGCCGAGCTGAAGATCGGCCAGCTCCATACCTGGTTGGGTGAGCGCACCGTGGACGTCGCCTTGTTCGGGTCGGACTCGCAATTGGCGAGCGATTTCGATCGCTGGTTGAGCCAGCACGGACAGGATGATGCGGCACTGGCGGAGATTCAGGCGCGTCTCGCCGCAATGAAACGCAATGTGGGCTATGACACGATTGCGCTCTTCGATGCCGCGGGCAATGAACGCATTCGTAGCGAAGGGATTGCCTCCCAGGCGGAATTCGGGCCGCAGGCCAGCGCGGCAATGCGGCAGGACCAACCCCAACTGGTTGACTTTCACCGGCAGCCGGGTCAACCGATCCGCATCGGCATGGTCGGACCCATCAAACGCATCGCGGCACAGGGCACCGAAATCGTCGGCGCCGTCTATCTGGGCGCGCCCGCACAGCGGCAAGTCTTCCCGTTGCTGTTGCACTGGCCGCTGCCCTCCCAGACCGGCGAGACCGTGTTGGCCAGACCCGAGGGCGAGAGCATCCTGAACATCGTCACGCGCAAGGCGCCGCCGATGACCATCCGGGTCCCGATCGAGCAGCCGGGACTGCTCTCGGCCCGCGCTCTGCTTGGCGAGTCCGGCATCCAGCGCGGCTCCCGCGACTATGCCGGCGACCCGGTACTCGGCTACGCCGCCCGGGTCCCGGGGACACCCTGGGTCCTGGTCGCCAAGCAGGACACACGCGAGGTCGATGCCCCGCTGCGGCAATGGGCGCTGTGGGTGGTGCTGGTCACGTTGTTGCTCTTGGGCGGAACGGGTGGGGTGAACTGGTTCTGGTGGCGCGCCAAGTCGAGTCACTGGCGCACGCGCATCCTCCAACAGGAGTTGGATCAGGCCTTGGCGACCCAGCAGGCCACCGCGGCCCTGTTCGCCAGCGAGGAGGTCAATCGCGTCACCTTCGAGCAGGCCGCCATCGGGATCGCCCATGTCGGCGTCGATGGGCGCTGGCTGCGTGTCAACCACAAGCTGTGCGAGATCCTCGGCTACCCCATCGCGGAATTGCCGCGCATCGCCCTCCAGGACATCGAGCATCCGGACGACCTTGAGTCCGATACCGCGGCGATGCACAAGCTCCTGGCGGGGGAGCGGCCGGTCGATTCGGTGGAGCGGCGCTATGTCCGCAAGGATCGCTCGCTGGTCTGGATCAACCGGACCATCTCGCTGGTGCGGGGCACCGACGGCGAGGCGCTGCATTTCATCTTTCTGGTCGAGGACATCGCGGTGCGCAAGCAGTTGGAGGCGGAACGCAGTGCCTATCGGATTCGCCTTGAAGCCGACGTGGCATGCCGGACCCAGGAGCTGGAAACCGCCAACGCGGACCTGGAGAGTTTCAGCTACTCGGTCTCGCACGACCTGCGCGCGCCGCTGCGCGCCATCGACGGTTTCAGCGCCATCCTGCGCGAAGACTATGCGCCCCAACTGGATGCAGAAGGGCTGCGTCTGTTCGGCGTGGTCAGCGACAACGCCCGCAAGATGGCCCAATTGATCGACGACATCCTGGCCCTGTCCCGTGCCGGGCGGATGGACCTGGAACTGGCGCAGCTGGATATGAATGGCCTGGTCGACGCGGTCTGGGCCGGGCTGGCGCAGCAGCGTGCCGGGCGGCCGGTCGAGTTCCATCGGGCCGACCTGCCGTCGGTCTGTGCCGATCGGCGCGCCTTGGAGCAAATCTGGCAGAATCTGCTCGACAACGCCCTGAAGTTCAGCTGCCACCGCGACCCGGCGCGCATCGAGGTCAGCGCGGAACGCCAGAATGACCTGATCTGGTTTGAGGTCAAGGACAACGGGGCGGGCTTCAATGCGGACTACCGGGGCAAGCTGTTCGGCCTGTTCCAGCGGCTCCACGGTATGGACGAATTCGCCGGCACCGGCGTCGGCCTGGCCATCGTCAAGCGCTTCGTCCAAAAACACGGCGGACAGGTGGCGGCCGAGGGTGCCGTCAATGTCGGGGCCAGGTTCCGCTTTGGGCTTCCGGTCAGACCGGATCAGGCCCTGTCCGGGAAGGAGTGAATCATGAACATGACCGATTCGGTGGTCGATATCCTGCTGGTGGAGGACAACCCCAACGATGCTGAGCTGGCGCTGCGTGCACTGAAGAAACACAACCTGGCCAACCGGGTCATCTGGGTCAAGGACGGCGAGGCCGCACTGGATTATCTGTTCCATCGCGGCCAATACGCGGGGCCGAATGGCCTGCCACGCGTGGTTCTGCTCGATCTGCGCCTGCCCAAGGTCGACGGCATCGAGGTGCTGACGCAGATCCGCGCCAACCCGCAGACCCACGATCTGCCGGTGGTCGTGCTCACCTCGTCGAAGGAGGAGCGCGACCTGGTCTCCACCTACAAGCTCGGGGTGAACAGCTTCGTCGCGAAGCCGGTCGCGTTCGACGAGTTCGCCCGGGTGGTGGCCGATCTCGGTATGTACTGGGTGCTGATCAATCGCGTGCCGCCCGATATCCGATTGCCGTCGTGAACGGCCCATTGCGCGTCCTGCTGCTGGAAGACAATCCGGCCGATGCTGAGCTCAACGAGCGCAGTCTGCGCAAGGCCGGGATCGACTTCGAGTCGCGACGGGTCGAGCACGAGGCGGACTTCGTCGCGACGCTGGAGACCTTCCGCCCGGACCTGGTCCTGGCGGACTATCACCTGCCGGACTTCGACGGCGGGCGTGCACTGGCCCTGGTCCGGGCGCGGGACCCCGAGCTGCCGTTTATCTTCGTCAGCGGCGCCATGGGTGAGGACCTGGCGGTGGCGGCCCTGCACCAGGGTGCCAGCGACTATCTGCTGAAGGATCGGCTCTCCCGCTTGCCGGCGGCGGTCACGCGGGCCCTGGCGGATGCCGAACAAAAGGCCAATCTGCGTAACTCGGAACAGTCACTGCGCGCGAGTGAAGAGTGCTATCGGATGGCGACGCAGAGCATGCACGACGCCTTTATCCTTATGGACGACGAGGGCCGCGTCATCGAATGGAACCCGGCCGCCGAGCGGATGTTCGGCTACACGCGAGAGGAAATCCTCGGCCGTAACCTACACGAGACCCTGGTACCGCAGCGCTTTCGCGGCGCCTATCGACACGCCTGGCCGCGTTTTCGTCAGACCGGTGAGGGTGAGGCCATCGGCCGCACCCTCGAGTTGGTGGCGCTGCGCCGGGACGGTCAGGAGTTTCCCATCGAGCTGTCGCTGTCCTCCATGGACGTGAACGGCCACCGGCAGGCGGTGGGACTGATCCGCGACATCGGCGAGCGCAAACGGCTGGAGGCGGATCTCGAAGGCTATCGGCAGCACCTCGAACAAGTGGTCGCGCAGCGCACCGCAGAATTGGTGGAGGCCCGCGACCAGGCCGAGGCGGCCACGCGTGCCAAGAGTGCCTTCCTGGCCAATATGAGCCACGAGATCCGCACCCCCATCAACGCCATCGTCGGCCTGACCTATCTGTTGCGCAAGCGGCTCACCGACCCGCAGTCCATCGCACAACTGGCCAAGGTCGGTGAGGCAAGTCAGCACCTCCTGTGCATCATCAACGACATTCTGGACCTGTCCAAGATCGAGGCCGAGCAACTGAGCCTGGAGGAGATCCCGTTCGTCCTGGCTGAGGTGGTCGATCATACACTCGGTATCCTGGGTGAACGGGCGCTCGCCAAGGGCCTGACGATCGAGCGGGACATCGACTCCGCGGTCCCTGCGGCGGTGCGCGGTGACCCCCTGCGCCTGGGACAGATCTTGCTGAACTTCATTGGCAATGCCATCAAGTTCGCCGAGCGGGGTCGGGTCCAGGTGCGTATCCGGGTGGCGGAGGATCAGGGGGAGACCCTGCTGCTGCGTCTGGAGGTGGAGGATCAGGGGATCGGACTGACGGCGGATCAACAGGCGCGGTTGTTCGAGGCGTTCGCCCAGGCCGACGACTCGACCACCCGACGCTTCGGCGGTACGGGTTTGGGGCTGATCATCTGCCGCCGCCTGGCGAATCTGATGGGTGGTGGCGTGGGCGTGACGAGTATCCCGGGCCAGGGCAGCACCTTCTGGTCGACGGCCCGGCTGACCCGGGTCGCGGTGCCGGAGGCCGCGCCGGCGTGCGCCGGGATGGGGCCAGGGGCGGAGCCCCCGGAGTTGATCCTGGCGCGCGATTACCGGGGTATGCGCCTGCTCCTGGCGGAGGACGACCCGGTCAATCAGGAGGTGGCGTGCGAGATCTTGAGCGGCCTGGGTCTGGTCGTGGACTTGGTCGCAACGGGTCACGAGGCGGTCGAGCGCGCCCTGGCGAGGGAGTACGCGCTGGTGCTGATGGACGTGCAAATGCCGGAGATGGACGGGTTGGAGGCGACCCGCCGCATCCGCGCGCAGCCGGGACATGCCCACTTGCCTATTTTGGCCATGACCGCCAATGCCTTTGCAGAGGACCGGCAGCGCTGCCTGGACGCCGGCATGGACGACCACATCGGCAAACCGGTGGAACCCGAACAGCTCTATGCGGTCCTGTTGCGCTGGCTGCCGCGACCTGCCGCGCCGGGACTGGCCGACGTGACCGCACCGGCTGCGCAGTCCGACGAAGTGACTTTACGACAAACCTTAGACGGCATCGCCGGAATCGACCTGGAGGTCGGGTTGCGCTACGCGCGCGGCAAACTGACGAGTTACGTGCGATTCTTGACCCTGTTCGCGCAGGGCCACGCCGACGACCTGGTTGCACTGCGTCGGCACCTGGCGATCGGTGCGCTCGACGAGGCGCAGCGGTTGGCGCACGCCCTAAAAGGCGCCGCCGCTACCCTCGGGGCCTTGGCCGTGTGCCTGCGGGCGCAGGAGCTTGAAACGGCCCTCGGTGCACGGGCGCCGCGGGCCGACATCGAGGCGCGCATCGCTGCCTTGGACGCCGATCTCGCCCCCCTGCTGGTAACCCTTGCGCGGTTCAGGCACGCGCCGCCGCCCACGGTGCCCGTACCGTGCGAGCCCGATCAGGTCCGGGAGCCCCTGGCCTGACTGGAGTTGCGCTGTGTTCAAGCGAAACATGCGAGGCAGTCTCCGGGGACCTGAGTAGTTACGAAAAAAAACAACAACAGACGGAACTGACTACCTGCGGCCGAACGGTCGGAGATTTGGGCCTTGTTGTTGACATATGTTCTTTAACAACAGTTAAGATGTTCCATAAGTCAATGTTAAATATATTAAAAATTGCTCGAAAAGTCGAAGATTTGGGGTCGAACGGTCGAAGATTTGGGGAATTGAGCGTAAGACATTGTTTACAAAGGATCTGAAAGGTCGGAAATTTGGGCAGCAACGGCTTTGAAGCTTTTTTGTTTAGATAACTAACGGAAATTATATTAGAAAAATATCACCTGCCGATCTCTAAAGGTCGGAGATTTGGGCGAACAGTCGAAGTTTTGGGGCGTAAAGGTCGAAGATTTGGGTCAGCGGTCGAAGATTTGGGGGCGGGGTGGGGTTCAACCCGACTCCACTAGAGTTGACGATCGCTTCCTTAGGAGATCAAAGGTCGGAGATTTGGGGGGTCGGGTCGAAAAATAGCTGTTTGCCGTCGACCTTCTGGGATACCCTTCAGGCAAGCTGGACGACCGACGACCGACGACCGACGATGCGCGATCTCGCTACCAACACCGAGCAACTCCTCAAGCCCACCGCGACCATCCATGTGGGCAACAGGCTCTCGTTGATCGAACGGAAAGTATTCAACGCGATCATCTGGCATTCGCAGAAAAACCGCTTTACGAGAAACTCGAACAGTATGTCGGTGGGACTCTTGATGTCGCTCATCGGCCTCGAGCGAAGTAAGAATATGGATGTCATTAAGGACGCGTTAGAGAAGCTGACCACCAACCCGATCATCTGGAATACGCTCAAGAAGGATCGCACGACTGACTGGGGTATCTGCACCTTTCTTGCCGGGGCCGAGCTGTCCGGGGGTCAACTGCGCTATGTTCTTAATCCACTTCTAGTCGAGAAGGTCAAGAATCCGACATTGTTCGCAAAGATCCAGCTTTTGGTGCAAACACAATTCTCGAGCAAGTACTCGCTTGCGCTGTATGAATTTCTACTGGACGAGGTGTGCCGCGCCGGAAGCCCCAAGACGCACAGGGTGCAGGTACCGCTCGACACCGTGCGGTATGTGCTTCAGTTCGACGGGATCTACAAGCACCTCAATAACGACGTTCTCAAACCCTGTGTGCTCGAAATCAATAAGAACTCTGATATATCGGTAGGCTATCAGGGAATAAAAAAAGGTCGCGCGGTTGCGGATCTGTTGTTTATGGTGGAGCGGACGGCGATGCAGATGCCGCTTGCCGGTCTGATGGTGTTGGAGGGGGCGGCGGAAAGTACGATCGAGGACCCGCGTCCGCCGGATCTTCTCGTGGCGACGCTGGTCGAAAAGGGCGTGGCCGAAAGCAAGGCGCGAATGCTTGTGGAAACCTATGATGAAGAGCGGATACGCGAGAATTGCGCACACGTCGAACGGGAGCACGAGGCGGGCAAGGTCAAGAACCTTTGCGCCTATCTAATCCGGGCGATCGAGGAGGATTACCGTCCCAAGAAACCTCAAAATGAGGCGGCGCAGGCTTGCGGCCGCGAACGACGGCAGCAGGCACCCGATGAGCTGGCCAGCGAGTGGAACCGGTACCGGGAGCGGCGGGTGCGTGAGCGTTTCCTTGAATTAGAACCGCAAGATCAGGAAGCACATCGCACCGCGTTCGTCGAGCGACTAGGGGACCTCAATCCCCTCATCCACAAATATTACAAAAAAGAAGGGTTCAAGAGCCGTATGGTAGAAGCACAGTTCTTTGTCGACTTGCGCGAACAACTCCTTGCGAGCCCAGAGGAACTCAGTTGCGATGCCTACCAGGAGTGGCGGCGCAGCAGCGAGGTACGTTCGCGGGAGCGTTTATAACCGATGATGGGAACTCGACTTTGGTCATTTTTGCAGTTGGGCGACGGCCCCGCGCGTGACGCCACGGCGGTGCCGAAGCCTGTGCTGAGCAGGGGGTTGCGGCGGCCGATCGTCGCGGCCAGCCGGTACCCGCCAGTGGCCGTGGCGCGCGAGGACAGGCAGGGGAAGGCAGGCGGACCATCAATAGTGTCTGTTCCGAAGTCGACCAAGACACCGGACGTACCCACGGATGCCCCACCTGGGGGTCGAGACCCAACGCCAGTGGGCCGCCAAGGCCATCGCCCGCACCACGCCGGCGTTGCTGGCGCTGTTTTCCATCGTCTGCTTGATGGTGCATCGGCTGCGTGAGCACTGGGCGTCCTTGCCGCGCTCGACCGCTTGGTACCTCAAGCCGCAGGCCACCTCTTCCGATTGCCTGGCGCTGGTGCGCCGCACCATCTGGGCCGAGGGCAATGACGTCAACTCGCTTGCGGATCAGGATCAGGTGGTAATTTCCCGCCCCGCTTGGGAGGGCGTGCTCGCGCAACTGGCCGCGACCGCCTGAGCGGCGTCGCGCGGCGTGAACGTGCCTGGCAAGAAGCCTTGCATCTGCTACCATTGATGCCACTGATCGCGGCGGCCCCGGTCGCGATTCCTCACCGCCGAGACCGTGCCGATGGCCGACAACCGCCCCGAGGAGACCATGCGCCGACTGGTGATGGCGCTGCTCGACGGTGATCAGGCCGAGGCGGTCGGCGCGGCGCTGGCGTTGCGCGCGGCGGGTATCGACAACGGCCGCATCATCGCGGATGGCATCGAGGCTGCCATGGGGCACCTGAACGCGAAGTGTACGCTGCAGCAGTTCAATCTGCTCGAGATCATGCTGTGCGGGCGCGCCGTGACCGCGGTGATGAAGGCGCTGTTCCCGGCGGAGGCGCCGTTGGTGCCGACGCAGGGCACCGTCGTGCTCGCCGCGCTGGAAGGGGACGTCCATGACCTCGGCAAGAACATCGTCCGGATGATCCTGACCGTCGAGGGCTACCGCGTCGTGGACTGCGGCAAGGACTGCCTGCTGGACCACGTCATCGAGACAGTCGGTCGGGAGGACGCGATCATGGTCGGCATCAGCGGCCTGATCTCCACCGTGGTCCCGCAGGTGCGCCGGGTGCGGGGCATGCTCGATACCGCGGGGCTCTCCGCGGTGCAAGTGATGACCGGCGGCGCGGCGCTGAAGCAGGTCTCCGCGGCCAGCCTGAACGTCGATTTCGTCGCCCAGACCGCCTTCGACGGCCTGCATTATCTGCGGGCGGCCGCACCCGGCGTCGGTCGCTGAGGGATGCAGGCCATGAACAGCCTCGAGCGCATCGCTGCCGCCGCCGCGTTCGGCACCCCGGACCGGGTCCCGGTGGTGGCCCAGGTGTTTGGTCACGCCGGGGTGCTCGCGGGGGTGGCCGTCGGCGACTACGTGCGCGACGGGGCGCTGCTCGCCCGCTGCCAACTGGCGGCGCTCGCCCACTACGGCTACGATGCGGTATTCGCGCTGATGGACGTGACCGTCGAGGCCGAGGCGCTGGGCGCGCGCCTGCGCTGGCCGGCGGAGCGCTATCCCAGCATCGAGACCTACCCGCTCAGGCCCGACCGACTCGATTTCGCGCGGCTCGCGACGCCGGACCCCGCGCACGCGGGGCGTATGCCGGAGCTGTTGCAGGCGGCACGCCTGCTGCGCGACGCGGTCGGCGACGAGGTGCTGGTCGTCGGCTGCGTGCTCGGGCCGATGACCCTGGCATCGCAGTTGCTTGGGTTCGAGGCGGCCATTTATCTCGCGATCGACGAACCGGAGCAGTTCGGCCGGCTGCTCGACTTTGCGACCGAGGTCGCGATGCGCTTCGGCGTCGCCCAAATCCAGGCCGGCGTCCACCTGCCGCTGGTATTCGACCCGTCCGCGTCACCGGAACTGCTGCCACCGCAGTTCTACCGCGAGTTCCTGCTGCCGCGCCTGGCCCGCCTCTTCGGTGCCTTCAAGGCCGCGGGCGCGCCGCTCAATTGGTTGCACACGGCGGGCGCGGCGGAGTCGATCCTGCCCTTTTATCCGTTGGTGGGCGTGGATATCGCCAATATCGACTACGCGGTTGACCCCGAGCGCGCGCTGCGCGCGTTGCCGCACACCTGCCTGGACGGCAACCTGAAGCCGCTCGCGTTCGTCTGCGACACCCCGGCCGACATCGCCGGCGCCTCGGCCCGGTTGTTGGACCTGTTCGCCGCGCGCGGCGGGTTCATCCTGTCGTCGGGGTGCGAGATCCCCCCCGAGGCCCGACCCGAGAACATCACGGCGATGGTCATGGCCGCGCGCCGCGTGGGCTGACACGATGGCGACCCTGGCCGTCCACACGAAGGGCGAGGTGCAGCGCTTCGCCTTTTCACCAGGCCCGGCGCTGTTCCGGCTGCTCGTCGCGGCCGAGGTCCCGATCCGCTGCGGTTGCAACGGCCTCGGCGGCTGTGGGCTCTGCCTGGTGCGGGTCATCGCCGGGAGCGCCGACGCGCCGGCACCACTCGAGGCACTGCATCTGGACGACGCGCAGCTTGCCGCGGGGGTGCGGCTCGCGTGCCAGGTCGTCCCGCGTGGCAATCTCGAGGTCGAGGTACTGGCCACCGCCGCACGCCCGGCCTGGCGCTGGCTGCGCCACGACGAGACCGCGCCACCGTGGGTTCCTTTGCCGGCGGCCCACCCGGCAGCGACCGATTCGGCGCGGACTCGTGCGGCTTCGGCCGGTCGGCTCGGGGTCGCCGTGGATCTGGGCACGACCACGCTCTCCCTGTCGCTGTTCGACCTGGCTACCGGCCACTGGCGCGCCGGTTGTCGCGGTCCGAACCCGCAAGCACTGTTCGGTCAGGACATCCTGACCCGGCTGATGGCCGCCATCGAGTCGTCGGCGCAGGCCGGGCAGATGTCCCAGGCGGTGGTCGAGGCGATCGGTCTGGCCATCAGCGGGCTGGCGATCCGCGCCCGCGCGCAGACCGCGGACATCGCCGCGGTGACGGTGGTCGCCAATCCGAGCATGCTGGCCCTGTTGACGGGGGATCGGATCGCGCGCCTGATCGATCCGCGCAGTTGGTCGCAGCCGCTCACCTGCCACCCGACGGACCTTGCGGCCTGGGCGCTGGCCTGGGGCATCGACGCCGCGGCCCGGATCGACCTGGTGGCGCCGCTGGCCGGGCTCATCGGCTCCGATCTGTTGGCTGGGTTAATCGCGACCGGGCTGACCGACGCGGCCGACCCGGGCCTGCTGATCGACTTCGGCACCAACTCCGAGCTTGCGCTGTGGGACGGTACGACCCTGTGGGCCACCTCGGCGGCTGGCGGCCCGGCGTTCGAGGGGAGTGGCCTGGGCTGCGGTCTGCCGGCCGAGCCCGGCGCCATCGACCGGCTGGTGTTCCGCGACGAACGCCCGGTCTGGCATGTCATCGGTGGCGGCCCGCCGCACGGCCTGTGCGGCACCGGCCTGGTGGACCTGATCGCCGGGCTGCGACGGGCGGGGCAGCTCACCGAACGCGGGCGTTTCGCCCCTGAGGTACCCGCGACCGTACCCCCGACGGGCTTTGCCCTGGCGGCCGGGGGGCATGGCGTGCGCTTGAGCGGTGCGGACGTGGACCTGTTTCAGGCGGCGAAGGCGGCCATCGGGGCCGGTGTCGCGCTGCTGCTCGAACACGCCGGCCTCGAGGTCGCGTCGCTCGGGCGGGTCTGCGTCGGTGGCACCTTTGGGAGTGGTCTCGACATCGCCAACGCCCAGGCGATCGGGCTGCTGCCGGCGATCCCGCCCGCGCGGGTCGAACTCTGCGGCAACACCGCGCTGGCCGGCGCCCGCGCGCTGCTGCTCGCGCCGGAACCCGGTGCGCGGCTGACGGCGATCCGGGCCCAGGCGCGCGTGATCAATCTGGCGCGCGAGCCGGACTTCGACGACCGGTTTCTGGACCAGCTCTATCTGCGCCCGCTGACGGGCCGGTCACGATGAGCGCGGCCCATCCGGCGCTGCGGGTGATCGAGGTCGCCCAGTATCTGACCGGGCTGACCGTGGCGCAGGACGTCTGGGGCGAGGCGAGCCGCGCCGTCATCAGCCTGCTGGATGCCGACTGGTGCGCCGTCGGGGCGCTGGACGACGCCGGCGCGATCTGGCTGCACGCCTGGGCCTTCACCGAGCCGGTCTTCGCCGCCGATTGGTCCGTGGTGCCGACGGCGGTCGGGCCCGACCCCCACCCGTCCGCCCAGCCGCCTCCCCAGCCGGGGCCGGCACTGCGCCACTGCATCGCCGAGACGCTCGACAGCGGCTTTCTCGGGTTCTATGTCCGCACCGACCCCGACCCCGGCACCGTCATGTGTCTGCCGATCACCCAGGAGTCGCGGGTCACCGCCGTGCTCGCGGTCGGGCATCGCGGCGGCGAACCGCCGTCGAACGAGTGCCTGAACGTCTATCTGGCGGTGGCCGGGATGGTCGGCACCGCCGCGACGCGGCTGGCCTCGGAGTGCGAGTTGCGCGAACACCGTCGCCACCTGGCCGCGCTGGTCGAGGAGCGCACCGCCGCGTTGCGTGCGACCAATCGCCAGTTGCAGCGCGAGGTCCGTGAGCGGAAAAGCAATCAGGCGATCCTTGCGGCACGCCTGCGGCTGATCGCACTGGCCCCGTCGCACGGGCTCACCGAACTGCTGCGCGCCACGCTGGACGAAGTTGAAGCGCTCACCGGCAGCACGATCGGCTTCTATCATTTCATCGATGCGGACCAGCGGACGATCTCACTGCAAACCTGGTCCACCAACACCATCCAGAACATGTGCCAGGCCGTGGGTGAGGGCCAGCACTACCCGCTCGATCAGGCGGGGGTCTGGGTCGACTGCGTGCGCCAAGGCCGCCCGATCATTCACAACGACTACGCCAGTCTGCCGCAACGCCGGGGCCTGCCGCCCGGACACGTCACCATCGTCCGGCAACTCACCGCCCCCGTACTGCGCGACGGCCGCATCGTCGCCATCCTCGGCGTCGGCAACAAGCCGCGCAACTACACCGTCCGGGACCAGGGCGTCGTCGCTGCACTCGCGGACCTGGCCTGGGACACCGTCGAGCGCAAGCGCCTGCAGGATCTGCTGCAACACCAGGCGACGACCGATGAACTCACCGGCCTGCCGAACCGTCGTCTGTTCATGGAGCAGGCGGCGCAGGAGCTGGCGCGCTCACTGCGCTACGGATACGACTGCTCCATCGCGATGATCGACCTCGATCACTTCAAGGAGATCAACGACGTCGCCGGGCACGCGGCGGGCGACCAGGCCCTGGTCACCATGGCGCGGGCGTACCAGGCGAGCCTGCGCGAGACCGACCTGTTCGCACGCGTCGGCGGCGACGAGTTCGCGCTGCTGCTGCCTCAGACCGGCCCGGTGTCGGCCCGCGAGGTTGTCGAGCGGCTGCGCGCCGCGCTCGCGGCCGGCCCCGGTGAAGATCCGCAGGCTGCGCCGACGCTGACGATCAGCGTCGGTATCGCGTCGTTCCCCGGCGTACCGGGGGAACTGGACGCGCTGCTGCGCTGCGCGGACCAGGCGCTCTACTGCGCCAAAGCGGCCGGACGCAATTGCGTTTGCATCGCGCCACCGGCGTCGAACAGTTCGATGCGCGCCCCGTAGGTCGCGTCGAGCAGCGGGATCAATGTCCGGAGCTCGGCATTCAGCGCCTGGCCGCGTTGGTCGTTCGCGTTGTCGAGCAGGTCCCGCGGGGTCCTGGTCCCGACCAGGATACGCTGCGCCCCGCCGGCATCGAGCCGCTGCATCGCGGTCGTGAGATTGGCCTTCACCCCGTCGATGCGCTCCTGCAACGTCAGATTGATGCCGGACCACTCGAACAGATCATTCGATCCGGCCCAATAGACGAACAAGGCGTTCGGGTCGGCGGTACCGCCGGCGAGGCTGGCCTCCCAGGTGTCGAGCTGCCTCAAGACGCCGGTATTCGCGAGGTCGGGCGGGGTGGTACCGACGATGCGAAAGTTGTTGTCGGTGCCGCTCCAGGCGCCGGCAACACCGTAGTTGGTCAGCGGCACGCCGAGGTCGGTGGCGACGTATTCCATGGTCAACGGGCCATTGGAGAAACGGCCGTTGACATTGGGTGCCGGGACGGTCGCCGGGTTGATCGTGAAGGCGCTACCGATATCGACGTTGGAGTCACCGAACGCCACGATCCGGGTGATCGGTGCGGCGCTGGTGGCGGCGGCGGCGCTGCCCAGCAGCAGGGCGGCGGCCATCAAGACCATGGGCTTTCTTGGCATGGGGTGACCTTCGTCTGTTTGGGGGACCGAAAGAAGACGGCGGCGCGGTGGCCTGGCCCCCGCGCGACCGAGTGCTCGCGCAGCCCAGGAGGCCCAGTTGCAATGCGCTTTGTCAATCGCCAGCATTATCAACCTGGGACTGCACCCGTCAAGCGCCCGTCTTCGCCGGGCGGGGACGGGCTGCGGAGGCTACTGAACGAACTCGCCAGCGGCCGCGGTCGTCATCCCGCTCGTGCGCCGCGTCGCTCGGGACAACAAAGACTTATGCCTTGATCGGCAACGGCAGTTATTCCTGTGGTATCGCGGCGAAACCAAGACCCTGCGTCTGCTCCCTGGATAATCCGGCCTACTGCCCTCTTGCGAAGATCTGCACATGCCCGCGCAAGAACTCCAGGAAGGTGGCGGCCACCACCGAGCGCTGTTTGCCCTTGGGCCGCACCACGTACCAGGCGCGTACGATGGGAAAGCCCTCCACGTCCAGTTCGGCCAGCCCGCTCTGGCTGGGACCGAGGTCGAGCGTGCTGCGCGAGAGCATGGCCAGACCCAGACCGCCCGCCACGGCCTGCTTGATGGCCTCGTTGCTGCCCAGCTCCATCTTGATCCGTAGCGGCGTGCCGCGCTCCTGGAACACCCGTTCCATGGTCATGCGCGTGCCCGAGCCTTGCTCGCGCACCAGGAAGCGCTCGGCCGCCAGCTCGGCGAACGGGATCCTCTGGCGCCCCGCCAGCGGATGGGCGATCGGTGCCAGCACGATCAGCGGGTTGTCCATGAACGACTCGCTTTCGGTATCCAGACCCTCCGGCGGCACGCCCATGATGTAGAGGTCGTCCTGGTTGCGGGTCAGGCGGTCGAGCAGCCGGTCGCGGTTCACCACCTCCAGGGCGATGTCGATGCCGGGGTACCGGGCGCAGAAGGGGCCCAGGATACGCGGCATGAAGTACTTGGTGGTGGTGACCGCGGCGATCCGCAGGCGCCCCTGCTTGAGGCCCTTGAGATTGTCGATGGTCTGCTCGAAGCGGCCCCAGGTGTCCAGCCAGTCGGCGCAGGTGGCGAAGAGCTCCTGGCCGGCCTCGGTGAGGAAGACCTTCTTGCCCAACTGCTCCAGCAGGGGCAGACCCACCTGCTCGTGCAGCAGACGGATTTGCTTCGACACCGTGGGCTGGGTGACGTGCATCTCCTCGGCCGCGCGGGAGAAGCTGCGCAACCGGGCAACGGCCTCGAAGGTCCGCAGTTGGCGCAGGGTGACATGCATCATGGCCGGTCCCTCACTCGGAAAACGATAGCCTTAAGGTTATCGTTTCCATGATGACAATTCATTATTTTTTCTGGATCGGCCGCCCTAGACTCCTCTGCCATGGGCGGTGCAGATCCCTGCGGCCGCCACTGTTTTCAGCCACAGAGGAGCCCCAGGATGAGCCAATCTCCCATCCCGCCACACCCGCGGGCGGCCGGGCCAGGCGGCGGCCGGCCGTCGTCTCCGTTGGTCTGCACCGACCGGTCCGCACGGGCGCTGCCGGCCGCCGGGGGAGGCCGCCATGTTGCCTGATGGCCCCACCCACGGCCTGGTCCTGGCCGCACCGCTGCTCCTGCTGTCGGTCGGCCTGGTGCCGGCCGCCTGGGCCAACGCCTGGCCGGGACTGATGGCGCGCCTCTGCGGCGCCGCCGCCTGGCTGGCGTTCGTCAGCGCACTGCTTGCAGCAGTGGCCTACCCGTTTGAAGGCACCTATGCCTGGATTTTCTACCGGGTCGAGCTGCCCGGCGGCCTGGGGGCCTTGACGCTGGGCACCTATGTCAACAGCGTGACGGTGATCATGCTGATGCTGGTGGCCTTCATCGGTGCCATCGTCACCCGCTACGCGTACAACTATCTGGACGGGGACCCCAACCGGGGCCGCTTCAACAAGTGGCTGGCGCTGACCCTGGCAGCCATCCTGACCCTGATCGTCTCCGGCAATCTGCTGATGTTCGCCCTGGCCTGGATCGCGACCAGCCTGTGCCTGCACCAGCTTCTGATGTTCTATCCGGAGCGCCCGGCCGCCGTGCTGGCCGCCCACAAGAAGTTCGTCGCCAGCCGCGTCGGGGACCTGAGTCTGCTGGTCGCGGTCGCCCTCATCGGTCTCACCCTGCACACCCTGCAGTTCGACGAGCTGTTCCGCATCCTCGCGGCCATGGAGGGGCCGGTGCCGATTGCGCTCGAGATCGCGGCCCTGCTGATCGTGATCGCCGCGGTGCTGAAGTCCGCCCAGTTCCCCTTCCACGGCTGGCTGCTCCAAGTCATGGAGGCCCCGACGCCGGTGTCTGCCCTGCTGCACGCGGGGATCGTCAACGCCGGTGCCTTCCTGGTGATTCGCATGAGCCCGGTCATGTCCCATTCCCAACTCGCCATGGGCGTCCTGGCGGTGATCGGTCTGTTCACCCTGGCGCTGGCCTCCCTGGTCATGCTCACCCAGACCAATATCAAGGTCTCGCTGGCCTGGTCGACCACGGCGCAGATGGGCTTCATGCTCCTGGAGTGCGGCCTGGGTCTCTACAGCCTGGCCATGCTGCACCTGGTGGCCCACTCGCTCTACAAGGCCCATGCCTTTCTCGCCTCCGGCAGCGGGGTGGACGCCTTTCGGGCGCCGGTACTCCCCCATGCATCCCCAGGCGTTGGGCCCGTCCAGTTGCTGCCGGCGCTGGCCGGCGGCGGACTCATCGTGCTGGCGGTGGGCGCCGCCTTCGGCGTCACCGCGGGGCACCAGCCGGCGCACCTGGCGGCCGGTACGGTGGTGGTCATCGCCGTGACTCAACTGCTGTTGCAGATGGCTGGCGTGATGCGCGGCGAGGACTTCCTGCGCCGCGGTCTGGCGCTGAGTGCGGTGGTCGCGGTGGCCTATTTCACCCTGCACGCCCTGTTCGATGCGGCCCTGCAGGGGAGCGTCCTGCCGGTTCAGGATGCGGATGGTCCCTTCCAGGTCTGGCTGGCCCAGGCCTTTGTCGGCGTGTTCCTGGTCCTGCTGGTCTTCCAGCAGGTGCTCAAACAGGCCCCGGCGTTCCTGGGCGACGGGATCTACATGCACCTCTACAACGGCCTCTACATCGACGTGTACATCACCCGGCTGATCGAGCGCATCTGGCCGGGCCCGCTGCCCGCGCCCGGGACGCCGCCTGCCCCCTTCGCTCCAGTCACCTCCCCCGGAGCCTGATCATGACCCTTAACGACGCCACCATCCCGACGAAATCCGCAGTCCCGGCGGCGAGCGTGCCGGCCAGCGCCGACCAGCCGGCGGCGCCCACCCCGATCATCGACGCCGCCGAGCTGGATCGGCGTATCGATGCCGCCTGCGAGCGCATTGCCCCCCTGTGGCCGCTGAAGAACTTTGTCGCCGTGAACCCCTTCTTCGGGCTGCGGGACCTCGGCTTTCAGGACGCCTCCGACGTCCTGGCGCGGATCACCGGCACCGGTCTCTACATGTCGCGGGGCTATTACCGCGACCAGTTGGCCAGCGGGCGCATCGGCCGGAATGACCTCAAAGCCGCGCTCGAGCGCTGCGGTAGCCACCTGGATGCCGACACCGTGGAGCACACACTGGCCGCCCCCGCGCCCGAGCCGCGGCTCGGGATGGCCCCGGTGAGCGAGGTGCTGGAGCGGGTGGAGGGCGGCCTCTGGTCGAGTTTCGTCGCCGAGCGCATCAGCCTGCACTGCGCCGCCCATTTCGACCTGGGCCAGGCGCTCGTCGCCATGCCCTGGCGTCAGCTCCCGCTCTACCCATCCTGGCGCAAGGCCGCCGGCATCGACCACAGCCCGGCGCTGATGGGACTGCGCGACTTTCGCCGCGCCGTGGCCCGTCTGCCGACGGAGCCCCGCGGCGCCATCGCACTGGCCATCGAGCGGCTCGGCATCCCGGATGCGGCGGTGGAGCGCTACCTGCACGCCTCGCTGATGAGCGTCGGCGGCTGGGCGGCCTGGACCCGGTATCTGCGCTGGCAGGCCGAGCTGGTCGGCAGCCGCGACGACTCCATCGTCGATCTCCTGGCCATCCGCCTGATGTGGGACATGCTGCTCTTCGAGGAGAAACGCTCGCCCGCGCTGGCGGCCCGCTGGCAGGAGATGCTCGCGGCGAGCATGCGACCGCCGTCCGCCAAGCGCCAGGCCTCCGCTGAGATCGACCGCATCCTGCTCGTGGCGATGGAGATCGGCTTGCAGCGCCGCGTGATCGCCGGTTTGGCCCGCGTGCCGGACCGGCCCGCGGCCCGCCCGGCGGTTCAGGCGGCGTTCTGCATCGATGTGCGCTCCGAGGTCTTCCGCCGCGCGCTCGAGACCGTGGCGCCCGGGGTCCAGACCATCGGCTTCGCCGGCTTCTTCGGCATCTTCATCGAGCATGTTCCCCTGGGCTCCGCGGTTGCCCGCAGCCATGTGCCGGTGATCTTCAACCCCGCCTACCGCATCTGCGAGCGGGTCAAGGCCGGGGACCGCGAGGGCGTGCAGGCGCAGCGGCGGCTACGCCTCGGTCTGTTCAAGGCGTGGAAGGGCTTCAAGCTCTCCGCTGCCTCCTGCTTCTCCTTCGTCGAGTCGGCCGGGCTGATGTACGCCCCCAAGCTGGTCACCGACAGCTTCGGCTGGAGCCGCCCGGTCCCCGACCCGCACAGTCAGGGTCTCGACCCGGAGACCCTGGCGCGCACCGGGCCGACCCTGGAGGCCGTCCCGCCGGGACAGTGCGAGACCGGGCACATAAGCGGGCACGCAAGCGGGCACGGGGCCTCGGGGATCCCCGAGGCGGAGCGGCTCGACCATGCCGAGCGCATCCTGCGCGCCATGGCGATGACCGCGGGCTTCGCCCCCCTGGTGCTGCTGGCCGGACATGGCAGCACCACGGTGAACAACCCCCACGCCACCGGCCTCGACTGCGGCGCCTGCGCCGGCCAGACCGGCGAGGCCAGCGCCCGGGTGGTGGCCGCCCTGCTCAACGACCGGGCCGTGCGGCAGGGCTTGGCGGAGCGGGGCATCGCGATCCCCGAGGACACCTGGTTCCTGGCGGGCCTGCACGACACCACGACCGACATCCTGCGGCTCTTCGACACCGACGAGGTCCCCGACGCCCTGGCCCCGGACCTGGAACGACTGCGCCAATGGCTGGAGCAGGCCGGCGACCTCACCCGCATGGAGCGCGCCGCACTGCTCGGCATCGGCGGCCGGCCGGACCGCGCGGTGGAGGCCGAGGTGCGCCGGCGCAGCCGCGACTGGTCCCACGTGCGCCAGGAATGGGCCCTGGCCAACAACGCCGCCTTCATCGCCGCGCCGCGCGCGCGTACCATTGGCCTGGACCTGGGCGGGCGCGCCTTTCTGCACGAGTACGTCTGGCAGCAGGACGAGGGCTTCAAGATCCTGGAGCTGATCATGACCGCCCCGATGGTGGTGGCCAACTGGATCAACATGCAGTACTACGGCTCGGTGGTGGACAACCGCCGCTTCGGCAGCGGTAACAAGCTGCTGCACAACGTGGTGGGCGGCGCCATCGGGGTGCTGGAAGGCAACAGCGGCGAGCTGCGCGTCGGGCTGCCCCTGCAATCCCTGCACGACGGCCGGCGCTGGGTACACGAGCCGCTGCGCCTCAGCGTCTTCATCGAGGCCCCGGAGCCGGCCATCGACGCGATCATCGAACGCCATGCGCTGGTGCGCCAACTGGTGGACAACGGCTGGCTGCACCTGTTGCGCATCGATGAGGACGCTGGGGTCCATTGGCGCCTGCGCGGCGGAGGGTGGGAGCGGCCCTGATCATAATTCCGGCCACGGGTTCGTAGGTCGGCCTTCAGGCCGAACGCGGCGCCCCCGTCGGCCTGAAGGCCGACCTACAGCGGGGCGCCAACCGCCGCCCGGGCGGCCGGAACGATGATCGAGGCCGGTGGGAGCGCTGCGCCACGGCGCCGGGGGCCACCCTATGACGGCATTCTATGCCCTCCGCAGGCTATTCGCTTCTGTCCCGCATCGTCGCCGCACGGCCGCCAAGCTCGATCAGGCTCGCCCGGACCTTGGTCCAATAGCTCGCCAACACTTCCTCCATACGCGTCTGTGCAACCTGCTCCACGCACCAGAGTTGAACGCAGTACCGAAACAGTCGCTCACAAGATGCCGACACGGCCGATGATATTACCAATTCCTCGATCGGATTAACCATGTCTTGATCTAGACCGCCATACGTAATCCCTGGTACGAACGGGACATACGCGTCGTCATAATACTGTACTTTTGAAAAGCTTTCTAAGTCCAGTTCAGGCAACTTTTTGTCGTTGCTCCTCTGAATGACTCGCAACATCCGCGGTGGTGTGATAGCTCGATTGCTGACACTGAGGATCGGGTTTCCATCTTCGGCATCTGCGGGCCACTCCGGACGCCAGTCAGTGGCTATCGCTTCCGGCAAGGCATCACGTAAAAGCTCTGCCCAATACATCTCCAACATCAAGAACTGCAGATCATTTTCGCGATATAAGACGAATGGAAAATCCGGGTGGCTTTTGATGCGATCCAATTTCATTGAAATGCTCTAGGAAATAAAATTGGGTGAAGTTCCGAACGAATCCACATCGAAACGATTGTTGTCCCTACTGAAACCGTAAAAAGACCGGCTGCCCAAGAAGCCGCGGGGTGGGCGTTTCGATATGAAGCTTACACAGATCGAATAGAATGGCTGTCGGGATGCGATACGGACCACGCACCAGTCGTATATCTGATCTTGTCGTCAACATCGTCTTAAAATTATCTTGTAGTAACGGGAATTCGGCGGTCTGCGTGATGCCTAACGTCGGTGGTGTTCTTGATATTCGGTTTTGAGTCCCTGCTACCGAGCGCAATCCACTCCCAGCGAGCCGGCGCCCGAGGTCACCGCGGCGGAAGCGTTTGTGACGAAGAAGCCGGCCGGCCAGCGCCGGGGGCAGGCTCCGAAAGGGGCGGTCTGACCGTTTGAGGTTCCGTTTGGCCATCACATTCAAACTTGCCTGCTGTCAAATTGAAATGTGTTTTCACAATCATCTTTCTTTTGTTTGAGTCAAGCCCCAGACAGAAAATGCTGTGGTAAGTACGAATACTTCCGGAACTCGACGAATTTTCCGTTGAGTAGATAGTTAATAATACTTGGTAGGGGATATTCGCTTCCAAAGGAACGGCGGTAGGCTGGCTCTTGGCCAAAATTGCAGTCCCATATTCTATGCACTGCTCTGGGTTGCCCGCTTTGCCAAAGTGTTGTCTATTGTCTTGATCGACTCTTAGTTTCCACGATGCAGTGCTGGGATGAGCCGCAAGACCTTTATTGAAAGACACGCTTATTTCGTATAAGAAGAAATGGTTGCCTCTTGTTGCGTCGTCAACGGGGAAAGAAAAGCAGGGTTGATCATGCTTCAAAGTGACTACTGCTTCTCCGTCGGAAAGAGAATCGCTAGCAATAGCCTCTCTTACGAAGACCACCGTCAGTATTAATAAAAAACACCACCTACTTAGGCAGAAATTTCGCATTTCCTGGATCTCCTAAGAACTCGGTTAATACGCTTTCGAGAAACTCTCTATGTCCTAAAGGATCAAAGCCTAAAAACCTTGCGCCATAATAATTTTTTATTATGTCGCCCTGTTGTTCAAAGTTAAAATCCTCCAGTTTCTTGCCTGCATCTGTTTTAACGTCGTATTTGTATACGTTGCTTGCTCTGTAATTCGTTGTAATTCCGGCCATCTTCACTCCATAACCTAATTGATATTGCCATACATGAACCATTTCATGCATAAACCATAATTTATAGACAGTATCTTCCATAGAAAAATCAGATTTGAAATGCTTAGGGTTGAAGTAGATTTCCCCATTTGGGGTCATTGCTGTATCATCATCTTGGATGCCAAACCACAGATATTCTTTATTGTGTACCCTGACTCTTGTGTAATCAATCGAACTTTGAAATATGGGGCGAGCCATTTGTATTTCACCGACAGTTAACGGCCTTGACTTGCCGCTCCTATCATGATGAGTTCCAATAGGTCCTACGCTCTTAAAATTTTGCCCTGTTGCTGGCACCCTACCTGATGGCATTTGCTCGCACCCTTGTGTATTAGCTTAACAGTTTTATCAGACGGAATATGTATCGCCCGTCTGCAACAAAATTCTATTGTGCCCCACTTTCTTTTTGCCTACCGTTCTTCTTCTTCGACTGCGCCCGTTCGGCAAGAAGAGCATCCCCGGCGCGCTTCCACTCACTGCGGCGCGGATCGTCGGCCGGAACCTTCGACATGCCCAGCAGCGCTCCAAGAAATTCGCCGTCGTCCATGTTCTGGAGCCCGGCCAGGTCCGAGAGGCCACCGCGTTGGATCAGCCGATGAGGCGCTTTTCTAGCCACCCTTCTTTCTTGGCCTCGGTCGTCGTCATCGAAGGTCGGTCAAGTCGGCAAGGGCGCAGCCCACGCCGAGTACATTGCCCGTGAAGGCAAGGACGCCGCCCGCCTGGAGCGCGGCGAGAAGCTGAAGGCGACCGATGCCGGCAACATGCCAGCCTGGGCCGCCGCGGAACCCGCCCTGTTCCGGCAGGCCGCCGACCGCCACGAGCGCGCCAACGGCACCGCCTACCGCGAGTTCGAGCTTGCCCTACCCCGCGAGCTGACCCCCGACGACCGGGTTGCCCTGGTGCGCGACCGGGTCCGGCAGGAGATCGGCGACCGCCACGCCTACCAGGGGTCACCTCACGAAACGGAAAAGATCTTACGCTAAGGCTCTAAGTGGCTCAATCTGCGTGGTTCCGCAAATCGATGAAGCGGTCGGCCTCGTCCTGCGTGATGACGAAACTCGTCTCCACGGGCAGGTCCCAGGCCAGTTCAAGAAAGTGCCCTTCGTGCAACCGCCCATGACGGCCGAAGCCGGCGAGTGCCCGGAAGGCGGAGCCGCCATGCAGACCGATCTTCTTCGCCTCCTCCGCGTGACAGCGATCAGCATGTTATGTATTGTTCGTAACATACAGAGTCAGAGGTATCGGGTTGATGATTACCGTCAGTTCAGTAGAGTTTCAGCGCAACTTCGGACGCTACCAGGATGTCGCCCTGACCGAGCCGGTAGCCGTCACGCGCAACGGCCGTGATCGGCTCGTGCTCCTGTCCGTGGACGAGTAGGCCTTGATCATCGTTCCGGCCGCGGTCCGGACGGAGTCCAAGGCTTCAGCCTTGGATGGGTAAGCCCAAGGCTGAAGCCTTGGACTCCAAAAGAACACCGCTGGCCGGAACGATGATCAAGGCCGACGAGTACCACCGCTTGAAGCAGCGCGACCGGCAGGTGTTGCGGCTGGAAGACTTCACCGAGGATGACCTGAAGGCCATCTTGGCGGTTGAGCCGTCGGCCGCCGCCGCCTTTGACCATGAAGTGAACGGGTAACGCGGTGTCGTTGCCACAACCCGTTCCGGGCCTGGTGATCCGCTACGCCTATTTGTGGGCGGATGAGCACCAATCGCTTTGCTTGGCCGGGTCCGGACGTGCGCTGTGCCCAAGCCGGCGAATTGGTGAGCGTGGCCTATGGTGAGTTGCCAGGGGCTCTTTTGAAAGAGATCAAGACGAAGTTGGTGCAAGCACTGACGGCCCGCCTGGTGCGGGTCGTCCCGCGCACCGAATAAGGGGGCGATCCTCCCATGCCTGCGCTGGTCCCCCACCTGCCTTCGCCGACCCTGCCCGCCGTGGTGGAGGCTACCGGGGACCGGGCGCGACTGCGCTTCCTGGAGTTCTTCGCCTCAGCCATCCGCAACCCCCACACCCGCCGGGCCTACGTCCGCGCCGCGGTAGCGCTCCTGGACTGGTGCGCAGCCGCCGGGGTCCCGTCCCTGATCGCGGTGCAGCCGTTGCACGTCGCCACCTGGATCGAGGGACAGACCCGGACCCACGCCGCCCCGACGGTGAAGCAGCGCCTGGCGGCGATCCGCCACCTGTGGGTCCGGTTGCGCGAGAAGGGCGGCAAGCGCCATGAAATGCCCTGCCACCACAACCTTGAAGGGGTCACCTCACGAAACGGAAAAATCGTACGCTAAGGCTCTAAGTGCCTGTCGTGAATAGCCCGGCAACCCATCGGGGCCGCTCCAGGCGCATCCCGGATGGGCTGTGCCGGACTTGGAGCACCGGCAGGTATCCGCCTGGCCCTACGTCCTCGCACCCCTTCGCGTGTCTGGGGTTCGAGGCGCAGTGGCCGCGGGCACGCCCGGGGCCTGCTGGGGCGGGGCGGTGCGTCGGCACCACCTGATCGAGCGGAACCCGCGCCGACCCCGGGGGTCGCGGTGCCGCGCCGGTGACGGACCGCCGCCGCGTCCCGCCCGTCCTTTTTCCCCTTTTTCGGCCTGGGCGGGATAAGCACGGCTTATCACGGGTGAGTGGGCGGCCCGCGCAACGGCGGCGTCGGTGCCGGTTCAGTGCTATTTTACCGTTTCGTGAGGTGACCCCTAGTTGTCGCCGGACGCTGAAAGGTTGGCCTCCAGGTCCATGCGCTCGTGCAAGACGCGAACAATCTCAATCTGACCGCTGCCACTCTGACGATAAAAAGCAATGTGCTTTTCAATCTGGTGCTTGCGGTAGCCGGGACGGATGTCGTCGCAATCTTTCCCCATCAGCGGGTTGTCCGCCAAGGCACGAAAGCCTGCGTCCAACAACGTCAGATAACGGGTGCGCTGGTCACGGCCCCAAGTGGCTTGGGTGTAGCGGCCGATGCCCTTCAAGTCAGCATTGGCCGCCTTGGTCAGCACAAACCGGGGCATCAGTGCGTACTTTCGCTGTCAAGTTCGGCCAGCAACCCGCTCAGGGAATAGTCCGCCCTGCCGCTGGCTTCACCGTCCGCGAGCGCCTGACGCAAGGTAGACAGCTTCAGTTCGTGTTCTTCCAGAAGCCGCAAACCGGCTCTAACCGCCTCACTGGCCGAGCCGTAGCGACCTTGGGCGATCTGCTGGGTGATGAATTGCTCGAAGTGAGTACCAATGGTCACGCTAGTGTTTTTCTGCATGGGGGCTTGTTGTTTCTGGTTCGGAGTACCTTAAAATAATATTTTTTGGTACATGGCACAATGGCTCTGTTCCCTTGGCGTAAAAGGCGTACCTCACGAAACGGAAATTCGGCACGGTAAGACCTCGCGAGCATCCCTCGCCCGGTGGTCTTCTCGCAAGCGGTGGTTTTCGAGAGGTGACCCCTATGAGTCTGCCCAGCCCCTGTTGCTGCTGGGGCCGCTCGGGATCGCCTGGCAGGGTTGGCTGGCCCTGATCCCGCTGGCCCTCTGGTATGGCTGGGTCCTGCGCCCGCTGCGGCGCGCGGCCCCAGAGCAACGCACCGCACGCTTGGCCGAGGTCACCGGCAAACTCCTGGTTGTGGTGCAGATCGCGGCCTTGCTGGCCGTGATCGTCTGGCTCAAGCGCCTATGAGTGCTGCGGCTGGGCCACGCCGGGGGAGCGGGGTACTGGGCGGCCCGTGTAAAGCCGAACAATGGGTGTTATCGGGTGTCTTTGTGGCTTGATAAACGGGTGTAAACGGGTGTAGAACTGGCGGATGATCCAGACCGCATCGCTTGAGATCACCCCCGAGATGCTCGTCCTCGTCGCCGGGATCGACGAGTTCAAGGGCGCCTGGCGGGCACTCGGCACCCTGGCGCCCGAGCGGCTCGCGGCCCTGCGCCGGGTCGCCACCATCAATTACGGTGACAGTTTACCAAATACAGCAATTACAGGTTGCGTTCAACGCCCATCCGCATTCAGTGCATTTAGTAAACTGTCAACGTAACCCCACAAATCCCGGCGAGATCAGAACCTGACCTCGCCGCTATCTTGCGGATACCGCAGAAGCTCCGGGACCCGACTGTGGTGCATGATCCAGGCTGCGGTCGTTGGGCAGATCCATCCAGTGACATTAACCAGCGATCGGTAGTCAGCATCAAGATGCCTGGTGAAGATGGGCTCGTGGTGCGCAATGCGGTTGCGCAGGGTCCTTAGGTAGTCAAGCGGCCTGTGAGTATCGGCGCGGCTTAAGCGACGTAGACACCGGTAAGCTGGCCATGCATGGCGTTGCGTAGAGCAACTTCGAGGCCCTGTAGGGGTCCGTAGAAGGCCGCGCTGACAGCGGTGTTCCAAGTGTAGAGCCGGACGGCTTGCTCGCGGTCCCCGCCAGCCGCGTTGACATATGTCGCTAATCTTTCGGGGGAAAGAGACGTCTCGAGCGCATCGAGCACGCCTCCTTCAAGGCCGAAAATCTTGACACTTGTGGACTCAGCCATATACTCTGTAACCGTAAGCCCCGGACCCGCCTCTGCTTCGGCATGCGACCGGGGCTCAGCTTTTTTGGATGCCTGATTTTACAGGCTTTCGCCCGACCACGGCCCTGTCCGAGCGATATCCTGTCGCTAAAATCTACCCCCAGACCCCCGGGAATCACGGCAGATCTGCACGTCCCGGGGTCGCGCACGCACCAACCCGGCATCCTCGACTCGTACAACTTCTCCGCCGCACTCTTGGCCGCGTGATCATCCAGTTGAGCGTGCACGGATGAACTTGCCCTCTTCCGTGCACGCGATCCTCGCCTTAGGGCAGCATTCTATCACCCTGTGCCCGCGGATTGGCGAAAGGTCTCTCTGACACTCGCCATTGGAAAAGAAGCTGTCTACCGGGAGAGCTAGCAGAGAAGCGACCTCGCAGATTGCTCGGGGATAGCGATTCCGTGGTACGTCCCCTATTTTCCGACCTGCATTGCAAACCTCTCATCCTTGGCCCCACATCCTATGTTCCGGGTTCATACTTGAGCCTGGCCCTTTTTCCTCTATGAGTGTGCGCGTACATAGTCCCTCAAGACAGCATCCAGGCGCGTCTGCCAGCCGGGGCCGCCCGCTTTGAAGAACGCGACGACTTCGGGGTCAAGTCGGATCGAGACGGCTTGTTTCGTGACCAACGACTTGGGCCTACCCAGCGGGCGCAATTGGGCCATCTCCGCGGCGGACAGATCGCGGGTGTCCGGGTCGGCGGCGATACCCTCGCGGATGCGTGCGTCTTCTTCCTCGCTGTTCAAGATGAAGACACGGCCGGACTTAGAGGTGATGGATGTAAGTGCGTTTTTCACTGTTCGTCGTTCCGCGCAAGCTGATGATGCGATAGCAGTCATTCTCTTCGGTGAGCACCACGCAATAAATCAGCTGGCCGATGGGCGCGAAGCCGACCCAGCGTTGTTCACCGTAGGCCTCCCGGGCGTCCTCGCTCGCCAATAGCAGATCCCATTCCAGGTCCGCCGCCAGCGCGAGCGAGACGCCATGGTTGGCGATGTTCAGGCGGTCTTTGGCGGGATCAAAGGCGATGTCCATGCTCGTTATTGTATATACATAAACAGCGAAAGGCAAGTCGAAACCTTGACCCGCGCCGCGGGGCTAGGCTGTCTTTGCCGCTGGGGTCCCGGTGGTCGGGATTGGTGTCCCGGAGTAACGGCGGACCGACCGCCACCAAGACGGCATTTTGTTGTTGCCGCTATGCGCCATCCCATCGATCCCAAGGTTGACTGCGTCTCCAAGGCCCTGATGGAATTACGGTGACAGTTTACCAAATACAGTAATTACAGGTTGCGTTCAACGCCCATCCGCATTCAGTGCATTTAGTAAACTGTCACCGTAACTGAAGATCCTGCCGCGCGCGACTTTAGCCCAGATGCCAGGCATTCGCCACCTACCCGTGCCTGGTCGGCGAGGGGCGGGGCAGTGCAGGGCCTGACAATCTTTACAACGATGATGGGCCTTGATCATCAGATCTGAAACTTGCGTTGACATCACGTGTAGGCACAGGGCGTATGACCAGGGCGGTCATGGTATTTCATCGTCGAAAGCGGCGGCTTGCGGCGAAGGCTCGACCGCCGAAACGGCCTTCAGATCCTCTGCCGTGAAATCATCCCGGCGCAACACCTGGCGGTCGTGTGGTGTCGAGCGGTGCAGTTCACCGCTCGACAAGACGATCGGCAGAAACAGGGTGCGCGGGTGCGTCGGTGAAGGATCAAACCCATGAACCTCATAAAAGCGCCGCGCCGACTCGGACAGGGCATGGACCATGAGCGCCTTGACGCCCACCAGTTGCGCCACCGTGGCCGTACGGAAAATGGCATCGCGCAACAGTGCCTTGCCGATGCCGCGGCGCTGCCACGCAAGATCAATCGCTAAGCGCCCAAGCAGCATGACGGGAATCGGGTTCGGCATATTCCGCCGGATACGTCCGGGCGCCTGTTCGCTGCATACGGAACCGGTCGCCAGACTGTAGTAGCCGATGACCTGGTCATCGTTGCACACCACATAGGTGCGCGACGCGCCGCGTCCTTCGTTGCGCCGGGCGTGGGTTTTCAGCCAGTGGTCGAGGGCCGGCTCGCCGCTCTCAAAGATCGTCAGGTCATGCGTCGCCGCGAGGGGCGCCGGCGCCGTCCAGGTGCCAACCGTTGGCAAGTCAGGTCTCCCAGGGCGCTTTGGTTGCCAACAAGGCACGCAGTCGGGGATTGTCGGCGGGCGGCGCGTCCAGCAACGCCTGAAACGCCGCAAATGCCGCGGCGTCCAGCACGAACACGCGCTGGTCCAGCAACACGTCCTCGGCCTCACGGCAGGCCGTCTCCAGCATGAAGTCCGAGCGGGTCTTGCCCAAAATCCGGGCCGCCTGGTCGATCAGGTCGCGTTGGTTGCGTTGGGCGCGAATGTTGATGTTGATGTCCCGGGTCTGGCCGCTGGTCTCCTGGGATTCGAGGGATGACATGAAGCGCTCCGTGGGGTGTTGGCTACTTGCAGTAGGTTTAGCCCGATGTGCGTACGTTGTCAATACGTCAGATTTAAGGGTGTCCGGGCCGGCGCTGCCTATCATTGATAATGTCCTTTATCAGTGATATGACGCGCCCGACTCGACCGGCCCCAGCTCGGTCTTGCACATCAGAGACTAAAATGTTAAGAATATAGGTGCTTATGTGCGTAACACCCGAGGTGCCCCATGCTCGCAACCAACACCACGCGCTGGACGGTCACGGTGTCGAAGGACACCGACATTGCCGTGCGCACCCTGCTCGCCCAGCGCGGCCTAAAAAAGGGGTGACCTGTCCAAGTTCATCGAGGACGCCGTGCGGTGGCGCGTGTTCGACCAGACGCTTGTTGAGACGCGGGCGGAGTTTGCCGACCTGGCGCCGGAAGCCCTGCAAGACCTGATCGACGAAGCGACCGAAGCGGTGCGCAATGAGACACGCGAGACCCTGGCCCGCGCCGCGAAGACCGCACGCTGAACCATGCGCGTCGTGTTGGATACCAACGTCCTGGTCAGCGCCTTGTTGGTGGAAGCCTTGCCCCCGGCCCAACTCATCACCCAGTGGTTGAAACCCTGCCGACGGTCGAAGCATCCCCCGACCCCTACGACAATTACCTCTTGTCGATGGCGGCCGGCGGCGCAGCGGATTACCTCGTGACGGGCGACAAGCCGCACCTGCTGGCACTCGGGCGTTACGCCGGGATCAAAATCGCGTCGGTGCGCGACTTCATGACGCTGGCAGGGCTGTTGCCATGACCGGAATGAACGAGCAAGACCGCATCCGGGCCGACACGCTGGAGCACCTGCGGCAAGCCATCCGGGACGGGTTGGACAGTGGCCCCGCAACACCCTGGTCTTCCGACGAGGCGCAGCAGGAAGGCCGCCAACGCCGGGCCGAGCGACGCCAGCGCGACCGACAGGTTTTAAGGCTCGAAGATTTCACTGAGGAGGACCTGAAGGCGATCTTGGCGGTTGAGCCTTCGCCGGCAGCCGCCGGCTTCGATGATGAAACGCCATGACCGCCCTTGCCCCCCTCCTGCCTTCGCCGACCCTGCCCGCCGTGGTGGAGGCCACCGGAGACCGGGCGCGGCTGCGCTTCCTGGAGTTCCTCGCCTCAGCCATCCGCAACCCCCACACCCGCCGGGCCTAGGTCCGCGCCGCGGTAGCGTTCCTGGACTGGTGCGCAGCCGCCGGGGTTCCGTCCCTGATCGCGGTGCAGCCGTTGCACGTCGCCACCTGGATCGAGGGACAGACCCGGACCCACGCGGCCCCGATGGTGAAGCAGCGCCTGGCGGCGATCCGTCATCTGTTCGACTGGTTGGTTACGGGGCAGATCGTCCCGACCAACCTCGCCGGTTCGGTGCGGGGACCCGCGCACCGCGTCAAGACCGGCAAGACCCCGGTCCTGGAGGCCGAGGAAGCCCGCCGCCTTTTGGACAGCATCGACACGCGCACCCCGTCGGGCTTGCGCGACCGCGCCCTGATGGCCCTCATGGTCTATTCCTTCGCCCGCATCGGCGCCGCCCTGGGGATGAAGGTCGAGGACGCCTACACCCCAGCCTCATTCGGACTCCCGGAACCCCCGGACCTCTTCGAGTATCTCCCGATGACTGCGCCGCGCGATGCGCTCGTAGGCCAGTTTGTTCGTGAGTTGACCCCGACGACTGCACCCGCCCGGCCTACCTGGCGGCGCTGCAGCCCGGTGCCGCCCGCATTGACCTGCACGGCCAGCCAGCCGGTGTGGTCACGCAACGGGAAGCCGGCGATGCCCAAGCGCTGTTGCGCGGGGAGGTCCCGCCACCGCGCCCACCGCAGACTGCTGCCCCTGCGCCCGACCTGCCCCAGGACGCCCCTTTGCACGCGGAGAACATCGTGTCCGGCCACCTCGAACTCACCGTGACGTTTTCCGAGTTACCGACGCCCGTCCAGGTGCAGGCCGGGCTGAAGATCGGCATCCAGACCGACCGCGCCCTGGTGGTCGCGGTCCTGCCGCCGAAAGCCTGGAAGAAGCTCGCCCAAGCCGCCGACGCCTGGCCGCACTGGGTGGCGGCCCTGAGTGGCCGACTCGGCGCTCAGGCCGGCGCGGCGGCTGGCCCGGTCATCGTGCTCGAACAGCCCGCCTTGCAGGTCTTCGAGAAGAAGGCCAAGCCCGCGGCGGACGCGACCTGACGCCGGGCGGAAGGTGTCAGATTGCGGTCTGAGAGGTCCGGTCGGACCCGCCAGGTAACTGAAACATAGACCTAACCTGACGCATTTTCGGGCGCGAGCCTGACATCAGGCTGGGGTATACGTCCACCGGACCCATCGTCCCTGTTCCCGTAGCGACACATCGGAAAAGCAAGTGTACACTTCAGACGACATCTTGCGGCTGGCAAAAGCCGCTTTACGATAGCGTCTCCGGCATTTCACCTGACAGGCACCCACCGTAATGGAGCGCCTGTCAGGTTGTGCTGCTGCATCTCTTACCTACGCGTCGATCAGCATTTGCAGGATACTTGCTGCCACTGGACCGTGTGGGTAGGGCACCCTGCGCCGGACATTGATGCCTTGCCCGTCGTCGCGCGGACTTCGGGAGCTTTGTAGACGGCTTTCTTCACGACTGCGCCTTGCTTTAAGGCATCAACTTTGTCAGCGATTTTCTTCATATGATTCTCTGATTGCGGTAGATAACCAAACAACGCCCTTGCGCCAACGCACAAAGACCTTCGCGAGAATACCACGGCGGTCGACGCTTTGTCAACGACGCCATTTTTATCAGGGAGCAGAATATTCTTACGTTCACAACCAGTGGCGCGGACAACGGAACCGGCATCCCAAGGCGCTCACTTCTCCGAGCTACTGCTGCGTTAGGTGGGTTAGGCCATAGCTAGAACCCATCAACTTCCGCTTCATTTTCTGCTGGGGTTTATCTGTACTATCTCTATAAGATTCTCTCTGTTCCGCGCTTCGCTTGCATTAGTGCTGTGCCTATTCACACCGATTCGCCAGCACTCGTATCATTTTGCATACCATTGTCTTCGGTCAGCAGCATTCTTACGACGTACCGCAGACGGTGCGCTGGCATCCAGGACAAATAACGCGCGAAGTGGTCCTCAGGACTCTTGACACCAAGTCGCAGCAGATGCGCTTCCAGCAAAACCTGTGCATCGACGCCACTGCCATAAGAAGACTGCTTTCGTGCTTCCTGCATTATCCTGAGCAGGCGCTCCTTCGCTTTAACATAATTGCTTTCGACCAGCAAGGTGAGAAGAAGACCTCGTTGAATATTTAAAGTAACCTCTTCAAGAACTCGCTCGCATACAACTTCTTCTGAGGCTAACTCATCAATATCAATGTCATCCAGCGGGCCAAGATTGCCTGCGCCCCCATCATCCTCACCTACCAACTTCAAACGGCACGCCGCGACCTCATCCGACTGTGGCACTATTCCTAAAACTCGGCCTAACTGACATAACAAAGTGCGAACAAGTCCATCTTGGAACAACCGAGCACCTTCAGAGTCCGCCACAACGGCAAAATCCAGCAAATCGCGCAGTACGGGAACGTCGTCAGCCCCCGGTATCCCGCGATCTATTGGGCTGACCACCTCAAGCGGCCGAGAGAACAACGCTTCATCCCAGAACGGTCCGCAGGGAGGCTCGATCGAATATTCCGTAAACCCAGGCGCTTTTCTGCCATCCTCCGCCCAGTCCCTCATCTTTCTTAGCATTGCCAGCGCGTCCATTTTTTTCAGGTCAACCCGAAACTCCGGAACCGTACGCCGGAGCCGCGCTATGTCCAACGCGGTCTCTGGGAAAGACTCTGGATTCAGAATGTGGTCCCAACTTCGATCGATAAAGCACATCTTCTTTGCCCGCGCGATCACGCTAGTCGCAACATTGGAGCTTACGATATCGAGGCGCACGGCCTCATCCATCGTTGCCCGGATGTTGGCCAGCGCATCGAATCCGGGCATCACGGACCAACCCCGACCCTTCAAGTAGACGCACGGCACGGCAACTTCATCATCACCATCCCACTCTCCAGATACAAACCGCTGGTAGATTTGACCCACGCCTATCATGCCATAGCGATGTAATTCAGCCGCTCTCAACGCCCCGATACTTGCCGCGCCATAAACGATGATCCCACGGGATAGCGCATAAAGTATATCTTTGTGGAGAACCGCTGCGGTCAGGTGAAATAATCCGTCCACGATCCCTATTACCTGGGGTCGGAACTCGGAAATCGCCGCCGGGATGTCGCCAGCGCATACTGGCCCAAGATACCGCGCGTCACAAACGCTGCTCGCCTCGCTTTCACCTACAGTCATCCCAATAAAGCAGATCATTTCCATAGCCCTTAAGCTCTCGCCACTGAACTTTTCCATGCTCGATAGGATTCCATTCGTTGCGCAAGAGGTCTATGGTAGCCGCTCAATCCGGGAACAAGAACCTTTACAACCGGAACCCCGATCTTCTCATCGGTTATTTCTCTTTGTAAAATTCTTGTGAATCCCTCCGACCTGAGACGGTCGACGACAATCGCGAGCATGCCATGTAGTCGCCTTGGGAGAGTCATTGGCGCAGCCGCGGGTACAGTCGCGCCAGCTAATTCCGCTTCATATCGTCCGCGTCTCAAGAGACTTTCTCCAACTTCGTGCAACACCCGATAATCTGCACGAGCGTTGTCCTCTCTCGTGCCGCTAATCATCGTGATTCTACCTTGCGCCGCCTCGGTGATCGCTCTGGCAGCGGCCACATTTGGGTCCAGGTGCGCTCCATGGCCAACATTGGTGTGAAATAGAGTGTCCCGGTCTTCCAGATAAGCAGAATAGCAACATATCGCGAACGGATTCTCATTCGAGAAAATCAAGAGGCCCAACCCTGCTGAATTAACTTTTTCTATTAGTTCTTTGACGTATGGTGCCCCAAATGTTGCAGTATCAATGCGTGGTCGCGGAACGGCCTCATGCTCCATAAGGTGATCGGCGCATGTTTCAGCGTCGCGCTCGATTACCTCCAACAACCCATGTAAGCAGGCTTCGCCGATCGAGTTGCCCGAGGCGAGACCATTTGTTGAAGCATAGGCCCATCGTGCCGCCTTACGATACGATCCCAACCGCTGTACGCAAATAGTATCGTGCGGCACCCAAAAGACCGCGCCACTGACTATGTCTCTGACATCAATCCAGGGCAGCACCGTGTCGACCGAAACCGGACCGTAAACGGCATCAGCCAATTCGGCGGGACTGATAAACCTTTCTCCTCTCATACCCGAGAGGGTTTCCCAGCGAGGCGGCGGGCTAAATCTTTCCCAAGTCGCTTGCTCTATCGATTCCATAGCTGCTGATACGCGAGCCTGAACGGGAGTGCACCCTTTACCCTGGCTTACCGAAAGCGTGATGGCTAAGGGACGAATGGCTTGCCAGGTAGGGATGCCTACCACGTCCAATCCCGTAACGTCTGCAAGTCGAGTAATGCCGGCTCGCTCTATTGCGCAGTGGATGCCCCCAAATGTGTCCTCTGCTGATTGCAGGCGAGCGGACCCATCAGCCACGATTAGCTCGGCATCTGCCCCAACTGTCTCCAATAACGTTGTGTCGTCGCCCCTCATACTTCGCGCCTATTATCACGGCTGGAAGACATATGAAAGACCGCACACGCGTTGTCCCGAAAAAACGCGTTCGTAGCCTTCACTCGCGCGGCGGCGGCCAGCAATTTCTGTACGTTGTGACAATAGGACGAGATCACATCTAGTCCTGGATGATAAATGGCCTGAACAGGATAATCCGACCCAAACAGAAGGCGGTTTGGGCCGATCGCGTCGAAAGCGCAAGCAAAGCTATCAGGATCACAGAAAGAGAACTCGAGATATACGCTCGATGATTTCTTGGCAGCATCTAGCGATTCCTGGAAAGGGCGCGCGTGAAACAATATCAGCGCCTGGGAGAAACCTCTAGGAAAGCACCGAGACACATCCTTTGGCATACAACCTCGATTACCCGTATGCACGGCTACAGGAACCGACCACCTCTCCGCCGCAGTGATTACGGGTCGCATCAGAGACAGCATCATATCGTACTGGTCCGCATAAGGATGCAATTTAATGCCCACATATCCATCCGGACACTGCGCCATCTTAAGAATATCTATAGCCGATTCGCGGACGGGCGACACCCACAGCCAATTGAGCACTCTATCTTGCAAAACAGCAGGAAATACATCTGAAAAGCCCGCCTTAAGCCGCTCTGTCTGTTCGTCCCAAGAGAATGGAGCGCAGACGAAGCGTTCCATTGGCAATCGGCCGCACAGTTCCTCCAGATACACCGGCGGAAAACAGGCATTCTCCCCGTACGTGCCACAATGTACATGCACGTCGAAAATGGAAAAGCCGTCCGGGAGCGCCGTATCCGCGTTCATTTCACTCTCGCCAAATCACCGAGCCGATCGAGCAATGCGTCGGTATCTCTTGCTGCCTGGTCCCATCCAACCTCGAAGCGATCTAAGAGTTGACGTACGAGAGCGTCGCGCGTCCCGCCGCACCACAGCGTTTCAATCAGGTCCATCGCAATTGTGTCCAACACGTACGACTCCGAAGGTCTGCCCTTGCGCATGAAAAATATGTGCCACCGGTCCATGAGTGGAAGAATAGCGATCCCGTCTGGTATCCGTCTAAATGATCGCTCGTCATTGCTGGAAGGCAAAGCAATATCGTCGAAGCGTGCGAGACAACCTATGCGGCATTGGTTGCGAAGCAAGTCAGCGCAGCCCCCGCATGTTTCTACGGGCTGTAGATGTAACTCGTCTCGAAGTCCTCGGAAATACGCTCGCGCGTGTTCCCATGACTGGAAAAAAGTCAGCGGTCTTGCCAATATGCCGTTTCGGGGTCGCGCGGCACAGTAGCTCACAGTGAGGTCAGGAAAGACGTCCAGATTAGGTTCACAGCCGATCAATCCATGATAGCCCGCGCAGTGAGCAGATAGATAGCGATGTTCATAATCAGTGAAAATGCATCGCGGCATTGCGCATAACTCTGCGCTCACGGCAAATCCTTGCTCGCACAGGAGTCTTGCCACGCTGTAGTAATGAGAGCCTATCTGTCTATTTCCTATCTGCGCCCATAGCGTCCGGACATCCAGTGCAATGCGTACGCGCGTGATATCGCATTCCTGGTAGTATCGGATTAGATAATCATAATCGGAGAAAGGCCGCACATCACTCACTGTTATCGCCAGTGTAACGCGAGTCGGGCACGCGGACACACGAGCAAGATTGGAAGAAAAACGAGCATACGAAGATCGGCTGTAGGTATCGGGAAAATCCGCGTTTACCAAGAATTCCTCGATAACATTATTGCTAGACCAGTGATGCAGACGGCTTATCATAACGTCTTGGCAAAGCAAATTTGTCAGAAGGATAATGGATAATCCCCGCTCGCAGGCACTCTCGACCATTTTCGCAAAATCTGGGTGCAGGGTCGGCTCTCCACCTAGAAGCGTGATAGTGCGTTCGGCTGATGCGACCGCAATATCAAGGCAATGCAGGTAGTCCTGAAAAGACATTGTGCTGTCGCTATTGCGTCTCCCAGGAATAAGGCAAAACGAGCAGTTCTTGTTGCACCGTTCCGTCAGCAATAGGTTCATTCAGACAGTGCCTCCGCCATCCGCTTCTAAAGTAGACGGGGGGCCGCCGTATTTGCGGTGGTATTGTGCAATTCGGCATATGGCATCGGCTTTTCCTACTGGGTTCCCCGTTTCCTGGTAAGTGGTAGCCATGCATCGCGGACACGCGGGTATGAGTTCACATCCAACACACTCAGTGAAGGATCGGTTGCGGTAGCTGCGAATCTGTCGAGTGGGTTCGTTCCGATCGGAAAGTATCTCTCGAAGAGGTTGTTCTCTAATATTACCTAAACGGTATGGGAAGGCTATACAAGGACGAACATCTCCGTTTACGTTGATGGCCACCATGGTATTGGCTGCCCCGCAGATAGGGGACTCCGGGTCGTCGATCGGATATGAAACAAGGAGTTGGTTCTGGTCGCCCAAACCGGCTATATTGGTGGACCCCTCAAAGATGACATCGGACATGACACCTTTTTGATCCAACCAGATTAGGTCGTCTTCGGTGAGGCGTTCAATCAGCGGGTCGTCGGTTCCGTCCAGACGACGGGTTACAAGCAAATCGAAACCGATAGGTGCATCAATGCTTGTGGCAAACTCCTTCAAGCCATCGAGTTGCTGATAGTTGGACCGTGTGACGACGCAAGATATGCGACAACGCTGTCCTAATGCGTGGCAGAGCCTTAGTCCAGCTACGGTTCTGGCATGACTGCCTGGTTGTCTCACGAATACGTCGTGAGTGGCGGCGTCCATGCTATAAAGGCTTACTTGAACTTCTGTTACGTGCAGTCTCCTAAGCTCGGCTACAAACGCTTCGGTCAGGAGAGTGGCGTTGGTCTTGAGTATTACGGAGAAACCTAACTGGCGGGCGTACGCACACGTCTCAATGAGGTGGCGCGCCATCAGAGGTTCGCCGCCGGTTAGGGTAACTTCTAGGCAGGAAAGCTCCCGGAGTTGTTTAAGCAAGTCGCGAAGCTCAGATATGTTGAGCGGGTCTTTCAGCGGCCCTATAGCGCCAACATCCGGGATGTAACAATGTTTACACCGAAGATTGCAAACAGTCGTTATTTCGATGAATGCTTGTAGCGGTAAAGAGTGTTCGCTACAGTATTTCTTGACCTCCTTCCTAGGGTCGGTCTTGCTTTCCATGGGAAGAGCCAGCGCTTCGGCAGGATCGCCGTTGTGCTCGATGAGCCCTAGGGTGCGGAAGGATGCATAAGTAATCTCCAAATCCCGAAGCGCGACATCGTGACCGATATCGTATTGTTCGCAGATCTCCTGAACTGCCTCTTGACCAACCACACCGTCGGCTAGCATCTGGAATATAGCGGCGGCGGTCTCGTTAAGGAATAGCATGGAACCGCGGTCAGTGAGTATTACGTGTCCTTCCGGCAAGGCTGCATGAATGCCGAGCGCGGTTCCGGTAGCGTGGGAGCCCCGCGTCATTGGCGAACCCAAGGCCCGCCGTTGTCGCTGTTGGCGGAGCGGGCGAGCCGCCAGTAGCAAGCTGGGATGACGTCTGCCTGCCCGTGCGCGCCCACGCCCCAGCGCGGTGACGGGTCGGGACCTTGGGCGGTGTGGGGAGGAGGCCCGCACGGGCGGCACGGGGCCGCCGCGGGATCAGTCCGGCGCGGGTTCGGCGGCCAGGCGCGCCAGCGCCGTGGTGTAATTCCAGGGCATCCAGGCCGGCGGGTCGAGTGCCACCGCGGCGGGATGGCGCTGCAGCGCGACCAGGTAATCAAACGGCGCCACTTGGTGCAGTTCCGCGGTATGGATCAGACTCATGAACAGATCGCCGACCTTGGCGCCGTTCAAGGTGCGATAAAACAGCGAATTGTTGCGATGCAGGATGGCCTTCTTGAGCGCCCGCTCGCAGATGTTGTTGCTCAGCGGGGCGCCGGGTACGCGCAGAAACAGGGTCATTTTTTGCCAATGATTCTGCATGTAGCGGATCGCCTGACCGAGCCCCGAGTTGGGCTCCACGGCGTGCGTCTCCAACTGCGTGGCCATCCAGTCGTGGAGCGCCTGCATCCGCGGGCCGCTTTCCTGTTGGTGCAGGAGTAAGCGCGCGTGCGGGTCGAGTCCCTGGTGCTGGGCCTGGTGGTCAGTGTGGAACACGGGACGCAGGGTTTCCAGCACGAAGGCGACCTCGTCGGGAAAGGCGTCATGGACCTCGACGAACTTGCGGCGCCCATGGGGAATACAGGACGCGGCCTGCGTGGGATGATCCCCCGGGGTGTTGCGCGCCAGGGCGTCGGACATCTGGATCGGGGGCACGGGGTCGTGGCGCCGGTTGAGGACCTCGGCGAGGTGCTCCCCGGCATGACAAGGTCCGGTTTTGAACAGGGCGATCGGGCCATTGACGGTCTCGGCGACGACGCCGCTGGTGAACACCCCGGTGCGCTCGGCGTTAGCTCCCGGGGGCAGCGCCTCGGCCCGCGCCTCGGCGGTGAATTTCAGGATGCGCATGGTGGTGTCGTCGTTATAGAGCACCGTGCCCTGCGCCGCCTGCTGGGCCAGCTCCTCCACCGCGGGGGCGAGGCACGGCGCGGCCGCCGCGACCACATCCCATTGGGTAGTGGCCGGCAGGGGGATGGCCAGCGCCTGCTCCAGGCGTTGGATGCGATGAAACGGCAGCCCGCAGCCGTATTTCAGCAAGGCGATCATGGCGGCGGCGGTCGCGTCGTATTTCGCCGCGCCCACGCCCGCGGGGGGGTCGGCCGTAAACACCGTGCCGCACAGCCCACAGCGCAGCCGCTCCAGGGTGTAGACCTGCGCCTGCAGGGGCGCCACGCCGGTGACGCGCACCAGGACGGCGGGCTCCTGGCGTTGGACATAGACCCGGCCGGTGCAACCGGGCTCGGGACAGGGGTCGCCCTGCTTCAAGGTGGCGTGGGCAACCGGGATGCGCGGGGCGCGGGGATACTTGTCGGCCCCGTTGCGGCCGTGGCCAGTGCGTGTCTTTTGGTGGGGCGGCAGCGTGGCATCGCCGTCGCTGGCGCCCGGCGCCGCCGGGTCGGCGTCGGCCGGCGGCGCCGGGGCATCGCGCGGCGCTGGCTGGTCCTTGCCCAGGACCGTGTCCGTGGTCTCGGTGCGGGGTCCGAAAATCAGCCGACGCACCCGCTCCAGGGTGGTGGTCGTGGTCTCCAGTTCCTCGGTCAGGCGCGCCAAGGTGTCGACCGCCGCCTTGAGGGTGGCGTGGTCATCCACCGGCAGCGCTTGGGTACGGGTGCGCTCGACAATGGCATCGAGTCGCGCGATGGGGACCGACACCCGCGGGGTGCGCGGGTTCTTACGCCGGCTCATGCCGCGACTGGCCGGTGGTGCAGGAGCGTCGTGTTCATACACGGCGTTATACCGCATCGTACACCGCCACGTCACGCCCCCGGCGTCAACGCCCGCCACACCGGCGCCCCCGCCGCGGCGCGCCAATCCCCACCGGCGAGCAATACCGCCAGTTCCTGGGGGGCCAGCACCTGCCCCGGCGGGCCGCTCGGCCAGTGCCGAAAGCGGCCTTCGGACAGGCGCTTCTGACACAGCCAGAAACCCTGGCCGTCGTAGACCAGGAGCTTGATCGCGGTACCGCGGCGGTTGCGGAAGACGAAGAGTGCTCCACTCATGGGCTCGTCCGCCAACACCTGGCGCACCCGCCGGGCAAGACCATCAATGCCTTGGCGAAAGTCCGCCGGGTCCGTCGCGACCAAGACCCGCAACTGCGGGGTCAGGGCAAGCACGGCGCCGCCTCCCACAGGCGACACGCCACCGTCGCGACCTCGCCGGTCGCCGCCCCGGTCCACTCGATGCGCAACGAACGACCACGGGCGTCGGACAGGGTCAGCACGCAGCCCGGCCCCGACGGTGGTAAGCCCAGCATCATTTCCACAAAGGCCGGCGGCGCCGTGGTGGGCACCGGCAGGGGCGCTGTCCGCGCCGTCAGCCGCCGCTTCAAACCGGCGTAGTCCAGTCGCAGCGTCGTGGCGACCTTGCTTACCCCATGGCGGGCGGCCAGTTCAACCGCCCGCGACCACAGTTCCGCGGGAATGCGCGCGCCCTGGGACGTGGTGTTGCGCCAGTGGGCAAAGGCCGCGGCCGTCTGTGCCAGATCGGCCGCGGCGGGAAGTGACAGTGACATCGTGGAGCCTCCGGATCACCAAAAACGGGGCTCCTACGCTACCGGGCTAGGGACGGGATTTCATGCAGCCTTACCGGAAGGACACGATGCGTGGCTCATGCGGGTAGTCCTTATGTTGTGGCGGTGATGGTGCGTAGATCAGAGATGTGTCGCAAAAGATCCAGGTATTGCGTGTAGTCCTGTGCGGATGATGTGCGCTCTATGACTTTGAAGTGGCGGACACCAAGGTCATAGTAACGGAGTAAGTCATTTACGGTAGGTTGCGTCCGCCAGTCTTTGCGTCGCGCTCCTTTACGCAGGTTAGGACATTGGAATAGTGCGTTCGTATTTCCATCGCGGTTTGCCTCCGAATTATGCCGGTAATGGGATAGGCAGTTGGTCCCGAAGCCGGCACATTCGTTATTTATGAAAACCTCCAACTTTCTCCAGTGCTCTGCTTTGGAAATAAGGTCAAAGTTGTATGTTTCGGGGACAGGGCAGACGACGACATCAAAATTTGAAAATAGGGAGAACTCATGCCATCCTTCACTGAGAAAGCCGATGGTCGAAAAGGTGAAACGAAAATCAGGAAAGCGATCTCTAATCTCTTTTGCTATCCAGTGTCGGGCGACGATAACGCCATTCCTCGGATGGTACGCTTCGGCTAGCAGGTCCCATGTGCGCGAATCGATGGTGAGTGCGTCTGGACCAAGAACAGTGCTACAACAGACGTTAAATGGGATGCTTCGCTCTCTAAGATAATGAAGTACGCTCAGGAAGTTCTCTTTGGAATCATGCACGATACGACCACCGTCGAGTGCGAACGCTGAAGGTGCGCCGTAAAAAGAGATGTCGATGCCTCTTGTGTGCTTGAGTAGCTCTTGGATACGAGTCAGATCGAGTTGGCTACCGATCGAAAGATGTAGCATGCTTTCCTCTTCGCGCCATGATTCAGGAGAACGAGAAGGCTCTGGCTAGCCAGACGCGCCGTAGTAGGGGTCACCTCACGAAACGGAAAAATCGTACGCTAAGGCTCTAAGTGGCTCAATCTGCGTGGTGCCGCAAATTGATCTTGACCCGGCGCCTGCCGCGAACGGTCCGCGGTCGCGGCTGATCGAACGGGCAATGCAGCAGCGCCGTGACTAATCCTTGGACATGATCCTCGCCCTATCTTCCTGTTGATCGTTCTGTACTCCTCGATCAGGGTGATCCAGACGCACGAGTCCAGATAGGCTAGCTTCATTCGGACTCCCGGAACCCCCGGACCTCTTCGAGTATCTCCCGATGACTGCGCTGCGCGATGCGCTGGGGCTCGACCCGGTCCAGCACCGCCGTCAGTGCCGCCCATTGCGCCGACGCAAGCTCGTCCTCGTCCTCGATCATGACGCGCACAGGCCTGCCGCGATAGCGGTCCGGCAGTTTGGCGGTCAATATACCGTCGTCGGAGACATCGGCCTCGACCTGCATCGCAAGCCTCTCATGTGTTGGTCTCAGAGCCCCCGCGCGGCTCAAGCAGCGGTGTCGATGCGCCCCGATGGCGTTACGAGTGCCCGCGACCCTCGCGATGCACTACGGATCGACGGGGACTGCCCGCCCGCCGCGACCTGACCGCAATACGGCGAATCATAACACGGAGATCAGGCCCGCGGCCGGACCACTGTCACCGCGCAGGGGGCATAGGCGATCACCCGCCGGGCGACCGAGCCGATCAACTGGCGCTCGAACAGGCTGTGCCCGCGGTGCCCGACCACGATGTGGTCGATGCCGTGGCCCTCGGCGTAGATCACGAGATTCAAACCTCCCGCAGCGATGTGGGCGAGGAAGCGGTCGGCCTCGTCCCGCGTGATGACGAAACTCGTCTTTATAGGGAAATAGGGGACGTACCACGAAATACATTTCTGATGGCACTCCCCGCCAAACTCCTGAAGGAAAGCTGAAATAAATCAAGGCGCGTCTGGGCCAAGTCGTCACGAGACTGCGTCGGCGGGGCCGTGGAACACGCAGCACCGGTCGTCCAGGGCCTCGGGCCCCACAACGAACAACCGACGGCCTCCTCGCAACACCGCCAGTATGATATTCTCATACTAATGAGCACCATCGAACGCATCACCATCACACTCACCGCCGAGATGGCACAGGCCGTGCGCGGCGCCGTGCAGGCTGGCGAGTACGCCTCCAGCAGCGAGATTATCCGCGAGGCCCTGCGCGACTGGCGGCATAAGCGGGCGTTGCAGGAACAGGAGTTAGGCGAACTACGCGCGCAGGTCCAGGAGGGGCTGGCCGACATCGCGGCCGGGCGCCTACGCGACTTCGACGCCGAGCGCATCATTCGTAAGGGAGAGCAACAATTAGCGGCTCGCGACGCCTGCGCATAACCGACAGCGCCGAGCAGGATCTCGTCGATATCTGGTGCTTCATCGCCCAGGACAATCGCCGGGCCGCATCGAAGCTGATCCGCGAGATCGAGGGGCGTTTCGCGACGGTCCAGGCGCATCCGGAGATTGGCCCGCGCCGCGAGCGGCTGGCCCCGGGGTTGCGGGCGCATTTCCACCGCGACTACGTGCTGTATTACCTGTTTACCGACGAGGAAGTCATCATCGTGCGCGTGGTGCACGGCGCGCGGGATGTTCGGGCGCTGACCTTCGACGAGGGCACTCAGTAACCCCGCGAGGCTCGCCGTGGCGTCGGGTGCCCCGGCACCTTGCGCTGGCCCCGGCGCGGCGCGCCAGGCCCGCCGGCGGACACCGGCGGGCGTCCGATCGTGCAAACCGTAGTACCCTCAATGACTTAGCGTCGAAGCATGTTCCTACGCGAAATCTGAAGCCCTGACCCAACGCGGGAGCCGCAGATTTCGCGTAGGACCACCGAAAACGATCAATTGGTGACCGATGTTTCGGCGCGGTCCCGAAAATCCGACAGGCTACTCGCGGCTTGGCGCCCGCTGGCGCGCAATCCGCGCCGGCCCAGCCCTGGCGTGTTCAGGTCGTGGCGCGCCGTTCGTCGGACCCCGCAGCGGCAGCGCTCGGCTGCGCGGATCCGGCATCGGCTTCGACCCGGGCCTTGAGCTTCTGGCCGGGCCGGAAGGTCACGACACGGCGGGCGGTGATCGGGATTTCCTCACCGGTCTTTGGATTGCGCCCCGGGTGCTCCTTCTTCTCGTGCAGGGCGAAATTCCCGAACCCGGACAGTTTCACGTCCTCGCCGCGCTCCAGCGCCGTGCGCATCGCCTCAAAGAAGCCCTCGAGGATCTCGCTGGCCTCCCGTTTGTTGAGCCCAAGCTCGTCGAACAGGTGTTCTGCCATGTCGGCTTTCGTCAAGGCCATACCTTCAATCCTCAGTGGTGCGCGAACATCGACTCAGGACGAGCCAACACAGACCCCATCGTCTAAGCCTCTGCTTGGGCGGTCATTGTCTGAGCAGGCTCTTGTAAAATCAATCACAATGCAAGACTATTTTAGGTGATCTGGCGTTTGATGTGAGCAATGGAGTTAGGTCCGCGAAGGGGCGGCGGCCAACAGGCGGTCCTGGAGCACGGGGATCTGCCCGCGCCGCCCCTCCCGAGCCTGGTCTTGCGCCACCTGGTGACGCTCCCTCGGACCTGATCGAGGTCTCGCTCGCCTGGTCGGGGCGAGGGTTGCTCCTCGGTCGCTCAGGCCAACGGCGATGGCTTGGATCCAGACCGCGGAAGACCGAGTGTTGCCCGGTCTGGCTTGCGGTAACGGAGGAGCAGGCTTCGGTTCAGGAGATATGCAATGAGTAAAGCATCCGTCGATGGTATGGGGGTCGAGTCGGCAGCACTGAACGGACTGGTGGGCCAGTTGCGTGACCTGATCGCCCAGGCACGCGCCCAGGCGCTGCGTACAGTGGATGCCGTTCAAGTACGTGCCTGCTGGGAGATTGGCCGCCATATCGTGGATTTCGAGCAGCAAGGCCACGCCCGAGCCACTTATGGAGCGCGACTGTTGCCGCAATTGGCGGAACGCCTGTCGCATGAGTTCGGCGCGGGTTTCGATGCGCGTAATTTGCGCCACATGCGCAGCTTTTTCCAAGCCTTTCCATTTTGGAACGCGGTGCGTACCGAATTGAGTTGGACGCATTACCGCACGCTGCTGCGACTGGATAGCGAGGCGGCAAGGCAGTGGTATGTGAACGAGGCCATTGCCCAAAATTGGAGTTCACGAGCGCTGGAGCGCCAAATTGGCACCCTCTATTACGAACGCCTGCTGTCCAGCCAGGACAAGGCGGCCGTCCAGGCTGAAGCAAGCAGTCAGGTAGCCCCCTTGAATCAATCCCCGCGTGCGTTTGTGCGCGACCCCGTGCTACTCGAGTTTTTGGGCTTGCCGGGTACGGGCCGTTTGCTTGAAAGCGAATTAGAGCAGGGCTTGATGGATAAGCTGCAAGCCTTCCTGCTGGAACTGGGCAAGGGTTTCGCCTTTGTCGCGCGGCAGCAGCGCATCAGCACCGAGAGCAAAGATTTTTACATCGACCTCGTCTTTTACAATTACTTACTGAAATGCTTCGTGCTGTTCGACCTGAAAACCGGCGAACTGACGCATCAGGACATCGGCCTCGCTGTCAGTCCGCCATGGGTCGGCGCGCCGCCGCCCGTCCGCCGGGCACGGCGCCGGGTGTGTCACCTGGCGCGGGGTTGGTCTGGCAGTGGCCCCCTCGGCGGCGCGGCGACGGTCACGACGCGCCCGCGGGGCCGGCCCGTGTGCGTGATACAGAATGACTAATTCTGTCTCAGGGACCCCCGAAAAACGCCCCAGAAAGGGCGCCCGCGCGGGCCCAGAGGGGCGTTTTTTGGGGTTTTCGCGGGCTGCCTTGATACACTTCCCTTAAGCCTGGAAAGAGCATTTTTTTCACGCAAAGACGCAAAGACGCAAAGTTTTTCAATGCGATATCTCTGTCGTATGGTTCACCTACCGGGTGACGGGATCATCGCCAGCAAAGTTCTATTCTTCTTTGCGTTCTTGGCGTCTTTGCGTGAGCAATTGCCGATTCTAGGTTAAGTCATCGGTATCACAGGCACGCTGCCATGCCTCACCACTGCGCGGTTTGGGAGAAGGTATCCGATCCTTATGAAAGCTAGGCAGTCACACACGTAGCGAGGCCAAGAACCGGACCGACCGCGGGGTGGCCGCGGGATGCGCCACGGGCTAGGCTGGAGTGCTTCCGCCTATCCTTGCGAGTATTTCAAATCATTTCGCTGTTCCCGGTAGACTGAGAAGATTCCGAAACGGTGGAGGGGGCGATCGACGTGGCAACCAACGTTCTGCGGTCGGTGCGGTTACCGACCGATGAAGAGGCCATTCTGGCCGCGGATAGCAGCCGGTTGCTCGCGGCCTGCGTGGGCACCGGCGAGCGGGCGCGACTGCGCCTGATCGACGGCGACGCGGACGTGACGGTCCCGGTGTCGGCGATCCATCTGCTGGTGGACATCTTGAACCAGATGGCCCAGGGCAACGCGGTCTCGCTAGTGCCAGTACATGCGGAGCTCACCACCCAGCAGGCGGCGGATCTCCTCAACGTCTCGCGGCCTTATCTGGTCAAGGGCGTAATCGGGGACAACCCACGGTTTCCCGCTCGATTTATCGATCTAGACCGAAAACCGTGGTCTGTCGCCTATTTCCCCCTGTCCCCTATTTCCCCCCTATTTCCTTTAACAGAAATAGTAGGTATTTCCATAAGCGGCAGCAAAATAGGAGCTATGCCGGCCCTAATAGTTAAGGCGTGAACATGTTCGCGAATATATGGATATAATATCAATGGGGCATTGTGTTCTGCCCAGTGTTCAAGTTTATCCATCGGAAATCGTTCTTGGTCTACTGTAAACTTAGCAAGAAGATGGATCTTTAAATCGAACTTGGTGGTTATGTCTTTTTCCTCAATAATTTCTGGTTGCCCTATTCTTACGAATAATCCGATATCAATGGTGCTGTCGTTAATATCAAAATCAGAGTGGCCGATTCCTATCTGGAATCGGCCTTCATCGGACTTTTGTGTTTCGTATAGGCCATTTACTCTAATAAATAGCTCCTTTACCTGTATGCCCAGTAGCTGGATAGGGTGTAACTTAAAATTATCGGCCATTATATTCTCCTTAGTATCATGACGCAGCCAATGGGAATGGCTCTTCGTTCGCCGCGATAAAAGATTTATCCGTAAAAGATGTATATGCGCTTTCTTTTAATTTAACATATTTTATTTCTGTTGTGACAACGTGGTACCTCTGTGTTTCATCTGGATACAGATAATTTTCGGCAAATTTAGCGATTTGCCTAATGGTCGCAGCAAACTGTGAATTTTTGCTTGCGGATATCTCTGCCAGCAACTGCTCTATTGGCATTTCTTCGATTTCTTTTGCTGCCAATCTTGATGCATTCTCCAGGCTAGTATTCATATTCTGTTACCATATCAGATGCAATTATTTCAATGCTGCTCGTATTTAGTACTACAACAGCTTCCCCGCAGTTTCCAAAGTACCGACCGATTTTTCCTGGCGATCCTTTTGGGGTGGAGATATCTGAAATGATGGCGTCAAACTTCACACCCCTGTAATTTTCAATTTTTTCAACAAATAATTGATAAAGGGTAGAAACTAATATTTCTTCTGGCTCAGTAATTTTTGCTCCGCTGGTTTTTATTCTTTTAAGTTGTTTGTTTACTAAGCTCCTGACTTCTTCTCTTATTTGGCCGTGGCTCAGGTCCAATGTTTTATCTTCGGTAGTGTTGAGTTTCATCGCTATCAGGCAGCAATCAGTATTTTTGCCTAGTTTGTTATATTCACCTCTTTCTTTTGAGTACTTCCACCACATAAATGACAAGTATCTTGCGTAGCAGTCTTCATTGAAGTAGCGCCAAAAATAAACTCCAGGCCCCGACATTCCTGATATAGAGGTTATGAATCCTTCTTTATTTATTTTTTCTGATACTGAAACGCTTGTTCCGTGAATTCCAAAAATCATACATTAACCTTAGATATTCTCTTCTTGGTTCGCTTTTGGCGAAGACGCGCCTAATTTTTTAGACTGAATCTGCCGAACTGTCTGCTAACCGGCGACCGCCCCGAACTGAACCATAAATCCGATTCGGTGTCCAGGGGGAGGGCGATTCTGACGTTGCGGATATTGGGGTCGCGGGCGCAATGGAACAGAAAAACCAGGTAAGGGCCGCTCCGGGATTTCAGGGGCCGACGCACCTCCTCGCCAGTGTCCCTGAGGTATACCCCAGCCTAAGGTCAGGCTCGCGGCCGAAAATGCATCAGGTTAGGGTCGATTTTTCAGTTACCTGGCGGGTCCGACCGGACCTCTCAGACCGCAACCTGACGCCTTCCGCCCGGCGTCAGGTCCCGTCCGCCGTAAGCCTGGCCTTCTTCTCGAAGACCTGGGCCTTGATCATCGTTTCGGCCGCTGCCCCGAGGTCTCACACCGGAGGTCGACGCTTTACCGTGAAAGTCCGGCGGGGCCTGTGGGAGCGGCTTTACCGTGAAAGTGCGTAGTCAGGCCATCCTGGCCTGACGGTGTCGGGGCTGGAACAGTCAGGGCTGGAAGCCCTGACTACGCCGCCCCGCACGCTGGCCATCGAGCTAGCGGTCGAGAGGACTTTCATGTTCCGGGGTGGCGCGGGTGCCATGACCGTTAGCTGGACCCGGGGCACGCTGACGCGCCGTCGACCGGCTAAAGCTCGACCTCCTGTCCCCTGCGGCCGGAACGACGATCAAGGCCAACAAGGCGGCGCGAGCCGCCTTTTTTGTGCCTGCGCCCGGCGTCGAAGTCGCGCACGCCCCCGGAAACTCATGTCGCCGCGAAATTCCTGAGACCGCAGGAAGGGGCTTAGCGTAAGTTTTCGCGCCGATGATTGTCAGACCCCGAACCCGTTGCGCGCGGCGCAGACCCCACCACGCGGCCCCCGGGGCGGCCCGGCGCGGCGCCGATAGATCAGAGTCTATGGCTAGCGAACGAAATATGTATTGGATGTCCGGGTTACCGGTTATCTATGCTACGCCCAACATCAGGAATCATTTTGTCTCCGCCAACCCAGCAACCGAATCAGGAGTCGCTCATGGCTGTTAAGACCTATGACGCGGGCGTGAAAGAATACCGCGACATGTATTGGACCCCGGACTATGTCCCGCTCGATACGGACCTGCTCGCCTGCTTCAAGTGTACCGGTCAGACCGGTGTGCCGCGCGAAGAGGTGGCAGCGGCGGTGGCGGCGGAATCCTCCACCGGCACCTGGTCCACGGTGTGGTCGGAACTGCTGACCGATCTGGAGTATTACAAGGGCCGCGCCTATCGCATCGAGGACGTGCCGGGGGACCGCGAGTCCTTCTATGCCTTCGTGGCTTATCCCATCGACCTGTTCGAGGAAGGCTCGATCGTCAACGTGCTCACCTCCCTGGTCGGTAACGTGTTCGGCTTCAAGGCGTTGCGTCATTTGCGTCTGGAGGATATCCGCTTTCCCATCGCCTATATCAAGACCTGTAACGGCCCGCCGGCCGGTATCCAGCTCGAGCGTGACCGGCTCAACAAGTACGGCCGCCCCATGCTGGGTGCCACCATCAAGCCGAAGCTCGGACTGTCCGCCAAGAACTATGGCCGGGCCGTCTACGAGTGTCTGCGCGGCGGCCTGGACATGACGAAGGACGACGAGAACGTCAATTCGCAGCCCTTCATGCGTTGGCGCGACCGCTTCGAGTTCGTGGGCGAGGCGATTCAGAAGGCGCAAGCCGAAACCGGCGAGCGCAAGGGCCACTACCTGAACGTCACCGCCCCGGACCCGGAGCAGATGTACGAGCGTGCCGCGTTCGCCAAGGAGGTCGGCTCGCCCATTATCATGCACGACTTCCTCACCGGCGGCTTCACGGCGAACACCGGGCTCGCCAACTGGTGCCGCAAGAACGGGATGCTGCTGCACATCCACCGCGCCATGCACGCGGTCATCGACCGTCACCCCAAGCACGGTATCCACTTCCGGGTCCTGGCCAAGTGTCTGCGCCTGTCCGGTGGCGACCATCTGCACACCGGCACCGTGGTGGGCAAGCTGGAAGGTGATCGCCAGTCCACCCTGGGCTATGTCGATCAGTTGCGCGAGTCCTTCGTGCCCGAGGATCGCTCGCGCGGGGTCTTCTTCGATCAGGACTGGGGCTCCATGCCCGGCGTCATGGCCGTGGCCTCCGGCGGCATCCATGTCTGGCACATGCCGGCACTGCTGGCCATCTTCGGGGACGATTCGATGCTGCAGTTCGGTGGCGGCACCCAGGGCCACCCCTGGGGCAACGCGGCCGGCGCCGCGGCCAACCGGGTCGCGCTGGAGGCCTGCGTCAAGGCCCGCAACCAGGGCCGGGAACTGGAGAAGGAGGCGCGCGACATCATGACCGACGCCGCCAGACACAGCCCGGAACTTGCCATCGCCATGGAGACCTGGAAGGAGATCAAGTTCGAGTTCGACACCGTCGACAAGCTCGACGTGGCCTGACGCTCAAGCCGCAGTCCAGAACCCCAGTGAACCGACCGCGAGGATTATCTCAATGCGAACCAACTCCACGGTGGGCGACTACCAGACCGCCCAGACCCTCGAAACCTTCGGCTTCCTGCCGAAGCTGACGCAGGACGAGATCTACGACCAGATCGCCTATCTGATCGGTAACGGCTGGACGCCGGCCATCGAGCACGAGCACCCGAGCCGCTCGACCGATCACTACTGGACCATGTGGAAGCTGCCGTTCTTCGGCGAGCAGGACATGGACCGCGTGATGGCCGAGATCGATGCCTGCCACCAGGCCTACCCGACTCACCATGTGCGCCTCATCGGCTACGACAACTACACCCAGAGCCAAGGGGTGTCGTTCGTGGTCATCGAGGGTCGCACCTGACGGACCCCGGTTCTCAGGCAGCGCGTGGGGCGGTTTTAGGGCATTGATCGTCGTTCCGGCCGCAAGGAGACAGGAGGTCGAGGCTTTAGCCGGTCGACATCGCGTCTTCGCGGCCCTGATCCGGCTAAAGCCTCGACCTCCGGTGTGGGACGCCTGGGTGGCGGCCGGGACGATGATCAAGGCCGGTTTTAGAGCAGAGGCGGTTCTCGAGTAGATGGGTGAAGACATGAAACCAGAGAGCAACGTAACGGGGACGAGCGGACGCGCGCTGGCACAGGCGCGGCGCCAGGCCTTGTCGGGTGCCGGCAAGGCGGCCATACAGTCCGTCGCGGCGGGCCCGACCCGTCGGGAGGCCGAGCGCCCGAGCGATCCTCAGGCGTCGCTCAGGGTGCGTGCGGCACCGGTTTCAGCCCCGCCGATCGCGCCGGAGCCGGGCCGCGTCCCGGTGGCGGGTCGGCGCGCCGCGGTGCCTGCACCGCCAGCCCCCAGCGCCAACGCCGGCCGCGCCGCGGCGCTCGCCCGTCGCAAGGCGATGTCCAGCAAGGGTAAAGTCGCCGTCGACCGGAAGGATCGGGTGCGTGACGGGGAGCGCACCAAGCCGGTGGACGAGCCGGGCGCCGCCAAGAATGCCTCACGCCAGGACGGGAATTGCTCCTGCGGCGCCAAGGACACGAGCGAGCGCGGGGGGAGCGACGTTTCCCTCTCGCGGGCCGCGACCCCCAGTCGCGGCAACGGGCGGCCCAAGCCGCGCGGGCCCCGCCGCAACGATACGCGAATGAACCCAGGGCGCGCCGCGTCGCTGGCGCGCCGCCAGGCCCAGTCCTCCCGCGGCAAGGCGGGCGTCGGCGCCGCCGGGCTGAGCGCCGCCCAGACCGCGCGGGCGGCCAATCCGGAGCTGTCCGGCCGTGAGTTGGCCAAGGCGCTGCGCGAGCAGCGCAGCCGCCGCGGGGGTGCCGGCCGGAAGCAGTCCGCACCCACCGGGCGTGCGCGGGCGGCCCGCACCGCAGCAGCACCGGGCGCGGCAACGGGCGCGGCCCAGGATGCCCCCTGGAAGGTGGGTGCCAGTGAGACCTCCCACGGCCAGACCGTGACCGGCACCATGGTCGGGCGCTCGCGCGACATGACCGGGGACGAGGCCAGCACCTGCCGCACCGTTACCGGCACCGAATACATGGGTGCCGACATCTTCCGCGACTTCTGCCAGGGCGAGCCCCCGAAGGCCCCCAGGCGGGTCGGCGTGAGCCCGACGAATCGCGGCAACCCGGTGACCGGCAACCAGGTCGGACGCAGCACCAAGGTGACCGGCGACGAACCCGGTACCTGCCAGCAGGTGACCGGGACCGAGTACATGGGCGCCAATCTGCAGGAGGCCTTCTGCGGCCGCACGCCTGAAAAAGGTCCGGCCAAGTCCGACAGTGCCGCGACCCGCGGCGGCAAGCGGGTGACCGGCAACAACGTCGGACGCTCCGGTAAGGTGACCGGCGACGAGGTCGGTGCCACTCGTTCCCTCACGGGTACCCAGTACATGCAGCCCGGCAGCCCCGCTGCCGGTCCAAGCGCCGCCCCACTCAAGGTCGGCACCAGCGCGACCCTGCTCGGCGGTACCGTGACCGGCACCATGATCGGCCGGCACCCGGCGCTCACCGGCGATGAGGCCGGCAGTTGCCGCAACGTCACCGGTGACGACTACATCGGCCTGGAGCAGTTCGGTCAGTTCTGCGCTGCGACGCCCGCCCGCACCGAGCGCAAGGTCGGCGTCTCCGCCACCCTGGGCGGCGAGCGGATCACCGGCACCATGACCGGGCGGGCGCCCCGGATGACCGGCGACGAGCCCGGCACCTGCCGGGCCGTCACCGGCACGCCCTACGCCGGGGTCGAGCAGTACCGTGCCTACTGCGAGCCGACCCAGGCCAGCCGGGCCGCGGCCCGCATGCAGCCTGACCAGCGCCGCATCCGCCCGATGATGACCGGCATCCAGCCCGGCGTCGGCGGCCGGATGACGGGCGACGCGAAAGGGGCCTGCGAGCCCGTCACCGGCACCCCCTACAGCGATGCCGGGCAGGTCCTGGCGGTGTGTGCCGCGGAACCGGCAGAGCCCGGGAGCCCGGACTTTCCCCAGCCCCTGCCCAGCACCGGCGAGGCCGGCGGCGCCGAACCCGCGCCCTGGAGCGACTTCAGCATCGCGTCACCGGCCCACGCGTCCAACGCGCCCCAACCGGCCCGGGGTGTGACGGGCGCGCCACTGGAGGGCGGTCGGATCACCGGGCCCTTCGGCATGGCCAGCGGCAAGGTCACCGGGATCGTGGAGACCGGGTTCGGGCGCAACGGCCGCGCCCCGCTGGAGGCCGACCTGTCCGCCGCGCCGCCAACCGTCCACGGACGGGTCAAGTCGCGGATCAGCGGGGAGGGCATCAATGACGGCATCACGGTCACCGGCGACGACTGGGACCCCGGCGACCGGGTCACCGGTACCGCGGGGACCTCGGCCCCGGTGCGCAACCCGAGCCGTCGCGGCGCCCAGCCCCTTGGGCTGCCGATGGCCGCGGCCATGGCCGTAACCAAGGCCGCGACCAAGGCGAAGGGTCGTGCCGAGGGCATCCCGGAGCCGGTCAGTAAGGTCACGGGCGGCAGCGGCAACACCGACAAGGGTGCGATGGTCACCTACTCGGGCGGGGCCCGCGGCTGATCGCCAGACACGGATCGATAGACACGGATCGACGGACACCATTCGACGGACCTACACAGGGCCGAATCCAGAAAACACCACGAGCGGCACAGAAATCAGAGCGTCCCCGGAAAGACAGTCATGCAGCGCACTCACTCCAGAACACTCAGCCGCGCCCGGACCACCGGCACCGCACCACTGCGCCGCCCCGGCGCGGTGGGGGTCGGCGTCGGCGCAAACGGTGCCGGAGCCGGCGCCGGCGTCGGCACCGGTGTGGCCGGCCCCCGCCCGGCCGCGGGCCTGGCCACCCGTCACGTCCTGGCCCACGCCGAGGAGAATGCGCGGCTCCACGACTATGAGCAGGGGGTGAAGTCCGCCTTCGATGCCATCGTGCCGACCTTGAAGCGCATCTCGGCCCTGCAGCACGAGACCGACTTCGAGGCCCAGGCCCAGGCCATCGCCCAGCGGGCGCTCGGCTTCACGCTGCCGGAAGACATCCTGGCGAATGCCTGGGTCGCTCAGCTCGACCTGCGCCGCCTCTATGCCTGGTGCACCTTCGCGACCTACCGGCGGTTCTGCGACGACTTTTACACCCGGGACCCGCTGGTGGTCGATGACGAGACCCTCTTCAACGGCGGCTTCGAGGGCTTTCTGCAGACCTGCGGCTTCCACACCCTGGACCTCTCGCCCTGTGCGGACGGCCGCCTGGCGCACCTGGTCCGCTATGTGCTGCGCCTGCCCCACCGGGCGGTGCGTCGCAAGTCCTACGCCGGGGCCCTGTTCGACATCGAAGACAGCATCCAGAAGTGGGTCGAGGTGGAGATGCTGCGCATGCGCCGCGGGCTGCCGAACACCGCGGACGCGCCGACCCGGTATCTGAAGGCGGCCGTCTACCACCATAGCTCGGTGGCGCCGGACCAGGAGGGCTGCGCCGCCCACGGCTCGGATGACGCGCGGGCCGCCGCCGCGGGGCTCGAGCGCCTGCGGGGTTTTCAGCAGGCCATCGAGAACAGCTTCTGCTGCGGGGCCTCCATCGACCTCCTGCTGATGGGCCTGGACACCGCCACGGACGCGATCCGCGTGTACGTGCCGGATGCCGATGGCGCCATCGACCTCGGCCGCTCGGTGGATGCCTTGGCGCTCTACCGCAGTACCGCCCGGCTGGACGCCTCCGCTGCCCTGCGCGAGGTCCAGGAGGCGGTGCGCCGCACCTCGCCCGGGGTGGCCGCGGGCATGGCACGGCTCATCGAGCGGCTGATCGTGAACAACTTCTCCCAGATCGCCTATGTGGGCACCTATCAGGGCGAGCACTACGACGACATCGGCCATGCGGAGCGTTTCATTGGGGCCGGCGTCGGCTTCGAGGAGATCCAACTGCGCAACCTCATGTATTTCGCCTACCTCCACACGGTCGAGGAGGCCACGGTGGACCTGGACGTGGGCCTCAAGATCTTCACCGGGCTTAACGTCTGCCGCGGGCTGCCCACACCGGTGGTGGTGCGCTTCGACTACCACGGCCAGGTACCGGGTGCGCGGGAGCGGGCCGTCGGGCACTGCCGCCGCGTGACCGAGGCACTCAAGACGCGCTATGGGGAACTCTTCGGGCGCGGCCTGTTGCACATCCTTCAGGTGGTGCGCGACTGCAACGCCGACGCGCCCATCGAGATGCTGTCCTGCACCGTCAACGCCGAGCGCATGGCCGGGGGGGAGCGATGAAGATCTGTCAGGTCGAGCGGCCCCTGGTCGCGACCAATCGGATTCCCGGGCTGGAACACCGGCACCTGCAGGTGGTGCGCGACGGGGCCATCAGCGCGGTGGCTGTGGATGCGGTCGGCTGCATCCCGGGGGACTGGGTGATCTGCGTCGGCAGCTCCGCCGCCCGCGAGGCGGCCGGCAGCAAGGAGTATCCGAGCGATCTCACCATCGTCGGCATCATCGACCACTGGCCACCGCCGGAGAACCCGTGATGGACCTGTTCGAGGTGGAAGGGCCGCTGGTCTGCACCCGGCGCATCGCTGGCCTCAAGCAGGCGAGCCTGCGGGTGTTGCGCGATGCCAAGGGCAAGCGCCAGGTGGCGACGGACCCGGTCGGGGCGCGGGCCGGCAACCAGGTGTTCACGGTCAACGGGTCCGCGGCCCGCTACGCCCAGGGGGATTTCGCCGTGCTCACCGATCTCACCATCGGCGGGATCATCGACGACCGGGACCAGGCACCAGCGGGGTCGGCAACGGCCGCGGCGGCAACGTCGGCAGCCGTTTGAAAAAGTCAAATCAATCGAGTCAATCAGCAGGAGACAAGGCGATGGCAACTGAACACTACGGTATCGCACTGGGCATGATCGAGACGCGCGGGCTGGTCCCCGCCATCGAGGCCGCGGACGCCATGACCAAGGCGGCCGAGGTGCGCCTGATCGGCCGCGAGTTCGTCGGCGGCGGCTACGTCACCGTATTGGTGCGCGGGGAGACCGGTGCGGTCAACGCCGCCGTGCGGGCGGGTGCCGACGCCTGCGAGCGGGTCGGCGACGGGCTGGTGGCGGCCCACATCATCGCCCGTCCCCACCGCGAGGTGGAGCCGGTGCTCGGCACCCCGTTCCCTGGCACGGACAATCCCGTCATCAGGTAACCAGGTAGTCAGGTAATCATCTTCGCCGCCCGGCGGTGCGGCGCGTGCAGTTCCAAACCAAGACATTCCAAAGTGGAGACCAGGCGATGGCAAGCGAGATCTACGGTATAGCGTTGGGCATGATCGAGACGCGCGGGTTGGTGCCCGCCATCGAGGCGGCGGACGCCATGACCAAGGCCGCCGAGGTGCGGCTCATCGGGCGCGAGTTCGTCGGCGGCGGCTATGTGACGGTGCTGGTGCGCGGCGAGACCGGCGCGGTCAACGCCGCGGTGCGCGCCGGTGCCGACGCTTGCGAGCGGGTGGGTGACGGGCTGGTGGCGGCCCACATCATCGCCCGCCCCCACCGCGAGGTGGAGCCGGTGCTGCCCACCGGCGGGGTCGGCGAGACCCTGGCGCGGGCCGCCTGACCCAGCACCCGGGTGACGCGATCCCATGCGGCAGAACAGCACTGACCAGCGAATCCTGGGCTATCTGGGCCGGGCCCTCAGCCTGGAGCTGTCGGCGGTCCAGACCTATAGTACCCAGGCGCGACTGGTCGCGACCTGGGGGCTGGACGGACCGGCGGAGCGCCTGCGCGAGGAGGCCCATGAGGAGCTGCAGCATGTGGAGCGGATCATCGCCCGGATGCTGGCGCTCGGCGCGGCACCGAACGGGTCCCAACTGCGCCCGGCCCTGGTGGGGGGCGACCTGCTGTCGCTGCTCCAGGCCGACTATGTCTTCGAGCTGGAGCTGGTCGGGCTGTACCGCGATGCCGCCAGACATGGCGAGCGGATCGCCAGTCGGGACGACCGCGTCTTCTTTGGGGCCCTGCTCGCCGAGGAGCAGGCCCACGCCCGGGAGTTGATCGAATGGATAGCTGCGCTCGAGCAGCCGGTCGAGCCGCCCACGCGGCGCCGGGCATTGCGGTGATCTTTCAGGTGATGGGTGGAGAAAATCGATGAGTCAACAATGGCAAGAGAGGGCGCGTCCGGCATGTCTGGAGCGCCGCTACCGGTTCGCGAGCTACGACGCGCTACGCGATTTTCTCGATCAGGCCGCCGCGCTCTCGGAGCGCGAGGGGCTTTACCCCGACCTCGGCTTCGGGCGCGACTATGTGAACATGACGATCCACGCGGACGAGGCTAGCGGGTCCCTGGATGAGCGGCAGCGTCGCTTTGCCCAGCTCATCGATGAGATCGGTGATCAAGGCGTCTTGACCTGAGTCCGGGCGCAGCCCAGGATCGCAGGTCCGCGGGGGTGCAATCAGCACTGATGTGGTGACCGAGATCCCGGGTCCGCTGTCGTTGTCGTTGTCGTTGTCGTAATCGAATAATCCGACAACGACAACGACAACGACAACGCTAAGACGCTTGTGGACGACCGCTCGGCAGTCGGCACCGCCAACCAATCGAAGAGGCATTCAGGGTATGACCACGACCGAGCGCACCGGCGACACGCCCGTCGCACCACCACGCCGCACCAAGACCGCCGCCGCCCCGGGCGAGCCCGCTGCCGCCCAGGGCGAGCCCGCCGCCGCCCAGGCCGACTCCGCCGCCCCGCGGCCCCGAGCCCGCGCGTCGACCACGCCCGCGGTCGCCGTCCTCGGGCCGGCACGGACGACCACGCTAGCGGCCGAGTCAGTCGATCCCTATCGGTCCGTCGAGCGGGTCTGGCCGGATTGAACCCCGCTCCGCAAACCGGGATATCAGGCCGCCCAGCCTCACGACGCGCCCACCGGAGAGTCATCCTTGCCTCCCTCCCGAGATCCGACCTACACGCCGCCGGCGGCGATGCCCGATTACCTGATTCGGCAAGCCAGTCTGCGCCAGCTCCAGGTATTTGAAGCCATCGTGCGGCTCGGCAGCTTCACCCGTGCCGCGGACGAGCTCTTTGTGTCCCAGCCCACGGTGTCCATGCAGACCAGGAAACTGGCGGATGCCCTGGGACTGCCCTTGCTGGAGAACGTCGGGCGTCAGGTCCGGCCGACCGAGGCCGGGGCCGAGCTCTATCAGGCCTGCCGCGCCATCTTCGAGATCTTATCGAACCTGGAGATGAAGGTGGCCGACCTGAAGGGGATCAAGTGCGGGCGCCTGCGGCTCGGCGTCATCACCACCGCCAAGTATTTCGCGCCCGAAATACTGGGTGCGTTCTGCAAGCGGTATCCCGGGATCGAGGTCGCACTCAAGGTCTCCAACCGGGATCGCATCATGGATCGCATCAACGCCAACGAGGACGATCTCTACATCCTGGGCGAGTTCCACGGCGATCAGGTCGAGGTCGAGGCGGTCCCCTTTGCCCCGAACCCACTGGTGGTGATGGCCCCCCGCGACCACCCGTTGGTGGGGGAAAAGACGATCCCACTCACCCGCATCGCCGAGGAGACCTTCATCCTGCGCGAGCCCGGCTCCGGTACGCGCGACGCGACGCTACGGGTCTTTGAACAGCACGGCTTGCGGCCCCGGGTGCGCATGGAACTCGGCAGCAGCGAGGCCATCAAGCATGCCATCGTGGGTGGGCTCGGACTGTCCGTGATGTCGCTGCACACCCTGACCTTGGAGGGCACGCAGGGACCGGTCGCGCTCTTGGACGTCGAGGGCTTTCCAATCATGCGCAGGTGGTATCTGGTGTATCCAACAGGCAAGGAGTTGTCCCTGGTCGCACGGGCCTTTCTGGCGTTCGTGATCGAGAGCATACCGGGGATCAGCGAGCGCATGGAGAAGATGTGGCCAACGCTCGCCGCCCAGTCGACCACCGCCAAGCCGGCAGCGCAGGATGATTAATCTAAGAACCTACGTCTATATCGACTCGCTGCAGCCCCAGCTCGCCGCCTATATCGCGACGGTGTCCCAGGGCTTTCTGCCGGTACCCGGGGATGCGTGCCTGTGGGTCGAGGTCTCGCCCGGGATGGCGGTCCACCGGCTGACCGATGTGGCGCTGAAGGCGACCCGCGTCCATCTGGCCCAGCAGGTCGTCGAGCGCACCTTTGGCTCCATGGTGATCCACCAGCGCGATCAAAGCGACGTGCGCGAGGCCGGCCGGGCCGTGCTCGCCAAGCTGAAGTCCCGCGTCCAGGACCGTCAACCCTGCCGCGTCGCCTGGCATGAGGTGATCCGCGGCATGACGCCGGACCACTGCGTGCTGATCAACCGCCAGGATCGACGGGGCTCCATGATCCTGCCGGGCCAGAGCATGTTCATCCTCGAGACCGAGCCCGCCGGATACATCGTCTATGCCGCCAACCAGGCGGAGAAGGCCGCCAACATCACCCTGATCGACGTGCGCGCCGTCGGCGCTTTCGGGCGCCTGATCCTGTCCGGCCGCGAGGGTGATGTGGACGAGGCCGCCGCCGCGGCCATCGCGGCCGTCGAAAACCCATCCGGCACCTGAGGTCCCTGCTCCAACCCATCGGCACCAGCGAGGATCGCCGCCATGCACCGCCGCGCACTGCTCAAACGACTCGCTGCGCACCAGACCCGCTTCATGGAGGAGTCCGCCTATGTGGCACGGGCGCGGGTGTTCATTCGCGCGCACGAGGATTGCTTCCACAGCGATCTGTGGCCGGGCCACGTGACCGGCTCGGCCTGGGTGGTCAATCCCAGCCGCGAGCGGGTCCTGCTGCTGCACCATCGCAAACACGACCAATGGTTTCAGCCCGGCGGACACGCGGACGGAGACGGCGACATCCTGCGGGTCTCGCTGCGGGAAACCGCGGAGGAGACGGGCCTCGACCCCTCGCACATCCGGCTGGTGGACGACGCCCTGTTCGACGTGGACATCCACAGCATCCCGGAGAGCGAACAGGGCCCGGCCCACGAGCACATCGACATCCGCTTCCTGGTGGAGATGGACGACGACCTGTCGATCCCCGGCAACGACGAATCCCACCAGGTGCTGTGGGTACCGCTCGCACAGGTGGTGCGCTTCAACAACAGCCTTTCCACGCACCGCATGGTTGAAAAGACCCGCCGGCTTCGCCCTAAGTCCATAGCGAGACGGGCGCTTGGCTCAGAGACAGCGTCAGGGACACGCTGGTACCAGGCGCCAGAGGGGTGAAAGCGAGCCGGCCGCCAATGTCGCGTGCCCGTCTCTGCATGTTCGCCAGACCGCGCCCCGCCGCCGGGACGGCGGGCAGCCCGATGCCGTCATCGCAGACGGCGATCCGCAACTGGCCATCCGGATGACAACAGGCGGCGACCCGGATCTGCCGGGCCTGCGCGTGCTTGACCGCGTTGTTCAGGCTTTCCTGCAGGATACGCAGTATATTCAGTAGCGTCCGCCGCTCTAACGGCGGGCAGGCCGACAGCTCGATCACCCAGTCGACCTGCATCCCGAGACCAGACAGGCGGCTCTCACAGCGGTAACGATAATCGGCGATGGCGTCGTTCAGGCTCAGATCCTCGTGCCCCAGGGCTTCGACGACCAAATGGAGGTCATCGAGACACTCGCGCAATAGCGCGCCCACCTCGGCTCGGTTGAGCACGCGGTACTCGTTGCGCAGGCAAGCGCTGGCCAGTTGAGAGGCGAATCCGTCATGCAGGTCCTGCAGCAGTTGCTCGCGCTCCTGCATCCGCGAACGTTCCGCCAGGCGCAAGCGCTGCGCTGCTTCCGCCTGCTTGCGCTCGCTGATGTCGCGGGTGACGCCAAGGATTTCCACAAAGGTGCTGTCGGCACTGATCGGCAGGCAGGCAATGACATCGGTCCAGACGGTGGAGCCGTCTTTACATTTGTGTTCGAGCTCCAACCGCATTGTCCCCGTTGGCGTTCCGGCATGGAACTCAGCCAGAAAACGACCGAACTGCTCATGGACCAGGGCCTGCGAAGCGGGAGGAAAAATGTCTTCAAATGATTGCTGCAATACCTCCTCCGGCGTAAAGCCCCGTAATTGCTGCACCGAGGGGCTGACGAAGGTAAACCGGCCGTCCAGATTCATCGTCCAGATAACATCGATGGCCGTCTCGGCCAACAACCGGTAGCGCTCCTCGCTGATCCGTAGCCGCTCTTCCATCTCCTTGCGCTCAGCGACATCGACCACGAGCGCGCGACATTCCAGCGCATTGGCAGCGAGGCTCATCGCGAGCGCCGCTTCCAAATTCGCTTGCGACTCCCGCAATTGCTCATTCTCGATCTCCAGCCCGTGCTGGCGAACCCGAAGCTCATGCACCAGGCGCTCGAGGTCGCCAACTGACTGCATGGCAGTGGTGTCCGGCGGCTGCCGAACCAGGTGCGGTTCCGCCTGGCGGGGCAAGTCAGCGGCCGCGGTGCCGGCTGGGTCGGAGTTCATCGGTCTTTGCTCACTCGATCTGTGCACTGGTCTGGCGCAGTTCATCGGTCTGGGGAGATGGCGATCGGCATCGACGGCAGTCGGTGCTTGACCGGGCCGGCGATGTCCGTGCCGGTCGACGGCAGCGGGCAGGCCGCGCTCATGTGGCAGCGAACCTTATACCACGCGCCGTTACGAACTGCTTGGACAGTCCATGGAGGTATCGGCTCGGAATCGAGCTGGGTCTTGGCCCGGCCGCTCTACCCCTGGTCCTCCCAGTCCAGCCATTCCACCGGGTAGGTGCTGAGATAGCCGCTGACGGCTGCACCAAGGGTCGGAAAGAAGGCCGCTTCGCCAAGCCGCGCGAACACCCCGAAGCGCTTCAGCTTATCCTTAACGGGGTCTTTCATCTCGGCAAAGCATAGCTTGATGCCCGCCGCGTGCAAGGTCTCGTCCAATTCGGCCAGCATGTCGGCGGCGGTGACGTCGACGCTGGTGACCGGTTCCGCGGCCACGACCAGCCAGCGCACCGGCGTGGGTGAGGTCGCCACCGCGTCCAGCGCACGGCCCTGGAACCACTCGGCGTTGGCAAAGAACAAGGGCGCATCCCAACGGAACAGGACCAGGCCGGGGATGAGGCGCGCGTCGGGATGGCGCGTGATGTCGTGGTAGCCCTTGACGCCCTCGGCGCGTCCCAGGACCGCGCAGTAGGGGCGCCAGCCATCCCACAGAAACTCGATGACGGCAATCATGATCGCCAGGCCGATGCCTGGAATCGCACCCAGGACGACCACCCCGGCGAGGCAGCCGATGGAGAGCCAGAACTCCCAACGCTGGATGCGGTAGATGCGACGCAGGTCGGCGACCTCGATCAGGCCGATGGCCGAGGCGATCACGACGGCAGCGAGTGCACTGCTGGGCAGATTGCGCAGCAGGTCAGGTACCAGGATCAGGAGCAGGGCCACGGCGAGTGCGCCAACCACCCCGGCCAACTGGGTTTTGGCGCCCGCCGCCTCGGCCACCGGGGTGCGCGACGCACTGCTGCTGATCGGAAAGCCTTGAAAGAACCCGGCGGCCAGGTTGGCGGCGCCGAGCCCTACCATCTCCTGATTGGGGTCGACGGCAGTGCCGGTGCGTGCGGCATAGGTACGCGAGAGCACGCTGGTGTCGGCGAACGACACCAGGGCGACGGCGCCACCGCCGATCAGCACCGGCACCAGGTCATCATCGGTGATCCACGGGATGGCGAACGCGGGCAGACCTTGGGGGAGCGCGCCCAGGACCGACACGTTGGCGCTGGCCGCCAGGTCCAGCACCCCGACGATGAGGGTCGCGCCCACCACGGCAATCAGTATCCCCGGCACGCGCTGACTGCCCCTGAACAGAAAAATCACCATCAGGGTGCCCAGACCGACCAGCAACGCGGTCCAGTTCGTGCTTCCGGCCAGCACCGCCTCGACGAAGGCCCGGGTGCCCTCCAGTGGACCATCGCCCGCGGCCGGGAAGCCGAACAGCTTCGGTAGCTGGCTGATCAGGACGGTCGCCGCAATGCCGTTCATGTACCCGTAACGGATCGGCTTGGAGAGGAGTTCGGTGACGAATCCCAGGCGTGCCGCACCGGCGAGGATGCACAGGGTCCCGGAGAGGATCGCCATCATGCTGGCCAACGCGACCGCCCGCAGGGGGTCGCCGCCGGACAACGGCAGAACGACGGCGAGGATGACAGCGGCCAGCGCGGAATCCGGCCCCAGTACCAGGATGCGGCTGGGGCCAAACAGCGCATAGGCCAGGAGCGGAACGATGGTCGCGTAGAGGCCATAGATCCCCGGCACGCCGGATGCCACGGCGTACGCGATCCCGACGGGCACCAGCATCGTCGTCAGCACCAGTCCCGCCAGGAGGTCGTGACGCAACCAGGCCAGCTTGTACTCGCGCAGGGTCTGGAGCCCCGGCAGCCAACGCATCCAGCCACGCCGAGCGGCGGCCGTCTGAGGTCGCGCAAGGCGGCCAGGCTCTGGGTGAGGCGGGGGAGAAACTGAATCGCTCATGTGATCGCGCCAGCCTGGAGGGGGAAATCGAACGCTAACACAGTGCCCCTCGGGACGGACATACGCCGACCGCTATTTCTTCGCGGGTGTCGTCTCTATCTTGACCTGCACGGTGCCGTCCTTTTCCATGTGATTCGGTCCGCCTGGCTTTTCTGCACTGCAACCAAAAAGCGCCACCGCGCTGATCACGACGATTACCCGATAGCAGCGGATCGTTCGAGAAAGCGATGCCTGGCGCCACCTGCGATAGGCCGTTCGTGGAGAATCACCGTTGCGGACCGCGACCGGTTGCGTTGCGGGTGTTTCAGCCTGACCTGCCGTCTTGTTCTTGCCCATGATCGTGCGCATTATTCCGTCTTGGGTCTGAGTGCCACGAGCTGACGGTGCTTTGCCGTGGTGTCCATGTCGTTGCCGCTCCAGGGCTGACTCGAGCGGCCGTGACCGCGGCGGTCATGGGCAACGCAGCGATAAATCTCCGAGGATAAAGTTATTACCGCCGGCGGTAAGCGCCGGGGAACACGCCGCCTGGGTGCGCTGAGGTTCGCTTGTGCCGCCTAGAGATCATTCCTTCGCTGAGTCCTCAACCATCCTCAAAATCGATCCCAGGCGCCAGGAGTTCTGCGACGGTCTGGAATTCGTCAACCGATGCAAACCGTACCATGACCCGACCGTGCCCCGTGCGCGGGTCGAAGTCGATCTGAACGGGAAAGCCGCAGCGCTCTGTCAAGAGCCTCTCGGCCCGTCCTAAATCGCCGGATGCGTGCTTTACCTGCCCCGCCATCCTGCCCGTGAGACCCGCGCGCTTACCGATCCCGGCATCCCCGGCTTGAGCCACCGTTTCCTCTCGCCGGAGGACCTCCGCGACGAGTCGTTCAACCTCGCGGACGCTGTAGGGTCGCCGCCGCGCACGGGCCGGCGTCCCTGGCAGTGCCGCCACCTTGTGCGCCAATACACGCGCCCGTTCTGGCCATGCAGTGAGCCGCGAGAGTGCCCGCGCCTGTCCGAACGATAGCGCCCCCTGCTCGATCAGATCGAGAACCGGCGCGGGCAGCGTCAACACACGCAGATAGTGGGCCCCTTCGGCCCGGGATAGCCCAAACAGCTCGGCGGCGGCGGTCAACGACCAGCGTTGCTCTTGGCGCAACACGCGCATGGCGCGGGCGATCCCCATCTTCGCTCTGCCGCACCAGGGAAGATGCCCTGCGCCTACGGTCGTGCCCGGGAGTCGCGCGGTATCCTGATCGGCATCCAGCGCCGCCAACTGCTGCGCGAGTCCATCATCGACCGGTTGCAACACCCTGGCCGGTAAGGTGTCGAACCGGGCGGCTTGCGCCAGGCGCCAGGCGAACTCCCCGACCAGCAGTTCATACCCGCCCGGTTGGCGCGGACGTACCAGTACCCGGTCGCGCAACGCCGGATTGTTCAGCCAGGCCGCGAGCGCCGCGGGATCGGGGGTCGGTGCCAGTGAGCGGTGGGGTGAGCGGTAAATGTGTTCGATGGGGACGGCAATCACATCTCGCTCGGCAGGCGCTGGGATCTGGTGGTTCGGCCAAGACACGATTATGCGCTCCGCGGTGTCATGCGACAACCTGGGTGAGGGGCCTTAGTGAATCGTATCTTACCGCTCGTGACGCAGGCTCGCCCCGTTGGTGGCGATGACCTCGGTGTACCAGTCGAAGGACTTCTTGCGGTAGCGCGCGAGGGTGCCGGTGCCGTCGTCGTTGCGGTCGACATAGATGAAGCCATAGCGCTTGCTCATCTCGGCGGTGGTGAAGCTGACCAGGTCGATGCATCCCCAGGCGGTGAAGCCGAGCACCTCGACACCGTCGGTGATGGCCTCACCGAGCTGGACGAGATGGTCGTGCAGGTAGGCGATCCGGTCGTCGTCGAGCACGGTCCTGACCCCGGCGACCACGCTCAACCGATCCCTGGCCCCCAAACCGTTCTCGACGACGAACAGGGGCTTGCCCCAGCGGTCCCAGAACTGGTTGCAGATGATCCGCAGGCCGGCGGGGTCGATCTGCCAGCCCCACTCACTGGCCTTCAGGGTGGGGTTGGGCACGCCCCCGAGGATATTGCCCGCGCCGCTGATCTGCAACGCGGGGTCGGCGGTAGCGCAGACGCTCATGTAGTAGCTGAACGACACGAAGTCGACGGTGTTGGTCAGACATTCGCGGTCCGCGTCCGTGATGTCAAGCGTAATGGCGTTGTCCCGGAAATAGCGCAAGGCGTATCCGGGGTAGGCGCCGCGCGTGTGCACATCGCCGAACATCAGGTTCCGGTGGTCGGCCTGCATCACGGCCACCACGTCGGCCGGGTGCGGCGTGAGCGGGTAGGTCGGCAGCGCCGCCAACATGCAGCCGACCTTGGCGTCGGGGATCGTCTCATGCGCGATACGGGTGGCCAGGGCGCTGGCCACGAGTTCGTGGTGGACGGCCTGGTACAGGTCGGACTTCGACAGTTGGTCCCGCGGGGTGTTGATCGCCCCGCTCAGGAAGGGCTCGTGCAGCACCGAGTTGATCTCGTTGAACGTCAGCCAGTACTTCACCTTGGACCCATAGCGCTCGAACAAGACCCGCACATAGCGCGCGTAGAAGCCGATCAGCTCCCGGCTGACCCAGCCGTTGTACTTTTCGCACAGGTGCAGCGGGGTCTCGTAATGCGAGATGGTCACCAGCGGCGCGATGCCGTGCCGGGCACAGGCGTCGAACACCCGGTCGTAGAAGGCCAGGCCCTCCTCGTTGGGGGTCTCCTCGTCGCCGTTCGGGAAGATTCGGCTCCACGCGATCGACAGACGCAAGACCTTGAAGCCCATCGCGGCGAACAGTGCCAGATCCTCTGCATACCGGTGATAGAAGTCGATCCCGACCAGCTTGAGGTTGTCCGGGGTCGGCGCCGCGGTCCGCGGGCCCTTGATGCCCTTGGGTGCCACGTCCTGGATCGACAGGCCCTTGCCGCCTTCGTCGTAGGCGCCCTCCAGTTGGTTGGCAGCGGTGGCCCCGCCCCACAGGAAGCCGGGCGGGAAGGGTGTCATGGTCGCTGCGGTCATGGGCAGTATCCGTTTTTCGCAGCCCCTCGGGCCGCCGAGTGTGACGAGCATCGCACACCAAGGGCGGTTGCGCACGCGCGCGATCGGCGGCGCGAGGGGGGCCGGTAGCCCCGCGGGGTCGGCGCTATGGATCTGGAGTCGCCCGGTCAGGAACGATAGAATCGCCCATTGCCCTAAACCACGAGTGAGGACGATCCCATGCCGCGACGCGTATTGGCGGGTGTGTTGGCATTTCTGACCCTGGCGTCACTGAGCGCCTGTGGTTACAACCGATTACAATCACAGGACGAGCAGATCACGGCCAGTTGGTCGGAGGTGCTCAACCAATATCAACGGCGTGCCGACCTGGTGCCCAATCTGGTGAATGTGGTGAAGGGCTATGCCGCACATGAGAAAGAGGTGCTCACCCAGGTGACGCAGGCGCGGGCGCAGGTCGGGCAGGTGCAGATGACGCCGGCGCTGATCGATGATCCGGCCGCCTTCAAGCAATTCCAGGCGGCCCAGGGCGAGCTCGGCAGCGCCTTGTCGCGCTTGTTGTTGGTGGCTGAAAATTATCCGCAACTCAAGGCCGACGGCCTGTTCCGCGACCTGCATGCCCAACTCGAAGGGACCGAGAACCGGATCACCGTCGCGCGCAATCGCTATATCAAGGCGGTGCGGGAATACAACACCACGGTGCGGAAGTTCCCGTCCAATCTCACCGCGATGCTGTTTGGTCAGGGGTTGAAGCCGAACTTTACGGTCGAGAACGAAGGCGCGATCTCGCGCGCGCCCCGGGTCGAGTTCGGCGCGCCCGCCCCGGCGCAGTGACGATGCCGCGCCCCTGGTTGCCCGGTCGGTGGCCCCTCCTGCTCCTGTGGGGATGGTGGTGGGCGCTTGCCGCGGTGCCGACGCAGGCCGAGGTGGCCGTGCCGCCGCTGCGCTCGCACCTGACCGACCTCACGCAGACCCTCACCGCGCAACAGCAGCAGGCGATCGAACACGATCTTGCCGAGCTCCAGGCGCGCAAGGGGGCGCAGATCGCCGTGCTGATCGTGCCCAGTACCCAGTCCGAGAGCATCGAACAATACGCCCGCCGCATCTTGGACGCGTGGCAGTTGGGACGCAAGGGGGTGGATGACGGCGCGCTGCTGTTGGTGGCGAAGGATGACCGCCGACTGCGGATCGAAACCCAGTACGGACTGGAAGGCGTGATCCCCGACGCCACGGCCAAGCGCATCATGGTCGAGGACATCACGCCGGCCCTCAAGCGCGGCGATTTCTACGGCGGGATCGCGGCCGGCCTTGGACGCATGATCGGCTTGGTGGACGGCGAGCCGTTGCCGCCGCCGCCCCCGCCTAAGCAGGACCCGGACTGGTCCTCGATCGAGGACCTGTTGGCGGTGCTGGTGTTTGCCGTGGTGTTTGTCGCCGGTGCGTTGCGCGCGCTATTGGGCGAATTGTTCGGCGCGGCGGCGGCGGGTGCGGTGGTCGGCCTGGGTCTGTGGCTATCGGTCGGCTCCTTGATCCTGGCCGGCGCCGGTGCGATGGCCGCCTTCCTCATCGTGCTGCTCGGCCGTCGCAATCGCAGGGGCAGGGGCGGGAGCAGGAGGGATAAGGGACGGCAGCGCCCCAGCGATTGGGGCTGGTGGAGCGGGGGCGGGGGCTTCAGTGGCGGGGGCAACTCCGGCGGCGGGGGCTCCAGCGGCGGGGGCTTCAGTGGCGGTGGCGGCTCCGGCGGCGGGGGCGGCGCCTCCGATAGTTGGTAAGGAGAAGACGATGCGTCGGTTCTTGCAACACCTTTGCTACTTTCCCTGGCGCCTGCGGCAGTTGTTTCCCCGCCCCGTGCTGGATCGGATCGAACACGAAATCGCCGCCTCGGAAAGGCACCACAGCGGCGAGATCTGCGTTGCCATCGAAGCCAACCTCGACCTGTTGCAACTCGTGCGCGGTACCACCGCGCGGGCGCGGGCACTGGAGGTCTTCAGCGACTTGCGCCTGTGGGATACCGAACACAACAACGGCGTGCTGATCTATCTCTTGCTGGCCGAACAACGGGTGGAGATCGTTGCCGACCGGGGTATCAACGCCAGGATCGGCCCGCAGTCCTGGGCGCAGGTCTGCCGGGACCTGGGCGACGCCTTCCGCCGGGGCGAATTCGAGACGGGCGTCTGCCACGGCGTCCGCGACATCGCTGCGCAACTGCGGACCCATTTCCCGGCGACCGGCGCCCACTCGAATGAACTGCCGAATCGCCCCCTGGTCCTTTGACAGCGCAACCTGTCGGTATCACACCCGCATGAAGGCAGCCGCCACCGGGTCGGCGCGCAGCCCCTCCAGGTCATGCGCGGTGGGCAAGACCGGCCGGTCCCGCTCCCGGTTGACCAGGCAGAGAAACCCGAGCGGCGCGTCCGGGTCGGCGCGCAATTGGTGCCAGGTCCAGGGCGGGACCCGCAGCAGGTCATGCGGTCCCAATGAATGGACCCCCTGGCCGACCAGACAGGCCCCGCGGCCGATCAGTACCAGGACGGCGTGGGCGTGCGCGTGCCGCTCCAGCGTGGAGTGACCGCCGGCGGCGATCTCAAAATAGCGCAGCTCCGCCGCGAGCGTCTCGTCGCCGACCAGGACCTGGCGGGTGATGGCCTTGAAGGGTGCGCTGCCGCTCGGTTTGTAGTCGAGCAGATCGATGCCTGCCCAACGCTGGCCGGGCAGCGAGCGCCGGACCGGAGAATCGCTCATGTCTGTTGCCTTATGTCGAAGTGGTCCGGGTGTTCGCGCCCGCGACGCGGCCCGGGTGCAGCACGCGGTGAAGGGCGCGCGCCAAGGTCAATGCCTGTTCGCCATCGCCATGCACGCACACCGTTTGCGCGTGCAGTGGGATCATCCGCCCGGTCCGTGAGCGCAGCCGCCCGGTGTCGCGCACCGAAAGCACCTGGGCGAGTGCCTCCTCAAGGGTAGCAATCACGGCGTGCGGGTGCGTGCGCGGGGTCAGGCCGCCATTGTCTTCATAGCGCCGGTCGGCGAACAGTTCCGCAATGAATCCGCTCCCGGCCAGGCGCGCGTTCCTGCAAGACGCTGCCGGGCAGCCCCATCACGGCAGCGCCGCCCAGCACGGCACGCACGGCACGCAGGAAGGCGTCAGCGGCGGACGGGTCCTGCATCAACCGGTGATAGAGGGCGCCGTGCGCCTTGACATGGGCGACGGCCAGTCCGCAGTCATCCGCCTCCCGCCGGAACGCCGCGAGTTGACTGGTGCAGTCGGCCTCGATCTGCGCCGGGGTAGCGCCGGTCTCAGTCCGCCCGAAGCGTGCGCGGTCAGGATAGCCGGGGTGCGCCCCGATCTGGATGCCGTGTCGTTCGGCCAGCCGCAGCGTCGCGCGCATGCGGGCGGCGTCACCCGCGTGACCGCCGCAGGCGATATTGGCGCGTGCAATCAGCGGCATCAGCGCGGCGTCCTGACCGCCGCCCTCCCCGAGATCGGCATTGATGTCCATGGTTGAGCTAGGCCCTTTGGCGCGGCACCGGCCTCAGCCCTGTGCGGCGCGCCACGCCAGTTCGTGTTTGATGATGAGTAACCGCCGTTCGCGCTCCCGCAGCAGTTGCTGCGCCTGCGCGAGCCCGCAGGGGACGAAGCGCACCGCGTCACCGGGGCGCAGTTGCGCCAGGCGCGTGCCCTCGACGCCGGCCGTCACCCCGATCACCGGATAGCCCCCCGTCGTCTGATGGTCCGCCAGGAGCAGGATGGGATTGCCGTCCGGCGGCAGTTGCATGACCCCGCGGCAGACCCCGGCCGACGGGTACCGGCAGGACCTGAGTGTCAGGGCGGGCCCCTGCAGACGCAACGCCTGGCGGTCGGACTGCGGCAGCACGCGAAAGCTCGCCCCATGCAGGGCCGCCAGGTCCTTCGGACCCAGCCGCGACTGGTGTGGACCGGTCAGCAACCGCAGCGGCGCGGCGTTCGGCACGCCGCTGTCGCGCCACATCGACACCTGCCAGGGCGGCGCGGCGAAGTCCCCGTGCGTGTCGGTAAGCCTCGCATGTAAGCGCGGGTAGGACTCCTGCTGCGCCCCGAGTGCCAGCACATCGCCCCGGATCAGTGCCCGCCCCGCGTGCCCGCCGAAGCGATTGCGCAAGTCCGTACCCAGTCCGCCCAGGACCGCGGGCGTGTCGATCCCGCCCTGCACACACAGATACAGACGGGCGCCCTCGGTGACCTGGCCGATCTCCAGTACGCCGCCCTTTCTGATCCACACCGGCCGCCAGCCCGGCACCGGCACCCCCGCGCAGGATAGCTCGGCGGCGGCACCGGTCGCCGCGATCAAGGTATCCTCGGTGCAGCCGATCCGCGGGCCCGCCCAGGTGATCTCGATGGCCGCCTGGTGCCCGGCATTGCCGACCAGCCAGTTGCCCACGCGCAACGCCACCGTATCCAGGGCGCCCCCGGGGGTGACGCCCAGGGCCTGAAAACCCGGACGGCCGGCGTCCTGGATGCTGGAGAGCTGCCCGCCGCGCAGGATCTTCAACTGGTGCACAGGGCCTCGAAGCCATGCCGATCAACCGGCGTGAAGCTTACCTGATCCCCCGCCCGCAGGAGGCTGGGCGGGTCGCGATACGGGTCGAACAGGCGCACCGGGGTCCGCCCCACTACATGCCAGCCGCCCGGCAATTGCACCGGATAGATGCCGCACAGGTCCTGCGCGATGGCGACACTGCCGGCCGGCACCGCGCTGCGCGGGCTGGCCCGCCGCGGCACTTGCAGGGCCTGCGGCAGGCCCGCCAGATAGGGAAAGCCGGGCGCGAAGCCGATCATCACGACCTGGTACAGCGCGGCCGCGTGCCGCTCGATCACCGCGTCCACCGAGAGACCCAACTGCCCCGCAACCCGCTCCAGATCCAGACCGAACCCGGCCTCATAGCAGATCGGCAGCCGCTGCTGACGGGCCGCGGACGGCTTGGCCGGCGCAGCGTCCAGGGCCGCCAGCGCGGCGCACCAGGACGGTGCCGTCCAGCCGCTCACGGCGAGGCGCACGGGGTCATAATGGATGCAGACACTCTGGACGCCCGGCACCAGGTCATGCACGAAAGGCCAGGACCGCGCCTGCACCGCCGCGCAGAATCCAACGATGGCCGGGCGCAGCGCCGCCTCCGGGGCCGCGTCGAACTCGACCAGTACGGCGCTGTCCCCGAGTGGATCGACCCGGCGTAGCGTCATCGCCTCATCCCCTGCAGAAGGGGTCTTAAATCGAACCGTTTCCGATCCCGCGCGCCATGGCCGGAGCGGGCCGATAGCGGCGCATCAAGATCGGTCGCAATGCCATGAAAGCAAAATTTCCGGCACTCACAACGGCACGCGTTCGTACATTTCACGCAAGAGCAACCGACACCCCACCGAGACCAGTTCGAGCTTGTCATCGAGCCCCCGATATTCGGTCAGCAACCAGCGGCTACCGGCCTCGCGGACATAATGTTCCACCCGGGATTCGGTTTGCGCCACCAGTAGATAATCCTGCAACGAGGCCAAGGTGCGGTAGTGTTGGAACTTGGTACCGCGATCGTAGTGCTCGGTAGAGTCGGACAGTACCTCGATAATCAATGTCGGATTGAGAAGGGTGTCGACCTCGGCGTCCTCGAATTGTGGATCGGCGCAGGCGATCACGATGTCCGGGTAGGTATAGATGCCGGTCTCGCTGACCTTCACGCGCATGTCATTGTTATAGACCTCACAGGGGGTTGCTCGCAATTGTGCATGAAGTGCTGCAAAGGTATTCCCGCATACCAGGTTATGTTCACGACTCGCCCCCGTCATGGCGTAGATCTCGCCGTCGACATATTCGTGGCGGGTTTCCTGCCGGCGCTCCCAGGCCAGGTATTCCTGCGCGGTGACATGCGGTCTTGCTTGGAGGCTCATGACGTGCTTCTTGGAGCTGAATGGGCGTCGTGTCGATATAGTTGGCAGTCATGTCGATGGTCAAGAGGGCAACATGGCCCTCACCGTGAAGTCCAACGCGGCGGCATCGGCGAGCAAGGTCGTATCGCTATGCTGGATCAGGGCCAACTTACCCGACCGGGGAATGACAGTTGAACTTGGCAAGATGCACTGCTCTTGCGTTCACGGAAAAGATGACGCAAACAGCATGCGATCAGGATTTTACACACGGATTTTCGGGATATGCAAGCTCTTTTTTATGCATCGCCGCGGGCGGACGGGTTGCTGTGGCGCGGCGATGCCGCCGGTGGTTTCGGGCCGGTTTCCGCAGGCCTAGGAGTCGCTGCACGGCCCTGAATGTCAGCGAGCGGCGCGCTGACGAAGGCTAGCGCAGGTCGAACAGTTCCTGATGAAAGTCGCCGGCTGCCAGTCCTCTGAGGCTAAAGTCCTGGTGAATCGCCCGATTGAAGGCGGCTGGACCGCAAAACCAGACATCGGCGCTTGGCCATTGGGGCACCGTCCGACAGATGTGTTCCACATCGAGCCTGCCGTCCTGGGCGGTCACCAGCAGATGCAGCCGCACCTGTGCCGCCTGTGCGAGTACCCGGACCTTGGCGATGAAGCCCTCATCGGGCGCGTTGGTGCTGTAGAACAGGTCGATTGACTTGTCATCCGAGCGGTGCGCCAAGGCCTCCATGCGGGCGATCAGGAGGAAATAACTCAGCTTGATATTCGTCATAAGCGGAAATGCGCTGGGGTGGTCTCGTTGAGGGCCTTGACCATCGTTGCGGCCGCCCCGGGTCGGAGTCCAAGGCTTCAGCCTTGGAGGGTGACATAGGTCGCGGCCGGGGGGCCGCTCCTACGCCGTAGGAGCGGCCCCCCGGCCGCGACGGGTTACCGCAAGGGCGCGTGGCCGACCCTACGATCAAGGCCGCACCGCGGACCCACGACCCTGCGCCAAGCGCGGCGGCCGGGACGCTGATCACAACCGTCGCGGGTCCCGCCGGCAGCGGCCGGCGTGTCCCTGGTGGAGGGCAGCCGTCTAATTCAGATCGCCTTCTTGATGTCTTCCCGGAGATCGGCCACGCCCGCCTCGACCTTGCCGAGGTTCTTCTGGACGATGCCTTCCGCCTCCAGGTCGTCATTGCCCACGACCCGCCCGGCGACTTCCTTGACGGCGCCTTTCGCTTCTTCGTAACGGCTGGTGACTTGTTCTTTGTTCATGAGAGGTCTCGTGATGATGAGTGTGAACATGACCTTTTGTCAGCCATGACCCCGGCCGGGTAACGAGTGTCCCCGCGCTGTCAGGAAATGCTACGCGCGAAACCGCGGTAACTCGGTGCGCCAGCGCACCCACACCAGGATGACAAAATGTTGTTGTAAATTAATCAGTTTGTTGCAGTGCACCATTCCGGCCAGGCGTCGGCAGCAAGTGCCAGGTGAGGCGCGGGCGCTCCTTCCGAGAGGAAAAAAACAATACATAAACAATCGGCAAGCGGTGCAAGGCCCGCCGACGCAAACCAGCGGGCAGGGGCCGTTGTCGACCTGCAACATCGTCCGAAAATACAACAAACATTAATAAAAACATAACGTTATTGACCAAACGCGGCGCTTGGTCTAGACTTGGATGCAGCGTTACCGGGTGGGCCCCCGGGGCTGACAGGTACCCACCAATCAGCCTCCCGGAACCTGTATCAAGTCGCTGGTGTTGACGCAACAAGAAAGAGAGGAAGACCGCCATGCAAACCCTAGACGGCTATCGCAGCACGCATTCGGATCTGCGCCAAATGATCGACGATCTGCGCTCGCTCCTCACCCCCGAGCAACTGCGCATTCGCCCCAATGCCCGGATGGCCTATGAGTTGTTGCTCGATCTGGGTGAGCGGGTGCAGCGACACCTGGCCGAAGAGGATCGCGGTCTGTATCCCAGCCTCCTGATCCACGATGACCCCAAGGTCAAATCGATCGCCTGGGGCTTCATCAGCGGTGAGCGGCCCCTGCGGATGATTTTCGATCACTACCACAAGCACTGGCTGAAGAACGGCGATTTCAATTTCAGCGACGATTTTCTGGCCGAGACCCATCAGGTCTTCGAGATGATCGGACAGCGCCTCGACCGCGAAGAAGAGGTCCTCCTGCCCAAGCTGGTGGAGATCGGCATGTTCCATCAGGCGCGGGCCTGACCGGGACGCCAGGGGCGAGCGTCCATCGGCCGCCCCTATCAGCCGTCCTGCACCACCGCCCGCAACCGCTCCCCGAGCCGGTTGAGTGCCGCGGAGCAGTCGTCCGGGCGCAGGCCCACCTCGATCAGCGAGGGGCCGTCGCGGAAGGCGAGCGCTGCCCCCAGGGCCTCCTCGAATGCCTCCTCGGTGGGGGCCAGAAAGCCGCGCAAGGGGCCGAACAGCTCGCCCAGGCGGTGGAAGCGCCAGTCGGCGATGTCGTTGAACGGGCCCTCCAGGATGAAGCGTTCCGTGGTGTAGCCACGGTTGTTGCAGAGGATCACGATAGGGTCCAGGCCCAGCCGGGCGGCGGTCGAGAGCTCGGTGCCGGTCATCTGGAAGGCGCCGTCGCCCACCAGCACCAGCGGCCGGCGACTCGGGCGGGCCACCTGGGCGCCCAGCGCGGCGGGGACCCCGAATCCCATGGTCGTGTAATAGGCCGAGGCGAGGAACTCGCTGCGCTCGTGCACCCGCAGATCCACCGCGGCGAACAGACAGTCCCCGGAGTCGGCCACCACCTGCATGTCGGGGGTGAGGAAGTCGTTGAGTCGGGCCATCAGCCTGGCCATGGTCATGGGCGCCCCGGGCCGCGGAAAGTCGGGGGCGGTCAGCGGACCCGGGACCTCCGGCAGCGGCCCCGGGTGGGGCTTGACCGCCGTCGCGAGCGCCGCGATAAAGTCCCGCAGGTGCACCCGCGGGAAGCGGTGGCGATGCACCCAGACCTCCTCCTGGCCCGCCCGGACCATGCGCGCCGGGTCCAGGCGCGCGGTATTGATCCCCAGATCGATGTCGTTGGGGGTGACCCCGAGCAGCAACAGCAGGTCCGCCCGCTCGATCACTGCACGCGCGCCCTCCGGACCCATGGCCCCCTCGTAAACCCCCAGATAGCCGGGCTGGCGCTCCGCCACCACGGACTTGCCGGTCAGCGTGGCGGCCACCGGCAGCCGCGCCTGGCGCACGAAGTCCGCCAGCAGGTCCTGGAGCCCGCGGCGATGGACCTCCACCCCGGCGAGGATGGCCGGAACCTGGGCGCGGCCCAGCAGGGTCAGGGTCTCCTCCACCGCCTCGGCCAAGACCTCGGGGTCGCTGGCGCCTTCCGCCTGGTCGGCGGCGGGGTCCCAGCCGGGCGTCTCCCGGGGGATCGGGAAGGCCGGGGTGTCGACGCGGTCGCGGGGCAGCTCGATATAGACCGGTCGGCTGTAGCGGCGCGCCGCGTCCAGGGTGCGGTCGATCTCGCGCAGGGCCGTGTAGGGATCGTCCAGCACGGCGCAGGCAACGGTGATGCGCTCGAAGATCTCGCGCTGAAAGCGGAAGGGACCGAAACGATGGTGCAGCTGCGGGTCGTCGCGCTGCTCGGCGACCCCCGGGGCGCCGCTGACCACCACCACCGGGGAGCACTCCGCATTGGCCCCGGCCACCGCGTTCACCACATTGAGCGCGCCCACCCCGTAGGTGACGGCCAGGGCCCCGAGCCCCCGGCAGCGGGCATAGCCGTCCGCGGCGAAGGCGGCCGTGTCCTCCCGGGTGGTGCCGATATGGCGGATCTCGGAGCGGCAGAGCCGGTCGTAGAAGCGCAGTACATAGTCGCCGGGGACGCCGAAGAGGTGATCGACCCCCGCCTCCTTGAGGCGGGCGATCAGGTAGTCGCCGATCCGGGGCCAGTCGGTCGGGGCGCATTCCGGCGCTCCGGACAGGGTGGAGGTGCCGCTCATGGGGTTCCTGCGCGTGGCGCGTCTGATGGATTGAATCGGTGCCCGCCCCGGCCCTCGCTGCCGGGTCGCGCGCGGCGTCCGGTTGCCCCCGAGCGCCGCTGCAGCATTAGTGTAGGTCGTCGGCGCGGGGGTGTCTGGCCGGTATTCGCTCCGGGTCATCGTTACCCGCGCTTGCTCTGCGCCGCGCGACGCATTAGCCTGCACCGCCATGGATGAACTCGGCACACCCCATGATCGTTATTTCCGGCAGGACCGCGGGCGTCTGGAGATCGCCCGGGACGCCCCGCGCCGGACGCCGCGGGCGCCCCGGCCGAACTCGGCCTTACGACGCTGGAGCCCTCCAAGGACACCTGAGGGTAGGCGCAGACCTGAGCGCCGACTGCTCAGCGCGAGTTGGTCCGCGCCCGCCGCGCTGGTGCCAACCCGGGGCAACGACGGCAAGTGACACGGAAGTTCCCCTTTCACTTCACTCATCAGTTTGTTGTGGTCAACATGGCATCCAACTTGTGTCCGGCTTGTGGCGCACCCAAGCACCCGTTGAAAGCCTGCGAGGCTTGTGGTTTTACACACCGCGGGAGTCTCCCACCTGCAATCACCGATAACGCCGGTATGCCGGAGGCCGCGGTTCCTGCACCGCGGTCACGGTCAACCCCGACGCAACCAGTGCGCGTAACAACGAAGCCGCGGTCGCGTTTGGCGAGCCTTTCAGTGGACCCCGCGGTGGATTAGGTTGCGCTGGGCGGGTGCCGGCCTCAGGTCGCCGCGGCGCCCGGGGCGAGCCGGTGCCCATGCGCTGTTTGAACAGCAGCAGGCGCCACGCCCGCCGCTCGATCATAACGGATCGTCGGCTGGCCGGTCCCGGTCGCGCCGCAGCCCGCCGCGACGCCCGCTTGGGTCCTGGCCTGGCGGCATCGGCGCGCGACGACTAAGCGCTGTTTTCGCTATCCCTTTCTTGCCCGCCCCGGACCGCCACCGGTTCGCGGTCCGAAGATCAAGGCGCGACGCGTCGCAGCGCGTAGTACCATGACAGCGGACCTGTGCTATAAAAAAAGGGCCTGGAGACCAGGCTCAACCAACGGAGACTTTACCGATGACAAAAACCCTCAAGCTCGTTTCCCTGTCGGCCGCCGCCCTGATCGGGGCGACCCTGATCGGCGGCTGCACCGACCAGACCGCCCGCGATATGGCCACGCAGGCCCTGGACGCCGCCAAGGCCGCCCAGTCCTGTTGCGACGCCAATACCGAGCGCCTCGATCGTATGTATCAAAAGATCATGCGCAAATAAAAGCGGTCTACGGAGCCGCGCCGGCTTCCCGCCAGCGGTGGGAAACCGGCGTTGCCGGGGTCGTGGTGCCCCGCGAGGGCCTTGATCATCATGAGGCCAATCAGCCAACTGCGGCGTCTGCGGTCCGCACAGCGGACCCTACGCAATCCCTTCGCTCGCGTGCTGCTGGTCATCAGCACCCCCCCTCAGGAGCAACGGGCCTTAGGGTCACTTGCGGCTTGCGCAGTGCCTGCAAGACCCCTTTGCCAAGCGAGAACAGCCCATGAATTCCAGCTTCACCCAGACCTTCCTCGTGACGCCGGTACGCCAGGGCGTGGGGCTGACGTCGGCGGCGCTGGGCATCGTGCGCGCATTGCAGCGCCTGGGTGTGGCGGTCGGATTCGTCAAACCGATCGCCCAAGAAGAGGAAGACAACTCGGATTACTTCGCCCGGGAGATCTTTCAGATCCCGGTACCCGCGGCGCTCACGCTGGCGGACGCGGCAGAACGGATCGCCGCCAACCAGACCGGCCAATTGCTGGAGGACGTGGTGGCGCTGTGCATGAGCGCGGGCACGGGGGTCGGCGTCCTCGTCGTGGAGGGATTGCACGCCGACGCGGAACACGCCTTTGCATCCCAACTCAATGTCGATCTGGCGCTCAGCCTCAAGGCCGAGGTCGTGCTGGTCGCCGACGCCTCGCTGCCGCATGCCGTCACCGAATCGCGCCTGGCTGCGAGTCAATTCGCGAACGAGGATTGCCGCGTGGCCGGGGTGATCTTCAACAAGGCCCCCGCGGGTTTCGATGCAGCGTCGGCCCGCAACACGCTGGGCCAACTGCGCATCTGGGGTGTGGTTCCGGAACACCCCAGCCTGCGCGCGCCGCGCACCCTGGACGTGGCGCAGCACCTGAACGCCGAGGTGGTCTTGCGGGGCGAACTCGACACCCGTCGGGTCACCGAGGTCGTGACCGCCGCGCGTTCGGTCGCCGAAGTGATCCCGCGACTGCGCCCGGGCGTGCTGGTGATCACCTCCGGTGACCGGGACGACGTGATTCTGGCCTGCGCCCTGGCGGCCGCTCGCGGCATTGAACTGGCCGGCCTGTTGCTCACCCACGCGAGCGTCATTGCCCCGCAGGTCATGGAATTGGCGGCCCCGGCCTTGACGCGCGGCCTGCCGATCCTGCGCTCCGATGACGACAGCTATGGGACGGCACGCCGCGTCAGCCATATCCCGACAACGGTGCCCAAGGACGACATCGCGCGCATGAACGCCGTGCTCGATTGCGTGGCCGAGCACCTGGACGCCGCGACGATTTCCGCCGCCTTTCACCTGCGGGAGAACACCAAACTCTCCCCCCCGGCCTTCCGCTATCAACTCATCCAGAAGGCGCGGGCCGCGCAAAAGCGTATCGTCCTGCCGGAAGGCGAAGAGCCCCGCACCCTGCGCGCCGCGGTGATCTGTGAGGAAAAGGGCATTGCCCACTGTGTGCTCCTGGGCAAGCGCGAGGCGATTGAAATCGTCGCGGCCTCCCAGGGCCTCACCCTGCCTGCCGGTCTGGAGATCCTTGATCCCGACGCCATCCGCGGCAACTATGTCGCCGCCATGGTCGAGTTGCGCAAGGCCAAGGGCCTGACGCCGACGCAGGCCTTGGAGCAGCTCGAAGACGTGGTGGTGGTGGGCACGATGATGCTCGCGGTCGGCGATGTGGACGGCCTGGTCTCGGGCGCCGTACATACCACGGCCAATACGGTGCGCCCCGCCATGCAGTTGATCAAGACCGCGCCCGGCTCCTCGATCGTCTCATCGGTCTTTTTCATGCTCATGCCGGACCAGGTACTGGTTTACGGCGACTGTGCCATCAATCCGGATCCCACCGCAGACCAACTGGCCGAGATCGCCAAGCAGAGCGCGGACAGCGCCGCCGCCTTCAGCATCACGCCGAAGGTGGCGATGATCAGCTACAGCACCGGTGTCTCGGGCAGCGGCGACGACGTGAACAAGGTGCGGCAGGCCACCGCCATCGCCCAGGCGCGTTACCCGGAGCTGGTCCTCGATGGCCCGTTGCAATACGACGCGGCCTCAACGGCCGCGGTGGGCCGACAAAAGGCGCCCGACAGCCCGGTCGCCGGACAGGCAACCGTCTTTGTCTTTCCGGATCTCAACACCGGCAACACCACCTACAAGGCAGTGCAGCGCAGCGCCAATGTCGTGTCGGTCGGCCCGATGCTGCAAGGCCTGCGCAAGCCGGTCAATGACCTCTCGCGCGGCGCACGCGTGGATGACATCGTCTTCACGATTGCGCTGACGGCGATTCAGGCACAACAGACGCAGGCGGCGCAGGTATGCAGTGCCGCATCGACATAACGGCCAATCCGCTTGGAGTTGAAGAATGACGGCAGAGCGCAGCAGCAACCCGACCGATCCAGTCCATGATACGCCGGCCGGGGCGTCGCCGACTATGATCCGCGCCGGCCGGTCTTTGCCGTCCCTTACCGCCAACTGGCCGATCAGTTCCGCGGCCGGGAGGCGGCATTGGACGAGGTGCGGCAACAGCTCGACGCCGGGCGCCGCACCTGCATCACCCAGGCGGCGGGCGACCAGGACCAGGGCGGTCTGGGCAAGACCCAAGTCGCCGTGGAGTACGCCTATCGCTATCGGGATCAGTACCCCAATGGCGTCATCTGGCTGTCCGCCGACTGGGACCTGGACGCCCAACTCGTGGATCTGGCGGTCAAGCCCCGCTGGATCGCGCCCGAGTCCGAACGCCGCTACGCGCTCGACATCGCCCGCCACCGGCTGCGCAGCGTCGCGGACTGCCTGATCGTCTTCGACCAGGTACAGGACCCGGCGGCGCTGCGCGACTACCTGCCCGAGCCGGCCGCGGCCACTCAGGTTCTGATCACCAGCAACGCCGGGCAACCGGACTACACGGCGGTCCTCATCGCCCCACTGGACCCCAACGCCGCCCTGCGGCTGTTGATCGAGACCGCCGGTCGCGAGCCGGAGGGCGAGGCGGAACTGGACGCCGCCCGCACGATCACCCACACCCTGGACGGCCTGCCGCTGGCCCTGGAACTGGCAGGCGGCCAACTGGCGCATGGCGCGCCGCGCTTCCAGGACTATCTCCAACGGCTGCGCCAGGACCGCGGGCAGGCAGCGCCGGAGCGCAGCGACGACGCGCTGGACTCAATCCTGCGGATCGGCACCGGAGTCTACGCGGAGCAGCCGCTCCTGCCGGCCGTCTTGGACGCACTCGCCTGGGGCGGTCCGGCACCCATGGGTCGCGACCTGCTGGCCGCCATGCTCGGCGCGCAGGACGGCGCCGAACTCAGCGCCGCGCTCGATCTCGGCAGCGCACTGCGCATCATCCGGCCGGTGCCGGACAGCACCCGTTATGCCATGCACGGGCGGATAGCGCAGCTCCGCCGCGCCCAGGCCCCTATCGCCGGGCGGCCCGACTTGGCGGCGCAACAGTGCGCGCGGGTCACGGCCTGGTTCAGCGCCCGGCTCGATGACCCGCAACAGTTGCCGGACTTCGAGGCCGAACTGGACCAGTTGCGCGAATGGCATGACCATGCGGTCGAATGTGCCCCACGACTTGCCGCCCGGCTCACCTGGCTGCGAATCTATGTGCCCTTGCAGCGCGGCCAGCCGCAGGAGATCCGGCGGCTGCTCGAACAGGGACTGGCCGAATACAAGCAGCACGGGTGTGACGATCAGGCCCTCTTCGCCTGCCTGCACCACGACCTGGCCTTCGCGCTGGACGCGCTCGGTGACTCCAAGCGCGCACTGGCAACGGCCGAGCAGGCACTCGCCATCCGCCGCGGGCTCTTTGGCAATGACCATCCGGATACGGCCAGGTCACTCGGCAATGTCGCCAACTACGCCGCCACCCTCGGCGACCCCTTGCGCGCCCTGGAATCGACTGAGCAATCGCTCGCCATCCGCCGCGGCCTCCATGGCGAGTGGCATCGCGACACCGCCGCGTCCCTCAACAACATCGCCACCTACACCTATACGCTGGGCAACCAGCAACACGCACTCGACATGGCAAGCCAGGCACTCGCCATCCACCGTGACCTCTACGGCGAGCGCCATCCGGATACCGCCGCGTCGCTGCTGAGCGTCGCCTATTACACCAATGCGCTGGGCGACCCGCAGCGGGCACTGGAACTGGCCCAGCAGGCCCTGCTCATCCACCGTGACCTGTTCGGCGACCGGCACCCCGACACCGCCATCAGCGTCAACACCATGGCCACCTATGCCGGCGCCCTGGGCGACCACCAACGCGCCCTGGACCTGGCCCAGCAGGGGCTGGCCATCCAGCACGAACTGTTCGGCGTGCGCCACCCCGCCACGGCCAAGTGCCTGCACAACACCGCAGGCTATCTATTGAAACTCGGCAAGACCACTGAAGCCTATAACCAGGCCCAGGCGGCCCACGACCTCTTCCGCCAACTCCTGGGTGCCAAGCACCCGCAGACCCTGAGTACCGCCCAACTCCTCAGCCGCATCAAGCGTCCGGGGTTTCGCATCCCATCGTTTCGCAAGGGCGGCAGCGCCAAGAAGGCGAAGCCGAAAAAATAGCCAAGCGCCTGTCTTGGCGTGGCCCAGTCGACGGCGGTGTCCTACGGCGTAGGAGCGGCCTCCAGGCCGCGACGGATGTCACTCTCGATGTGGCCGGAATAATGATCAAGGCCGCCATAGCCGTTGCCCATCATTTTGCAATGCCAAAGAAAACGGCCAAACAACGCTCAACCTCTATCATAGTATCCCCATCGATGCGCCCGAAGGCTTGCCCGACCTTGTCGCGCTTCACGGTCATCGCCTTATCGACCATCACTTGTGACGGCTGCTGCAAGCCGTTCTCGGCGCTCGGCTGAACCGTGATCCGAAACAGCGGCGCGGCAACCAGCGTGCTGGTTACCGGCAGTACGGTGACGGTGGCGTGCTCGCCGAATTGATCCGCCTGAATCACCAACGCGGGTCTTGGCTTGCCGAAATCGCCTTGCATGGCGATGGTCACAAAGTCCCCCCGCATCATGCCGTCCAGCCAGCCACATCCGCCACGGCTTCATCCATGAATCGCTGCATATCCGCGTCGGCCAGATCCGCCTGAGCGGCAATCAGCGACTGGCGGCGGCATTCTTGCGCAAAGTCCGGCCGTCGCGTATCAGGCACCCAGATTTGCACCGGGCGAAGTCCTGCCCTACGCAAGGCATCGCGATGCTTTTGAACACGGGCGTTCACGGGAATCGTTGCCAACGCAAATCTCCGGTTGTCTCCTCACACCAAACAGTATAGTCAACAAGACCGTTACATGCAACACCCTTTCGGGGTCTCGGGTCTGAGGCACAGTGGAACCCGAGCCGTTGCCGGTCCAACTCAGGCCGGGCGCGCAACAGCGCCTCGGTCCATTCTCGATGGATACGCTCGGTTCGATCAGGCGTAGTCGCGCCCGCTCGCCGGTGCCCACGCAGGCCGCGAGCAACCTTTTTTGGCCCTTTTTCGGGGGTCCCTGAGACAGAATTATTGGCCTCAATCATCGTTCCGGCCGGCAGCCACCTTCTGGAGTCCAAGGCTTCAGCCTTGGTCTTACATATCCAAGGCTGAAGCCTTGGACTCCGACCCGCGGCGGCCGGAACGATGATCGAAGCCGAATTATTATTTCTGTATCAAGGGGCGCCAAGGCGGGGGCGCGCCGAGGCGCCGACCCCGGGTCGTAGCGGACTATTTCGAGGAACCTTCGTGAACCGAATAGCGCACGACTGAAGCATCTTTTTGCGAACACAAAATAATGCCCACCGTCGGGTTGTCGTCGGGGCTGCGCTTCAGATCGTCGTAGATGCGCACATACATATCCATTTGGCAGTAGTACGGGGTCGCGCACAAACGCACGCGGGGATTGATTCAAGGGGGCTAAGTGACTGCTGGCTTCAGCCTGGACGGCCGCCTTGTCTTGGCTGGACAGCAGGCGTTCGTAATACAGGGTACCAATTTGGCGTTCCAGCGCTCGTGAACTCCAGTTTTGGGCAATGGCCTCGTTCACATACCACTGCCTTGCGGCCTCGCTATCCACTCGCAGCAGCGTCCGGTAATGCGTTCAACTCAATTCGGTACGCACTGCGTTCCAAAATGGAAAGGCTTGAAAAAAACTGCGCATGTAGCGCAAATTACGCGCATCGAAACCCGCGCCGAACTCATGCGACAGGCGTTCCGCCAATTGCGGCAACAGTCGCGCTCCATAAGCGGCGCGAGCGTGGCCTTGCTGCTCGAACTCCACGATATGGCGGCCAATCTCCCAGCAGGCACGCACTTGAACGGCATCCACTGTACGTAGCGCCTGGGCGCGTGCCTGGGCGATCAGGCCACGCAACTGGCCCACCAGTCCGTTCAGCGCTGCCGACTCGACCCCCATGCCATCGACGGGTGCTTTGCTCATTGCTTATCTCCTGAACCGAAGTCTGTTCCTCCCTTACCGCAAACCGGACCGGGCAACACGCGGTCTTCCGCGGTCTGGATCGTAAGCCATCGCCGATGGGCTGAGCGACCGAGGAGCGACCCTCGCCCCGACCAGGCGAGCGGGACCTCGATCAGGTCCGGGGGAGCGTCACCAGGTGGCGCAAGACCTGGCTCGGGAGGGTCGGCGCGGGCAGATCCCCGTGCTCCAGGACCTCCTGACGGCCGCCGCCCCTTCGCGGACCTAACCCCATGGCTCACATCAAACGCCAGATCACCTAAAATAGTCTTGTATTGTGATTGATTTTACAAGAGCCTGCTCAGACAATGACCGCCCAAGCAGAGGCTTAGACGATGGGGTCTGTGTTGGCTCGTCCTGAGTCGATGTTCGCGCACCACTGAGGATTGAAGGTATGGCCTTGACCAAAGCCGACATGGCAGAACACCTGTTCGACGAGCTTGGGCTCAACAAACGGGAGGCCAAAGACCTGATCGAGAGCTTTATTGAGGAAATCCGCACGGCGCTGGGGCGTGGCGAAGAAGTCAAACTGTCCGGGTTCGTTAGGTTATGTGAAGTGATGGCCGATAGGGGGCGCGCGTTCGTGACCCAATGTGGTCTTTCACCACGCTGTTGAAGCGCCTCCACGGGAGTTTCCCGCTCCCTGTCTTTCGACAGCAACTCCACATTTGGGCGCCCCCCGACGATCCTTGGCGGAACCAGCACTGTGGGTTCGGAGCCCGCGCTCAGAAAGGCGCCCAGAGCGATTTCAGGTAGGGTTGCAGCGTGTCTTCGTCGGCATCGGAAAGCCGGCCCGAATTCTTGATCTGCCAGGCGGCAGTCTCGAAGCTCACGGCGTAATCCTCGTTGAGACGTTTGATGGCGTCCTCAATGGCCTGCCGACGAGCATCCGTGGTGCGGATGTATGCGAGTTCGGCTTCGGCTGCGCGGCCGGCCGCACCGCGGGGCAGCAGAAACTCGGCGGCGAAGGCGTTGGCGCGTTGCTCCAAGTCTGGTGCTACGCGCCCGCCGAGAACCTCGACCGCGGGCAGTGCACCCTCGGCGTCCACCAACAGGTGACAGATCTCGTGGGCGCAGGTAGATCGCTTGCCGGTCGGTAGGCGCGAGCGCAGACCACGGGTATTGACGAGCACCGTCGGCCGATGCTCCTTCCCCCAGACCGCGATGGCGTCGAGTTGCTCGCTCCCCAGGTCGTGATCGCGCACATCGACGCTCCATTGCTTCAACAGGCCCTCCGGATCGGTTCGCCCCTCCTCATTACTCAGATATTCCCGCAATGCCTGCGCCAAGCGGTAACCTTGCACATAGGGCACATCCTCCTGGTGGTCGCGCATGACCTCGGCAGCGAGCGCGCGTGGCTCGGCAAGCGCTGGGCCCGTGCCACTGGGTATGGACTCGATATCCGCCAGGATCTGCCGAAACGCCGGGCCATCCAAGGCACCGCCGATCATCCGCGCAGCGGCTTTAAGGCTGTAGGGCACCACATCGGCGGCATCCAGCGGCCGGGGCCAGACTTGTTCGAGCGTGTGCGACGACAGGCCTGTGGCAGCCTCCAACCTGCTGCGCCGATCCAGGTCTTCGCGCGCGCGCCAACGGTTCCATGCCAGCGTCGAGCGAGCATCGTTAAGCGTCTCAGTGCGCGCCAGGATGCACTCGGCCAGAGATTGCAGGGTGCCCATGGTGTCGGCAAAGTCGAGCTGCCATTCGCGCCCGGCCGTGGCAACGCGCATCCGCAACCCTTCCCGTAGCAGCAGTAGGCCAGGCGGGAAGGCGCCCTTGAGCGATTCGCCTAAATCATGAACAAGCAGGAAGTCGTCCAACAGCCCTTCTTCGGCTTGTGCTTGCCTTTGCGCCAGGCTGCGTTGGCGCAGCTTGGCCCGGCCGCGCAGTTCGCCAAGATGCCGCGGTGCCTCAAAGCGGGACGCGAATTCGATCGGATAGGTCTCTTCTTCCTCGAGGTAGGGCCAGGCGACCGCGAGGAATTCCGGCAGGTCGATCCAGCTCCAGCGAATACCTTGCGGTTGGCCCACATCGCCGTACGGGTTGCCCCAGATCAGGGTAGTGTCAACCCAGATCTGTAGGTCACCCCAGGTGCGGCCCACCGGGCCGACGCTGCCGTAGTCGTCGCGCCAGTGGAGGATACAGCGCAGCGCGCCGGGTTTACCGAAAACCAGCTGGTCGCTCAAGATCGCTTTATCACCCATTTCTGCTTCAGCCATTTCTTCAAACGGTCGCTCTCGTCCTCGGCTACGGCTTGGGCTTCGAGCCGGGGCAGGATATCGTCCGGGATGTGGCGCGCCGCGACCGGCCAGCCATGCCAAGTCGTGCCGCCATCTGACGTACGTGCCTGATAGACGGCACCGTCGTGGTAACTCCAGAGTCGAAACGGGGTATCGGGCTGTCGCGACCTGTACTCCTCGATCGCATCTTCGAGCAGTTCCTGGGCGGCTTTGAGAGAAAAGCCCTTGGGACATTCACCGACTTCTTCTCCGTACTTGTCGACGATCCGTGCCTCGCGGCCTGTTCCCAGGTGCTTCGGTCTGTTCTCGCCCTTGTCGTACTTGTACTTGTGTTGCGGCTCGGCCATCGAAATTCTACGCCGTCGAATGTTTCCGTTGCGTCGATGTTACTTCCGTTGGATTCACGGCGGCAACTGTTGGATCGGCTCTCCCGAGCAAGACCCTCGCGCCAGGGCGTCATCAACGATGATCACGCACGGGACTTGATCGCCGACACGGACGTGGCCGCGAGCCGCGCGACCCTTGCACTGGTCGGGCCACGGCGCGAGTGCCCCCGTCACTGCGCCGACAGACCAACGGCCGATAAGGTTCTTTATGTGAAGTGACGGGCGCGGGACGAGCGTGCTCATGGCCACTGCCGCCTCAAGCCCCATGGTCAGGGTCTCGATACCGTCGATTACCAGAGGGTAGGTGCGGACACTTAGAAGGTGCCGGCACTGCCCAGGGATGTTGCCGACATACGCGCCCGCGATGGGTGGTGAAATGAAGCAGGCCATTGAAGTTGGCGGCTGCGTCGATCAGATGCGTGTCGATCACGATCCACCCACTGCCACGGCCAGCGCAATTCATCGCAGTCGTCACACCGCCGCCGTGGGCGGTGATGGTGCCCACACCGGACAGAGCGCCAACCCGGCGGTCGGCACTGCGCGTGAAGCGGACGGTAGCCGTCCTCACGCGTGTCCGGCGACTGGACGCGAACTCAAGGTGCGACCACCTCGAGATGGACCGTACCCGCCGTGCCATCACCATAAGCACCGTCCCCACCCCGGGTCTGGATATTGCCGCCCGGCAGGCTCAGCGTGCCGCTGTAGCGGATGCCGATGCGCCCGCCGCCACCACCGACGTGGCTACCGCCGCCGGTGGTGCCGCCACTGGCCGTGATCAGCCCACTGCCCGTCAGGTCACCGGTACGGATGTTGACCGTGCCGCCGGATCCCTCGCCTGAGGCCGAGCCGGTGGAGAGACTGCCGTCGGCATGGATCTCCCCGTCGTTCTCGATGGCCCCGGCAGTGATGAAGACCCGGCCGCCGCCGTCGCCGCCCGTCCCGCCCCAGGCGCCACCGCCGCTGCCCAGGTCCGCAGGGTCGGTCGGGCTACCATAGACGAGGTTGGTTACCCCGTCGGCCCCGCTGTAATGGCCACCGATGCCGCCGTAGCTCCCGCCGTTACCCCGCTGGGCGCCAGCCGTGAAGTCCAGGGTATACGCGGTCTCGCCCAGACCCCCCTTGTTGCCCCCAAGGTACCCGCGGCCGGTGACGTCGATGCGCCCTGTCGCGTCGATCGTCAGCGTCCCGGCCTCGATATCGAGCATGGCCGCATAGGTCGTCGTGGTCTCCGGATGCGTCATCAACCCATGCTCGGTGATGCGCAGGGTATCGGTGACTGTCAGTCGATCGCCCAGATCCAGATGACCGGCCCCGCGCAGCGTCAGATTGGTGTAGCGATAGTCGCCGACATAGCCCTTGCCCACAGCCGCCACATCCATGAAGTCCACACCGTTCTCGTTGGGGGTCTCCACCACGATCTCGGTCCCCGTGTTGGCGAGAATGGTGAAGGACTCCACCTGCTCGAGGTCCGGGTTGATCCGCAGACCCACCAAGGCGTTGGTCAGGAGGGGTATCTCACCATCGGTCGTCAGGCTATCGGCCGTCACCGCGGTCGTCACCCCGGGGCCCATCAGCGAGAACGGCGTGCCCATCGGCGAACTGACGCCCGTGTCGTTGTCGTCGATGATCAACTCGTCCACACCGCCGATCTTCAGATAGACGGTCCCGGCGCCGCCGCGGGTGTTGTCGTAATAGCCCCGACCGCGCCAGGCGCTGATCGCCCGCAGACCGGCAAAGGCGTCGGTGCCGTCCACCGCGTCCGCGTCGATGGCCACCCGCCCGCCGCCGCCGCCGACGTGGTTGCCGCCATTGGTGGTGCCGCCGTTGGCGGAGATGCTGCCGGCACCGGCCAGGTGCGCGGTGGTGATCCACACCGAACCGCCGGCGCCCTCGCCCGAGGCGCTGCTGCTGGAGAGACTGCCGTCGGCGCGGATGGCCCCCTCGACGATGACCGATTCGCTCGCCTGGATGCGGACATACCCTCCGCCGTCACCGCCGACTCCACCCCAGGCACCGCCGCCGCTGCCGAGTCGATTCGGCCGCGCGGGATCACCATAGACCGGACTTGCGTTCCCGCTCGCACCGCTGTAAGAAGCACCGAGCCCGCCGTGACTGCCGCCGTGGCCACGCTGAGCGCCGGCCGCAAAGCCCAGGGTGTGGGCAGTCTCGCCGAGCCCTGACTTGTTACCGCCAAGGTACCCACGCCCCGTCACATCGATGGCACCACCGGACTCCACGACGACCCGCGCAGCCTGGATCTGCAGACCGGCCTCAAGACCGCCGCTATGGGTCAGGGTGGAATTGGCGCCGATCGACAGGGTTCCGAGCACCCGCAGTCCCGCATCGGCCACTACCCGGGCGCCGTTGCGCAACACGATGTTGTCGAAGGTCAGACCGCCCGGGATGGTGACCGTGTCGGTCGGCTGGACAAGCCCCAGACCGTCGATGGTCAGGTCGCCATAGGTCTGACCCGCACCCTTCAGGTAGAGGGTCCCATGACCGCCGTCACCAAAGTAGCCATCCCCACCACGGCTCTGGATATTGACCTGCGGCAGGCTCAGGGTACCGCTGTAGCGGATGGCGATCCGTCCACCGCCGCCCCCGGTGTGGTTGCCGCCGCCGGTGGTTCCGCCATTGGTCGTGATCAGCCCGTTGCCGGTCAGAGTTCCGGTGCGGATATTGACCGTGCCGCCGGACCCCTCGCCTGACGCCGAGCCGCTGGAGAGGCCGCCATCGGCATGGATCGCCCCCGCATTATGGATCGCCGCCGCGGTGATGAAGACCCGACCGCCGCCGTCGCCGCCCGCCCCACCCCAGGAACCGCCACCACTACCGAGGTCCTGCGGGTCGGTCAGGCTGCCATAGAGTGGGTTGGCCGCGTTCCCGCCGGCCCCGCTGTAATGGCCGCCGAGTCCGCCGTAGCTGCCGCCATTGCCCGACTGGGCGCCGGCGGTGAGGTCCAGGGTGTGCGCGGTGCCGCCGAGCCCGGCCCGGTCGCCACCGAGATAGCCGTGACCCGTCACGTCGATGCGCCCGGTGGCGTCGATCTCCAGGGTGCCGACCTCCAGGTCCAGCACCGCCTCATAGGTCGCGGTGGTCTGCGGGTGCGTCAGCAGGCCGTATTCGTCAATACGCAGGGTATCGGTGACCGTCAGCCGATCACCCATTTCCAGATAACCGCCGCGGCGCAGCCGCAGGTTGGTGTAGCGATAATCGCCCGCGTAGCCCTTGCCGACCGCTGCCACATCCGCGAAGCGGACACCATGCTCATTGGGCGTCGCGACCCGGATGCTGCCGGTGTCGTTGGCAAGGATCGTGAAGCACTCGGCCTGATTGAGGTCGGGGTTGAGCCGCAGCCCCACCAAGACATCGGGGAACAGCGGCAGGACGCCGTCCGTGGTGAGGGTATCCGCGGTCACCGCCCGGGTCAGGCCTGGCCCCATCAAGGGCAAGGGGGTTCCGGTCGCCGCCGTGGTCGTGGACTCGTTGTCGTCGATGATCAGGTCTTCGACTCCGCCGATCTTCAGATAGACGGTCCCGGCGCTGCCGCGGGCGCTGCCGCCGGTGTTGTCGTAGTAGCCCCGCCCACGCCAGGCGCTGATGGCCCGCAGACCGGCAAAGGCGTCGCTGCCGTCCACATAGTCGGCGTAGATGGCCACCCGGCCGCCGCCGCCACCGGTGTGGTTAGCGCCGCCGGTGCCGCCGCCGTTGGCGGAGATGCTGCCGCCCCCTGCCAGGCGCGAGGTAGTGATCCACACCGAACCGCCGGCGCCCTCGCCGGAGGCGCTCCCGCTGGAGAGGCCGCCATCGGCGCGGATGGCCCCCTCCACAATGACCGCCTCGCTGGCGATGATCCGCAGAGAGCCGCCGCCGTCGCCGCCGGCCCCACCCCAGGCGCCGCCACCGCTGCCGAGCCGATCCGGCCGTCTGGGATCGCCATAGACCGGGTTGGTCGTGTTCCCGCCGGCACCCCCGTAATGGCCGCCGAGGCCGCCGTGACTGCCGCCGTTGCCCGATTCGGCCCCGGCCAAGAAGCCCAAGGTGTGTGCGGTGCCCCCGAGCCCCGCCTTGTCGCCCCCGAGATAACCACGACCCGTCACGTCGATGGCGCTGCCGGACTCGACGATCACGCGCCGCGCCTCGATCTGCAGACCGGCCTCGTTGGCGGTCGGACTGGTGAGCAGCGAATTGTCCCGCAGGCGCAGGGTCTGCGCGAGCTTGATCGGTTCCTGGACAATCACCCGCGCCCCGTTCTGCAGGGTGATGGCATCGAAGGTCTGGCCGGGCGGCATGATGAGATCCGTGAAGGGCGAGTTGGCCCCTTGCCCGTTGAGCACCAATTCACCGCCGGCCTGCCCTTCTGCGAGCAGGTAGACGGTGCCATCCGCCCCGTCCCCGTAGTAGCCGTCGCCGCCCTTTGCCGTGATACCGGCCAGGTTCAGGGTGCTGATATCCAGCGAGCGGATGGCGACGCGCCCGCCGCCGCCGCCGGTGTGGTTGGCACCGCCGGTGCCGCCACCGTTGGCCGTGATGGTCCCCTTACCGGAGAGCGTGCGGGCCGCCAGATTGATGCTGCCGCCGGAACCCTCGCCGGAGGCCGAGCCGCTGGAAAGGCCGCCGTCGACGCGGACTGCGCCGTCGACCGCGAGGTTGATGGCCGAGAGCAAGACCCGCCCGCCGCCGTCGCCCCCGGCACCGCCCCAGGCGCCGCCACCGCTGCCCAGGTCGACCGGGTTGACCAGATTGCCGTTGACCGGGTTCGACACGGCGCTTCCGGAGCCGCTGTAATGACCGCCGAGACCGCCGTAACTGCCGCCGTTGCCCGACTGGGCGCCCGGCAGAAAGCCGACGGTATGGGCGGTACCGCCGAGCCCGGCCCGATCACCGCCGAGATAGCCGCGGCCGACCACATCAAGGCGGCTGGTCGCGTCGATGCTCAGGGTCCAGACCTGCACATGCAGGCCGAAGGCCTCGGTTTGCGTGGTCTCACGGTGGGTGAGGACAGCGCCGTTCAGGAGTTCGACATTGTGGAAGGTCCGGTCGCCGACCAGGGTCAGCGTGGCGCCCTGGACGCGGACGTTGCGGCCATCGAAGGCGGCGTCGGCGATCTCGGTATTGCTGGTGATCAGCAGCACCGAGGCGCCGGTGGCGAAGGTGGCAGTGGCGCCTGAGTCTCCCATCGGCGCGCCCTGGACATCCGCGGGCAGGGGCTCGCGGTTACCGGCCAGGTCTACGCCGACGGTCGCGAACTCATAGCTGCCGTCTCCCCCCATCCGGGTCGCATCGAAGGCGATGGTACCGGTCGCACCGCCGGGGGACGGGAACTCCCCGTTGCCGGTCCCGTCGGCGCCGGTGTAGCGGTTGAAGGTGCCTAATCCATTACGGCGGAACCACAGCTCGACATGGGCGAGATCGGTGAGCCCATCGGTGACCTGATAGCTGACCTGGGTGACCACGCCGGTGCCCGGACTGGCTGCGGCGGTTGCAAGCGTCGCCGGCGGCGTGATGTCGGCCCCGGTCAGGATCACGTCCACCGGGATCGCCGCCCCCTCATTGCCGGCCGCATCGCTGGCAAAGGCCAGCAGCCGTAGTTCGGTGCCGGGGGTGCCGGGCGGCACGGTGAGCGTGAAGGCGGCGCTCGCCGGGGTCGCGGCCGGCTGCACCTGGACCTGATCGGCCAGGGTCAGGGCGCCGGTGGTGGCGACACGGATCGAGGCCACGCCCACCGCGTCCGCCGCGGTGACCTGCACCAGGATGTGGTCGCCGAAGTTGTACGGGGTCTGCGGCGCGGGCGCGGTGATCGACACCGTCGGCGCGGTCTGATCGACCACGGTCAGCGTCACCACCGCGACCGGGGCGCTGTGCCCGGCGGTGTCGGTGGCGGCGGCCTCCAGACGCAAGGTGCCGCCGATGGCCACGTTGCCCGGCACCGTGAAACTGAGGCTACGCACGGCATCGTTGGCGGCCGGGCTCACCACGATCTGGCGGCTGTCGGTGACGGCGCCGCTGGCCGTGACCGTGATGCCGGTGACACCGCCGACCGCGTCCTGGGCGCGCACGGTGACGCCAATGACGGCACCGGGTTCGACCTGACCGCCGGTGGCCGGGGTCAGGATCGCGACCGTCGGCGAGGTATCCAAGGTGCTGTTGACGGCCACCGGCACCGCGACCGCCGGCAGGCCGCCCGCGGTCACATAGACCAGCGTCGCGCCGTTGCCGACCGCGGTGATGCGCCCACCGGCGGTGACGCTCGCCACTGCCGCATCGGCGCTGGAGAAACTCGCCTGGGCGGTCAGGGTCTGGGTGCTGCCATTGCTGTAGCGCCCGGTGACGGCCAGTTGACTGGTCTCACCGAGGAAGCTCAGGGCGATCGGCGTGGGCGTCACCTGCAAGGATTGCAGCGTGACGATGGACACCGTCACCGGCACCCGGGCCTCCCGCCCACCGGCGGTGACGACGATCTCGGCCGTACCGCTGCCGACCGCGGCCACGCGGCCGGCGGTGGTGACCGTGGCCACCGTGGGGGCGGTCGACGCGAAGCCGGCGGTGGCGGTCAGATCAGCACTGGCGCCATTGTCATACTGGCCGGTGACGGTGAGATCCGCCACGGCGCCGGCGCTGGTGAAGGACAGGTTGACCGGCGCGACGGCGATGGACACCAGGGTCGGCAGGGCCGGCACCGTCACTTGGGTCGGCGCGCTCGGGGTCGGCGAACTGGCGAGATCGAAGGCCTGGGCCTGGATGCGATCCCCGGCCGCGGCGTCGATGAGGGTGCTGAAGTGCCCGCTGCCGTCGGCAGCGACCTGGGTGCTGAAGCCGGTATTCAAATTGGTCAGTGTGACCCGAGCCCCGGCCACACTCTGGCCGGCGATGCGGACCTGATTGGCGGCCGTGGGCTGCGGCGCCTCGAGGGTCGGTGCGGCCGGGGCGGCACCCGTCGGCAGCGCGACGACGATGAATTCCAAATAAGAACCAGCGGCGGCCGGGTCGTTACTGACACCGACGCCGTTGGTCGCGACCAGATAGAGTCGGTGGGCGCCGGGGCTGAGCCCGGCGGTGGCGATGCGCACGGCGGTCCCGGCGACGGTGAGCGGCTGCGGCAGGGACGGGGCATCCAGATAGACCTGGGTCTGCGCGATGCCGCTGGGGTCGGTGACCGCGATGGTGACGGTGAGCGGCTCGCCTGGAATCACCTGTTGGCCGGCGGTGACACCGGTAAAGCTCAAGGTCGGCGGGTCGGTGTTGGCGGCGAGCGCGAATGGGTAGAGGGCCTCGCCGGTCTGGCCGAGGCCATCCTGGGCTACCGCGCGGACCTCGTGGTCGCCGAGCCCGAGCCCGAGGGTACTGAGGATAGCCTGGAAGGGCGCGATGTTGACGGTCTTGAACGGGGTCGTGGCACCGTCAAGGAAGAATGCCACTTGCCGCACGCCGGCACTGACCGCGGTCGGGGTCAGGTCCAGCGATAACCCCTGACGGAGCGTCTGGGTCGGGGGGACTGGCAGGCTGATGGTCGGGGGCGTCGCACTCGGCGCGACCAGCAAGGCCAGGGTCGCGTCGCGGCTATTACCGGCACCGTCGTAGGCCGTGACCAGGAGTTGATAGTCGTGGCCCGCGGTCAGGCCGGCGGAGTCGATCGCGAACAGGAACGGCGGGGCGTCCCCGGCGAACACCGAGCGCTGATCGATCAACCGATACAGCGCACCGGCCACGCCCAGGTCCTTGATGCGCGCCTCGACCCGCGCGACCCGGCTACCCTGGTCGGTGGCATAGGCATTGAGCTGCACCACCTGGCCGGGGATCACCCGGTTCGGGTCCACCGGCGGGGCGACCGACAGGGTCAGTTCCGGCGGCGTCAGGTCATTGTCGCCGCTGCCGGTGGTGGTGAAGCGGCTGCTCCATTCCTGGGTCATCGCGAACCCGTCCTGGTCGGTCACGGCGGTGGTAATGACCACCGTGTATTCGGCATTCGGCGCCAAGGTGCCGATCACCGGGCCCCAGACCACGACGGTCTTGCCGTTGAGGGTATCCAAGCGCAGCAGGCCGAGGAGCCGCCCACCACTGCTGTCGAAGACGTTGAATGACCCGGCCTCGCCGGTGCTGAGCGAGGCGGCGTTCATCGCCTCGCTGAAGAACGCCACCACCGGCGACTCGACGCCGACCCCGGTCATGTTCGGTGCCGGCAATACGCTCACCGCCGGGGTGCCGTCCGTCGGCACGCGGTCGGACGGGAACTCGCCGACCAGACAGCCGAGGCTGCCCACCACCACTCGCAGGCTCAGGTTTTGATCCGCCAGGGCCATGCAGGTGGTGATCTCACCGGACTTGAGCGGCAATACCCGGAACACCTCGGTGGCGGTCTCGCCGGGCAGCAGATGGCCAAGATTACGCAGATCGGCACCTTCGATTTCGGTGCAGGCGGGCGTGCCGCCGGTGTCGATGATGCAGCGCAACAGATGGGCGTCGAAGCCCATGTCCAAGTCCAGACTCGCGTAGAGGGCCGGGATATCGTCAGTGTTGGTGATCTTGACTTCCAGATCGTAGGGCACGCCGGCGGTGACCCGATCCGGATGCACGACCTGGACATCGAGGGTGGGCGGCCCGCGGACCTCGACGCTGGTCTCGGCGCTGCCGCTGAACGGGATCGGCGCATCCTCGGGGATACCGGGCCCGGTGAGCGCGCCGCCGAACTCGACCCGCACCGGGCGCACGCCGATCTCATCGCCGCGCACCACGAACTCGCGCTCGGACTGTCCCGGCTCCGCGACGTTACCCGGAAGGATGGCGCCGAATACGGCGACCCCATCGGCCGGTAACATGCTGGTGAGTCCGGCAGTCGGAAAGGCGATCCTGGCACTCACGTCGCTCAGCGTGAAGATGCCCGAGGTGTTCATCAGCAGCAGGCGGACCGAGAAGAACTCCTTCAGTGACTTGATCCGCCCCTCGATGACGATGATGCCGGGCAGCGAGATGTCGGGTTGTCCCGGCACCGTGACCGACTGCTGAAAGACGATAATCTGGGTGTCCTGGATGTTGGGCCTGCCGCCGCCGTCGCCGCGCCCGCCTGGGATGGCGTAGGTCTCGACGCCGATCTCTTCGGGGACGGCAATCCGACTCGCGATCGGGACCGACACCGGCACTGGCCGGTTGCCGATGGTGAGCACGATATCGAACACCGAGACGTTGTAGTTGGCGGGGTCGTCCAGCGCGATCACGCCGTCGGCGACCAGGGCCTCGATCTGCCGCGGCGCGAGCCGCTCGGAGGTGATGCGCGACACTACCACCGACTCCAGGGAGACCTGGGTGATGGCGACCGACTGCTCGGCGCGGTTGCCGTTGGCGTCCACTGCACTGACGCGGACGTTGTTGACCGCGTTGCGGGTCAGCGGCAGGTTCAGGTCGAAGCCACCGCCGGCGTCGGGCAGGGTCTGGGTCGCGCGCCCGCCGGGGCCCACGACCTCGACCTGCACCGCGGCGAGGGCCGGGGCCAGTGGCAACAGCCACAGCAGCAGCCAGCACAGCAGTGCGCGGCGGGGGGCGCTCCAGGACCAAGACATCACAGGCACTCCGGCGTTCATTGGCATCCCCCGCGACTACTCGGTAAAGACCAGTTCGACGAAGGTCGGGCCGACCGGATTCAACTCCACCGGCCAGGCCTTGGTTTGACCCCGATTGCTCACCATCACGACCACGGTGGGGGCACCGCCGCCCATGGCTGGGGCGAGCAGATCCGGCACATGGAACTCGCCGTTGTCGTTGGTACGGAAGGCGTTCTCGGGCGACGCGTCCCCCGGCAGGGTGCCGGCCGGGGTCTCCACATGGACCAAGGCACCGGTGAGCAGGGCGCCGGCGGTGTCCCTGACCGTGCCGGTCAGGCCGAAGTAATAGCGCCCGACCTTGCCCTCCGCCTGGGCTACCAGCAACGAGCGCCCGCGACTGTCCACCTCCACGTCGCCAGGCTGATCCAGGCCGCTCAGGATCACGCGCCCGACCCCGCCGGGCGGGATGAAGGTCAGGGTGCCGGCGTCGCTGTCGGTGACGTACAGGTTGCCGACGCTATCCAACGCGAGCCCAGCCGGTGCGCGAATCACCGCGGTGCGCACGGTCACCGCGCCGGTCAGCGCGGGCTGGTCCGCCGGCAGGATCGACTCGCCGTCGGCATCGGTGACGACCGCCTGGAAACTGTACCGACCCGGGGTGCTGCCGGTACTGAGATTGAAACTGCTCGCCGCGCTCACCGACGCCGCACTGATGGTCCCGAGGTTCGGCGGCACCGTGAAGGCGACCTGGTAGAACTCCGGGTCCATCGCCACCGATGCGCCCTCGATCTGAAAGCGCAGATCAAAGTTCAGATTGGTCTGGTAACGGCCGACGATCTGCTCCGGGAACACCCGCACATCGGCCTGCGCGAGCCGCAGTTCCCGATCCGAACCCGCCTCGACGGTGAGCGTGGTCGTGGCCTCCGGCGGCAACACGAAGAAGCGCCGCACCGCGCCCTGGTAGCCGGCGGCCAGGATGCGCACCGGCTTGCCGGACGGGACGGTCAGCACCCGGCGCAGATCGCCGGCGGCACCGGCGACGTGTTCGGGCAGGATGTCCGTCTGCCAGGTCCTGGTCACGCCGCCCCCCAGCGTGACCTTTGCGGTCACGTGGATGCGGTCGATCCCGCCCCCGGCGAACAGCGTACCGGGATCGAGCTTGAGGTCGCCGGAATCGATGAGGTCAGTCAGCTCCGCGAGCAATGCCGCGGCGTTCATGCCGCTGTCGTCGATCTGCGCGTCGTTCCAGAGGTCCGGGTCGGCCATGACGGCCAGGTCGTCGGCGGTCGCGACGCCGTCGCCGTTGAAGTCGACGCGCGGGTAGACATTCTCCAACGCCGGGGCCTGGATCAGGCGGTCGCCGTTCAGGTCCCGCTTGAGGCTGTCCAGCGGGCCGTCCAGGAAGGCCCCGCGGGCCTGGACCTGCAGCAGCGCATCGCGGAAGCGGCGGAAGTCCGCCAGGTCGATGCGCCAGGTCGGCGCCGCGGGGGGCGCGATGCCGCTGCCGTGGGCGTCCGCGGTGACGAGCCGGTCATTGCCGTCCAGGCTGCCGTCGTCGATGTTGACCAGGGCCTTCTGCACCCACTTGCGCTTGCCGGGGTCCGCGGTGCGGATGCTGTCGATGTAGACCATGGCAGCAAAGGCATCGATGGCCGGGGCCGCCCCACCGCCGCCACGGCTGGTTTGGCGCAGACACTCCAGCACCTGGGCGGTGGTGAGTTCCGGGTCGACGGACAGCAGCCACGCGACCAGACCGCTGACATGGGGTGCGGCCATGGAGGTGCCGCTGTACTCGGCATAGCCGCTGAAGCGGCTCGCGCCGGTGGCCGCCTCATCGGTAAAGGTGCCGTCCGGCTTCTCCCACAGGGGCACCGAGCTCAGCACATCCACGCCGGGGGCGCTGAAGTAGAACTGCGCACCGACCATGTTATTGGCGATGCCGGAAAATTCGGCCCGAATGATGTTTGCCCGGTTATCGGTCTTGTCCAGGGCCTCAACGACAATGACGTTGCCCGCGCCGTTGTAGGCCGCCCAGGCCATGGGGCTGTTGTACTGGGCGCTGATCACATTCCATTGCGCGGCCCGGACCGGAATGTTCGGGTCATCAAACTGAGCCGGATCGGAGTGGAGCTGGCCGGCGATGTCCCAGCGGTCATTGCCAGCGGAGACCACAAACATCACGTTGCGGCCGGACTCCGGATGACGGGTTGGGTCCGCCCACCAAGCCACGCGCCGGGCGATCTTGCCCTGGGCCTCCACAAAGGCGCGGATCACCGGATTGTTGTCCGGCGTCGAGGGCACGCGGGTCAAGCGTATCTCACCACCGGCGGCGGGGTCCGGCTGACCGGAGAACAGGGCCGGCAGATAGTAGTCACCGGGGTCGGTGTAGTTACCATCCCCGTTGCCATCGTAGGTCCAGTTCTTGCGGCCATTCTTCTTCCAGTTGTAGCCCTGGCTGCTGTTGATCACCCGCACATCCGGGCGGGCGTGGATGAGGCGGCGCATCTGCCCATAGAGCATGTCCCCAAGGCTGGTGAAGAACGCCCCCCAGGTGCCCATCCCGATGCCACCGTTGCTCGGCTGACTGGCAATCACCGCGAACGGCGAGGCGCCGTCGATCCCCTTGCCGTCCCCCCAAGTGGCGGCGATGGTGCCGGCCACATGGCTGCCGTGGCCCTCGGTGACGGTCTGGTCGGTCACACCCTCCCAAATCACCGTGCCGCTCAGGTCCGGGTGGATGCGAAAGGTGCGGGTATCCGACAGTCCGACCTCGATGCGGCGGTCGAACTTGCCCACATGCGCCTTCAGGTTCCAGACCTGCGGGAAGTTGGCGTATTCCAGCCCCCAGTTGCCGCGGGACGGGGCCAGGGTCCAGTCCCAAATGAAGTCCGTTGCGAAGTCGTAGACCTGTTTCTCACGCAGTACCTTCAGCGTGCCGGGCGTGGCCGGTGGCAGCGCCGTGGCGCTGATCAGCGCATCGTGGGCCACCGCCTCGACCGCCGGCAGCGCCGCCAGCGTCGCCACGAGGGCCCGGATCGCGCTGTGATCGTTGCTGTCCGGGATCTCGATATACGCCGTGCCGATGGCCGGGAGGCCGCCCACCACCCGCGCGTTGGCGGCGGCCGACGCGGTGAGCACCGGGCCGAGGCTTGCCCCCTCGCGCAGCATGACCATCAGCCGGGTGCGGGAGACGGGCTGGAAGATCTCGGGCTCCACGCTGAAGTGGGCCGGGTCCGCCGGGGTCAGCGGCAGGTCCGGCACGCCCCCCGCGGGGTCGATCAGGCGCACCTCGGCAATCGCCTGCACCGCCGGGTTGGCCACCGCCCGCACCGCGACCCGCACCACCGGCTCCGGCGGCAGGGTGTCCGGCGCCTGGTAGATTGCCGGGGTCCCCTGGGTGATGGTGCCATGCACCGCGTCGCCGCCGTCGCCGCCGGCCACGCTCCAGACCAGCGCCGACGGGCCGCCGGCGACCAGGGCAGTGAACGGCGCGGTCCGTTCCAGCGGCAGATTGACCGCCGTCGGGGTCAGCGTCAGGGTCAGCGGGGAGACGAGGAAGGGCTCCGCGGTGGTCGCTTCACCGTCCGCGGTCAGAACCCGCAGCGGGTCGGTCGTGGCGCCCGCCGGAATGGTCACCCTGACCTCCTCTTCGCTGCCGCCCTGCACCTCCAGGGCGAGGTCTCCGATCCTGACTGTCAGCGTCTCGGGTGCCAGGTTGGCACCGACCAGACGGACTTCGGTGCCCGCCGGGCCGCCCGTCGGGCTGAAGTAGTCGATGACCGGCGGCGCGGCGGCCGTCAGCGATGCGCAGAGGGCGAGCAGCACCAGCAGCGCGCCTTGAAGGGGGGTACGGATTCGCCTGATCATCGCGCTTACTCCGGCTCGAACAGGGCGTCGAGGGTCGGCACGCCGTCGGTGAAACGCAGCACGCGCCAGCCGTCCAGCAGGAACAAACGGCCCTCGCCGTCAAAGGCCATGTCGATGGCCCGCCCGGCGGAGTGCTCGTCGGGCGGGATCGTCGCCCAGATCTGGCCGACCCGCCGGAACGGGTCCCAGGGCTGGTTGACCGGCACCCGTTTGATCTGCATGGTCGAGTTGTCGACGATGTAGAGATCCTCCGCGACCGGATCGGCGGCGCGCCGGATCACCATCGGCCCGGACAGGGTCGGCCGCGCGAACATCAGCATCTGGCTGAAGTAGTTGATGCTGCCGGTGAAGCTCCGCGCCCCGTCGGGTTGCGCGAAGCGGAACAGGCGCCCGCCGAAGGCGTCCTCCGAGGCCGGGTTGGCCGCATAGAGGTTGCCGAGGCTGTCGATGGCGAGCCCCGCCTGGACGATCAGGCGCCCGTCGCGCAGCGAGGCCTTGAAGCCGGCGTCGACAAAGCGGATGCGGCTCGCCCCGCGGGTGCCGACGCCACTGCCGGGGGCAATCAACTGGTAGAATGCGCCGAGTTCGGCATCGCTGTAGTAGGCGATGTCCCGATCCGGGTCCGGGTCCACCTCGATGCCGTCCAGGGTCACCGAGAAGTCCAGTGGCCCCACGTAGAGGGACCGCGGCGCCGAGAAGTCGCTCATCAGGCGACGCGCCCCGAAGGCGAATACGGACTTGGCGCCGGCGAAGCTGGCTGGCCACCAGTCCCCGCCCGGTCCGCCGACGTCCGGGTCGACGCCTTGGTAGCGAGTCGCCCGCAGGGAATAGAAGCTGGTGCCGTCCGGCGGGTCCGGGTCCACCAGCAGCAGATCGTCGCCGCCGTCGAAGCGACCGCGGGCCGCCAGTTCCGGCACCTGGTCACCCTGGAACCGATAGAGATCGTAGACGAAGGCCCGACCGGGCCGGGCGGGGTCGTCGCCGGTGCTGCGCCGGAAGGCGGCCTTGACCAGCGCGGTGCCGTCCTCCTGGGTCTCCAGGTCGAGCCCGGTCAGCAGCGGTGCAGCCGGGACATGGAGCGCGACATTGGCGTTGATCATCGCCGCATGCATCTCGTCGATGGCCGGGCCGGCCAGGAATATCGGCGCGGCCAGCGTGCCGAGCAGCGAGCCGCTGGACATCAGCATGCCGCCCAGCATCACCGACACCGCCGCCTCGGCCATGCCGACCTGAATCTGGCCCTGGATCACGCCGTCCTTGGAGGTGAAGAAGTTGCGCCAGAAGCGGGTGAAGGGCCGATTGGCGGACGGGAACGGCGGTGACGCGGGCAGCACCTGCGCGAGCAGAATCTGCTCGAGCACAGGCGCGTCCGTCGCAATGGTCGGATCGTAGCGGGTGGTCTGCGCCGCGAGCATGGTCCCGGCCAAGCGGCCGAGCAGACCGTTCTTGCGCAGGTGGACATAGGTGAACAGGCTGTTCAGCAGCAGGTGCGACTGCAACGCGTTCAGCCGGGTGTAGGGCGACAACACCGGGGCCTGCGGCAGCAGCGTGCGCCCGCTGTTGAAGACCAGCACCGCCAGGGCATTGCCGGGCGCGGTCGGATCCTGCCAGGCGGCGTCGATCTCCGCCTGCAGGCCGGCGAGCCATTCGCCGAGGTCCGGCGACCCGCTGCCGGTCCAGCGGAAGCCGGCGGACAGGCCGTATAGCAGCGCCTGCAGGGACAGGCCCTCGCCGCGGCTGAGCGCATCGGTCAGTGCGGTGATCCCGGTGTCGGTGACGGACACCAGGCCATCGCCGGTGAGTGCGGGGTTCAACTGGTTGCCGTAGGCGTCGTGCACGCCGGCCTCGTCGCCGCCGACCAGCAGCAGGGCCTCGGTGATCAGGCCACGCAGCCGGGCCGGGTCGAGGACCGTCGCCGGGTCGCCGAGCCCGCGCCCGAGGATGCTGAGGGTGCTAATGGACGGCGCCGAGGTCGGGTCGAACACGGTGGCCGCGGCGTCCAGGGCACCGACGGCCACCGGCAGGCCGATCCGGGTCTCCACGGTCTGGCTCAGGAACCGCCGGTTCGGGGCGTTGACGATGAGCTGGTAGGTGCCGGGCGGCATGCCGGTCAGCGTGAACCGCCCGTCGGCGCCCAGGGCGACCTGGAAGTTCGTCCCGGACAGGGCCACGGTACCGGCAGTGACCGGCGCGCCGCTATCGGGGTCGCGGATCAGGCCGGTGATGGTCGTGCTGCCGGGCTCCACCGTGAAGGCGTTCACCGACACCGCGACCGCGCCACCGGTGACGATGCGCGGCGCACGTGGTCCGGGGTTGGCAGCCGGGTCGATCCGGATGCGGGCGACCGCCAGGTTCGACGCCAGCACCGTCAGGGATTCCACGGTGATGCCGGCGCCGGCCTCCAGCCGGCTCTCGCCGGCGACGAAGGCGGTCGCGTAGCGGCCGTCCGCGGCGCCGGAGAACTGGACGTCCAGGGTCGCGCCCTGGGGTGCACTGGTCGGCACCAGGCCGGTGATGACGCCGGCCCCCGGCGACGGCAGCGGCGGCAGGCCGCCGGGGGCGTTCACGGTCCCGAGCACCCGCTGGGTGGCCTGGAACGTGGGCGATCCCACCGGCGCCACCTGCAGGACCAATTCGCGGGCCTGGCCGGTGCCGGGCTGGGTATCGGTGACGGTGATTGTCAGGGTCGCGGGTCCGGTGGTCACCTTGCCGTCGGTGGCGGTGAGGTCGATCCGGTACTCCCCGGCCTGATCATAGTCCGGGGCGAAGGTCAGCACCCCCGCCGCCGCGGCGAACACGGCGTTGACCGGCAACGCGTCGGCGGTGATGCGCACCGCATCGCCATCGAGGTCACTGGCGCTGATCGGCACGTTCAATACGCCACCCTCGGCAACCGTCGCCGTCGCGGGCAGGTCCAGCACCGGCGCCCGGTTGGTGTCGCTGACCTCTACCCGCACCGCGGCAGTGCGGGTGTAGCCCTCCGGGTCGCGGGCGGTGAACGTCAGGTAATGGGTGCCCTGCTGGGTGTAGTCCGGGCTGAAGCTCAGGCGGCCGGTCGCGACCGGACCCGGGGTCGCGTCGAAGCGGGCATTGGTCAACGGCGGAGCCGCGGTGAGGGTCACGACGCCGCCGTCCGGGTCATCGGCGCTGACCGGAATCTCCAGCGTCCCGCCCTCCGCGATGTTGTGGTTCGGCACGATGGTCAGGGCCGGCGGACTCGGCGGCGGGGCCTGGGTCACGGTGATCTGCACGGTCGCCGGGGCGCTGTCCTGGCCTTGGTTGTCGGTGACGACGAGCGTGAAGGTATGGCTGCCCGGCGCGAGGGGCAGGGTCGGATTCACGACGTCGCCGGGGTCCGGCGCGCCGGTCCAGCGCCAGGCGACGACTGCGCCATCCGGGTCCGTCGACCCACTGCCGTCCAGGGTCACCGCGACAGTGCTGCTGTCCCAGGGGACGACGGCTGCGATCGCAGCCCCGGCGTCGGCCCGCGGCGGCTGGTTTGGCGGCGGCGCCGGAATCTCCCGCTCCAACCGCAGCGTCGCCACCAGTTGCCCACGCCCGCCGCTGAATTTGAGCTGGCGCTTGTGCGTGGCACCAGCGGCGAAGGCCGCGCCCTGGCCGGTCAGCAGGCCGTAGAAGGGCTCGTTGGCGGCGGTGGCACCCATCGGTTCCAGCGCGGTCTTGTTCGCGCTCGCGACCACCAGCCGGTACTGACCGGGCAACGCGGTGCGCCCGGTGTTGGACACCGAGACATCGAGCAGAAAGGTCTGGGTGCGGCTGTCCAGGATGGGCCGCGCCTGGGTGATCTTAAACGCCGGGTCGGTGACCGGCAGGAACTCGGCCGCGGCAGGTGTTGCCAGGGTCAGCAGACCGAATACCAGGCCCAGCGCCGCGAACCACCCGCGGGGACCAGGACGTTGCGTCGAAGGGTAGCGGGCAGCGGTACGGGGCATGATGGCGTCCTTGAGTTACAGGGTCGCGAGAGGGCGACCGGTGCGATACCAGTCGGCGCGGCGGGCGAGCAGGCCGAGGCCCGGCAGCAGCATCAACAGGGTTGGCGGCAGCGGCACCGAGGCTCCGGCAATCGCGACATTGCCGATGGCAAACCAGTCGTGCTCGTTGAAGTCGCCATCCTCCAACAGGAACTCGAGCACGACGGACTGACCGGCGAAGGCGTCGATCCCGGTAATGGCGGCGCCCGTGCCACTGGCGCCGCTGGTATCAACGCTGGATGGAAACAGGTCAATGTGGTCGCTGAAGTCCGAGAGCCACAGCACTGCCTGCACGAAGTCGGGGTTTTGCGGGTCGCCGGCGGTCAGCGCCCACTGGTAGTCGAAGCTGAGTGTTTGGGCACTGGGGTCGAGATCGAAGGACTGGAACAGCGAGACCTGGTAGTAGTCGGCGTCGTTCGCGAGCCGGGCGAAGCCGCCGCCCATCAGCTTAAACTGGGGCTCGGTCGGCGGATCGACCAGACTCCGGCCCAAAGTCACGCTGTCGCGTACCGCGCCCGTCCAGCCATCGAAGTTCGCAAAGGCACCGTTGACAAAAGGCCCAGCCCAGGCGACTGACTGCGTCAGCCCCAGGCAGAACGCAGATGCTAATAAAATACTGATTATACTTGGCATTATCCTACCCATGGTTGTGCCGCGTCACCGCAGCAGGGACTGCCGTAGCGCCTGGGGTGTTTCCTCCCCGCTCTTCATTACCGCCAAATACAGAATAAGGAATTCGTAAGTCAAATTGTCATCATAAAATCATAGGAAATCCGAGGACCGGCGCCGACGAGCCGCTTCCGACCGATCGGCCGCGGGGTGACGGACACGCCCGAATAACGGCTCAAGAATAACCGGAACAACCTCGGCATGCCGGCGGCCGGCTCTTGGACCGGAGCTCTCGGAACCTGCACTACTGGTTACCAATTCGTTACCAAGGGCCAAGTTGGCTTTGCGCTGAAAGCCCGGCCTGTCGTTGCGCTGGGGCATACCCCAGCCTGATGTCAGGCTCGCGGCCGAAAATGCGTCAGGTTAGGGTCGAGTTTTCAGTTACCTGGCGGGTCCGACCGGACATCTCAGACCTCAACCTGACAACGTCCGCCCGGCGTCAGGTCGCGTCCGCCGCGGGCTTGGCCTTCTTCTCGAAGACCTGCAAGGCGGGCTGTTCGAGCACGATAACCGGGCCAGCCGCCGCGCCGGCCTGAGCGCCGAGTCGGCCACTCAGGGCCGCCACCCAGTGCGGCCAGGCGTCGGCGGCTTGGGCGAGCTTCTTCCAGGCTTTCGGCGGCAGGATCGCCACCACCAGGGCGCGGTCAGTCTGGATGCCGATCTTCAGCCCGGCCTTTACTTGGACGGGCGTCGGTAGCTCGGAAAACTTCACGGTGAGTTCGAGGTGGCCGGACACGATGTTCTCCGCGTGCAAAGGGGCGTCCTGGGGCAGGTCGGGCGCAAGGGCGGCAGTCTGCGGTGGGCGCGGCGGCGGGACCTCCCCGCGCAACAGCGCTTGGGCGTAACCGGCTTCCCGTTGCGTGACCACACCGGCCGGCTGGCCGTGCAGGTCAATGCGGGCGGCACCGGGCCGCAGGGCCGCCAGGTAGGCCGGGCGGGTGCAGTCGTCGGCCAGCGCCGACTTGACCTGGCGCTGGACCTGGAAAGCCGCCGCCTGGCGTTGCGCGCCGTTGGCGGCGTCCGGGAGCGCGCCGCCCTGCTGGTCGATCCTGGCCAGGTCCTTGTGGATGTGCCGCTTGAGCGGACGCGGGTTTACCCAGTCGAAGCAGGCGGGGTACTCCGCGGCCAGATCCCGCGAACGCACAGGCGCGGGCGCGGTGGATGCGACCAGGGCATTCAGGGTCAGGGTGGGCGACATTGGGCGTTTGAAGGTTGGGCTTTGACAATCTTCGGAACGGTTATCGAAAGCTTTCCATAACTGTTCCGAAAATTGTCAAAGTCCGTCAGCAGCTCAGCCGCGTGGCAGCCCCAGCTGTCAGCGGTGAGCGTCGCCGCCAGCCGGTTGCCAGAGATCGGTCTTGTCGAGCAGCCGCAGCAGGCCGAGCAAATCCTCAGCGGATAATGGCTCCAGGTGGGCCAGCGCGTTGCGCGCGCGATGCAGCGCCGCGAGCAGTTCGGCGCGCTGGGCCCCCAGCCGGCCCCGCAGTTGCCAATGCAGGTGTCCGAGCTCTAAGTCTTCAATGTGTATGATCGGCGCCCGGCCCTCGACCTGCACAGGCACCCGCAGTTGTGCACGATGGCGCTCGATCAGCCGCCGCCGCAGGGTTTCTATCAGTGGGAACAAGACCCGCACCTCGGCGCGCCAAAGGTGCTCGGCAATCGCGCTTGCGCTGGCGGCGGGGTCGAGCGCCAGGGCTGCGAGGTGCAGCGTCTGTTCGCCCGTAAGTTGTTCGAGAACGCCGGCCTCCCAGGTATGCGGGGGCGCCTCATGCCAGCCACGCGCCGCGGCGAACCCGATGAGCGTTGACTGCGGCCGACACAGGCCGGGGATCGTCTCGTCGCGCAGATGCACGGCCAACAGTGGATCGGCGCCGGCCAGGGTGGCGATCAGTTCGCGCCGCAACCGGCCGGTGAACGGTGGCAGCTCAATACCCCGAAGCAGGGTGGCGGCCCACAATTGCATGTCCAATCCATCCAGCCGGCCGCGCCATTGCAACACCGCGAGGGATGGGTCCACACGCGGCCAGTCGGTACGCGGGAGGCCGCGGGTTTCGGTGCAGAGCACCGGGCGGTCCGCCGCGGGCAAGGTCGCGGCGGCGCGTGCAAAGGCCAACAACCAGTCGCGCCAGGGGGGCCATGGCTCCGTTGTGAGTGGACCAATCCACAGGACGCGATTGCGTAAACGCGCCGCCTGCACCAGCCCCAACAGCGTCTCGGGGGCGGCGGTACTACCCCACAGGGCCTGCACGACGGTTGACATGGGTGTTGCCGGGCCGGTTGGCGCGATGGCAGTCCAGCACCAGAGGCTGTCACGGGACACCTCTGCCTCAAGTGCCTGCGCGAGGCCGGGCGGGGCCCCCAGGGGCAGACCCAAAACGACTGAGCGCCCCCGACGCAGGGCGTCCAGCGTTTCGTCGAGGAAGGCGACCGGGCCAGGGGCCGCCCACCAGGCGGCCCAGGGCGCGTCCATGGTCACGACGGGAGCAGCTCGGCAAGGTATGGATCAAGCCGGCGCGCGCCCTGCGGCTCGGCGCGGATCACGCCAGTTGTCTCCCCCCACGCAAGGACTACCTCCAGTTGATCCGGCTCGGCATCCAGCAGGGACAGTTCCTCGGCGCTCAGAGGTTCCCCTCTCCAAATGGCCATGGTCCGCAAGATGTCGAGCACCTCGGCCAGTGTGTCAAACTCCTCGCGCAACGCATCCGCCGCAACATCCGGTGCGAGCAAGTCGATGGTCTCGCGCCAGCGCTCCGGGGTCTCGACCAGTGGGGCAAGGGCTGCCTGCAGTGGTCCGTGCCAGAGTCCGGTGGCAGCGGTAAGTCTCTCCAGACGCGCCGGCTCGATGCTGCCAAGGCGGTTGTCCCGCAGCCAGACCTTCAGGGTTTCGCTGGCCCAGGGCTTGAGTGAAATCAGTTCTGGTAGTATCCGCCCCGCGACCGGTGCCGCCTGATGCCAGCACCAGGCGCGCCGCGCATCGCCGATGAAGACAACGCGCACGGTGCGGGACTTGCTTCGCCGGTTGGTCAGGACGCGCTGGACCTCGGCCACGGTTGCCGTCGACCAGTCGGCGGCGTTCGTGACCAGATAGATCAGATGGGTATTTTCCCCTTGCCGGTCGAGGGCCTGGCGCAGCGCAGCGGGCAGGTGACTGGCGGGCTCCAGTGACTGCCACTGGACCTCGATGCCCGGCAGGGTTGCGGCGGCCTCCTGCAAGGCCGGTGCGACTTCTTCGATCCCCGCCAGCACCAAACCGAAAACGAGGCTGATTCCGGTGCTCGGCTGCAGCAGCCGATGCTCCTGTTCCGCGGTCAGCGGACTGCGCATCCAGGGCTCGCTCCCCCGCGGGCGTCGATGCACCGCGGCGGTATAGGGCGGTGGCGGTTCTTCCGCCGCGGCATCCTGCAGGTCCTGTTCGATGCTGCCACGGGCACCGAGGAGGTTGACCAGATTCGGCGAGCGCAGGGCGTAGTTGCCCTCCGTGCAACGCAGGATACCGAGCCCCACCATCTCATCGAGCAGCACCCGGAAGGCCTCCGCGGTGCGGTCCGGAAAGCCGCGCTCCCACCGGCCCAGGGCCTGATCGCGAATCCACACGACAGGGAAGCCGCTGGCGCTGCTGACAGCCTCGTCCCGGCGCTGCAGCGTCTCCCGGGCGATGGCCAGCGCGATCAGCCGATAGCGCGGGTCCAGTGCCAGGGTGATCTGAAACCGGTCGCGGATGAAGGTACGCAGATCGCGCCGTTGATAGGCGGTCTCGACGTGCCCGGAGCTGATCTGATACGGCGGCGTCTGTTCCGGGTCGAAGTTGGCCTGATTGGCGTCGTTGAGGTACTGAAGGAGCTTGCTGCAGAAATCCTGGATCAGGTTTGGCGCATAGTTGGCGTAGGCCAGGATGCGGTTGACCACATCGTCATCGATCGTGTAGCCGAGCGCCCGCAGCGGCATGGTCACCAGTCGGAACGCCTCCCGCGCCTCGCCATTTTCAATCAGCGGTCCCACGCACAGGGGCTGCGCAAGGTGGGCGACCGGGGTATTTGGGTCACGGCTCGCGCGCTGGACATTGTGCAGCCCGGCCATCACCACCTTGAAGCGCCGCGCGGTGCGATCCATTACACCCTTCAGCGCGCGCAGCACGGGATAGCCATCTTCGGCATCCTGGGCAAAAAAGTTGTCGGACTCATCCAATAGCAGCAACAAGCGGCGGCGTTCGTCCGCGTTCAGCCAGTCCTCGATCTGGCGCTGGATGGTGTCGGCCCGCTGGACCTGGTCCTTGACGATCTGCTTGTCGAGATTGCTGGCAATGACCAGCCAGACCTCCGCGGGCGGGCGCCCGCGACCGATTTCCTTTTCGTTCAGATCGATCCAGACCACATGAAAGCCCGAGTCAGGGCTGTGATGGCGTCGCTGGACCTCTTTCAGCAGTGCGGTCTTGCCTAACTGGCGACCGCCATAGACCAGGTTAGTGCCCTGTCGGTCGACGATGCGGGCGATGGCCTCCCGCCGGCCCATGAACAGTTCATCCGGCACATCGCCGCCGGTGGAGCTATAGGGGTCGACGGCAGTGAACGGCAACGTGCATTCGAAGAATGCCTTTAGCCGCTCCGCCGGGGCGCAGCCAGCCAGATACAGCACCAGCCATTCATCGAGTAGCAGGAAGGTCTGCCCCTTCTCCCGGCTCCGGCGCGCCAGCGTGCGACGCTCGGCCACACTGAGTCGCCCCGGATAGAAGACCAGCACCGGCACCCCCGGCAACACGGGGTCGCGACCACCGCTGATGGCGCCCGCGATCTCCTCGGCCCAGGACGCCCCTGGCTTGGTACAGACCAACCGATAGCGGCCATGGGCACGGGAGCCGAATGCGGGGATTGGGCAGAGATCGCGGTCCTGAATGCGCTGGGTCTCGATCTGCACATCGCGACTGGACGCGCGGCGCGCGGGCAGGGAAATGGCCTTGACCGCCTCGAAGCCGAGCAGTCTGAACAGGTTCGTCATCGCCGCGACATCCTGACCCGCCTCGGCGTAGCGCACCGCTTGCCCCCAGGCGCGCAGCAATGCCAGCGCTTCCTCGAACCGGGCCGGACGGGGGGCGAGTTCGGCGGGCCAGGTCTCCGGCGCGCACCGATCAATGATCTCGCGGGTCCGCTGCTCCCCGAAGCTGGCCGCCGCCGCGGCGACAAAACCAGGGAAAAATGCGCGCTGATGCTGTGGCTCACGGTGGTCGTGGGGCGGCTCCGTACCATTCTCCGCATGCGTGACGTATTCGGTCGCGGTGACGATGTCGCCCTTGTCCAGCAGTGCATGCACGCGCTCGCGCAGTACTGGATTGCGCCGCAGATCGTCGTGGGCGGCCAGACGCTCACGTTCCGCATCGACGCGGTGGCGCTTATGTTCCGCCAGCGTTGCCTCGATTTGAACGAGTTCGCCCAAGGCAATTCCGAAGTCCGTGTCGGTCCGCGCCGCCAGGGCTTCCAGTTGCTCGGCCAGGGTGCTGCGCGTGGTCTCGTCCAGAAAACCGAAATCGAGCGCGTGGGCAATGCTGCGCTCGGCCTCACGCAGCCCGTCGTGCAGGCGCCGCTTGCAGCGCTCGATGCCGTGCTCGCGCCGTCGTGACCAGTCCTCGATCAATGGCTCGCCGACGTGGTGCCCGAGCGCAATGACCCGTGCAGTGGTTTCATGCAGACAGTCGGCGTCCGCACGGTCAAAGGCCGCCGCCAAGCTGTTGGGCTGCATACCTTGGGCGATCAGCAGCGACTCATAAATTCCGCTGCCCGGCCCCTCGTCCGGTTCCCAGCAGGCGTTCAGAACCAATCCGGGGATTGGCACCAATGCCTGGCCCAGCATCTGTTGCCACGGCAGTCGGGGGAGGGGCTTCAATTCAGGGTCGATCAGGTCATTCAGGTCAATCAGTGCGGCAACAACACTCGCGAGCGCCGCCTGGTCTAACAGGTCGCTTCCGATGAGCGGGCGCAATTCATCGATGGCCTTGCCGATCAGGCTGCGGGTGCGGCTGACCCATTCACTGAGCCCCGTTGGCCCGCTACCATCGCCGTTGTCACCCTCGTGCTCATTGAGGCGGCACCAAGTCTCCACGTACCCGACTGCCTCAAGTGCCGCCTGCACAAGGTCCTCTCTCGCGGCCCCTTCGATCGGGCGCATTTTTGCGCCACCCTTGCGGCACTCGTCGTCCGTTACGCGGACCCGAGCGAGGACCTTGGCACGATCACGCCAGTCCGCAGCCAGAGATCGGACCAAGTCCAGTTGCGAGACGTCGTCGGCAATCACCAGATGAAGCAATTCAGCCAGATCACCGGTTTCGAGCCAGTGCTTCCAGACGCGCGTCGCCGCCGCGTACTTGATGGTCTTATGCTGCGCCTCGCGCAGGAATGCCTCGGTCTGCTCCCGCAGCTGACTGCGCTCGCGGGCGCGCGCCGCAGCACTGCTCTCACCTTTGAAAGCGGCCTCCGAGAGCGTGGCGCGCAAGCGACCCGCGTCGATGACCGCCATTGCGACAGCGCGCAGTACCTCACGTTCGATCTGCTGGTATTGACTCTCCAGGATGCTGCGGGCGGAGGTGTGATACGGGGCGATCAGGGCCGGACGCAGGGTCATGGCCAGCACCAGAAGGCCATTGGCCCGGCGTTGCCGGACCTCCCGCCGGTCGAGATCGGCCAGCAGCAAGTCGGACAAGCCCTCGCGCAGCGGCTCCACCACTGCATCGGTTCCCGCATTGACCAGCGGCGCAAGCACCAGCGTCGAGAGGCTGCGAGCGGTGAAGATACCCGCGGCGAGTGCGCCGCGGGTTTCAAGGGAGTTCGCGAGATGGTAGGCCAGCGCCGGTTGCCCGTCGCGCACCAGGACCCAGACGGCAGCGTTAGCGGCGTCGTCGGTCAGGTGCCCGCTCGTCGGGTGCGCCGCGGCCAGCAGGTTATGCAGGCTGGTCTGCGCGGGCCAGGACGCGACCGGGGACTCCAGGCGTTGGGGAGCATTACCCGTTGTGGCCAGGCGTCCCGTCGGCGCCGTCCCGGTTGCCGGATGATGCGTCGACGCCGGCTCAGGTGGGGGTTTGTGCAACGGGGCTGGTGGTGCGTGTGGCGGCACATCCACCATTGCCGGGTGGGCGGGGGGTTCCGTCACCGGTGGTGGGGTGGTGATCGGGGCAGCGCTCAGCACCGGCCCAGGTGCGGGCGGGATGACGACCGCAGTTGCTGGCGGCGGGCTGGCGATGGTGTCCACTGCCGCGGGTTGTGCCGCGCTCGGGCCACAGGGTTGCGTCACCGACATGGGAAGCGCAACCCGTTGCGGTTGCTGGATGGGTTCCGGCGTAAGCGGGATTGAGGGTTCATCGGGCACTGATGTTGGCGTCCAGGCCGCATCATGCCCATCGCGCTCTACCGGTGCGGGCGCTGGGGCGACTGTCGCCGCTGCCTCGATCAACCAGTGGGCGATGTTCATGCGGACCCGCGCAAGGCCATTTTCGTGATCTTTCGCCTCCTCGGACAGGGCGCCGATCCCGTTCCAGTCCTGCGCCTGCATGGCGCGCGCCATGGCTGGCTGGACGCCAGCCAAGGCAATTTGGATGCCTGCCGCGGTTTCGCGCAGCCCCGCCAGTTTCCCCAGCGAGGCTGCTGCGGGCAGGAGCGGTTCAGCTTCGACCCTTGTGGGCCAGGCCTGTGCCCAGCTGGTGAGTTGCTCCAGCGCCTGCGCGGCTGCAACGTCTGTGGTATCGCACAAACGCTCCCGCACAATGCTGACCAGTGCCTCGAGCAGGCGTTGTGCCTGGGCGCGGTCCAGCACTCCAGCCAAAGACCGCAGGGCGGCGATGGCCGCATTGATCCGGCTCCGCTCGGTCGGCATCGCCTGCCAGGCGGCTATTGCGGCATGGGTTGCCGCCAACTGCGCAGCGGCGTCGTCGGCGAAGCTGGTCTGGTCGGGGTCGCCGTCGCCCAATGCGGGGGCGGGTGAAGGCTCGGGGTTCGTGCCCGCAGTGGCGGGCAGGAGCGTGTCGCTGACGGCGGGGGCCGGTGTCGCGTCCTCCTGCGCCAGTGGTGCAGTGTCGTCGTCAGGTGCTTCGCCTGCGGCAGTCTGAGGCCAGAGCGTGGCGACGCGATCCACAAGCCAGGTATGGACGCAACGGAATGCCGGGGTATCCATCGCCGGGATGCCAACGGCCTGGTCACGCACCCAATCCACCGCGTTTTGTACGATTTCGCGCGCGCTACCTGCAGGCTCTGGGGGGTGCCGGAGCTGGTCAAGGGTCCCATCAGACAACTCACGTCGCAAGCGGCGAGCGCCCTCGCGAAAAAACTGCCACCACGGGAGGAGCAGGGACGGCGGCTTACTTGCCCGTCGCTGACCGCGCTTCTCGAAAACCTGTGCAAACCGGTGCAGCAGGTCGTCATCGTTCGTGCTGGAGAGCAGGGCGGCATAGAAATCAGACTCTGCCATGGGCGGGCGCTTCCATTGCTGCGGCATAGCCTTGGCTGCCTTCACCGCAATGAAGTTGCGCGCCTGAAAAGAATATTCGAGCACCTCCCGGAGTTGCTCAGGCGTTGGGATAGTGCAGGGATGAAACGGTGGGCGTGGTTCCATGGGATGTACCTAGATGATCGGGCGGGCAGCATTTTCGCAGCGCCCATCACCTGTCAAGTTATCCGTGTGCATCGCCGGTGTCGTCCGTTGCCGCACGTTCCAGCGCTTTCCGGTTGGCGTCAGGTGCGATGACCGCTTGGTGAGTGGAGTAATCAGAGCGTAATTAGGCGTAATCAGGGACAGACCGGAGTATTTCCAGAACTTCCCAATGTAAGACAACGGCTTAGCCAGGTTTTTATACGGTGGCTTGGGGCACGCACGAGGTGTCATCATCTCCGGCGGGCGACCAAACCTGCTGGAGACCGCCCCGTGCATGCGCTGAACATCTTACATCACTGCCTGGCCCCGCTGCTGGCGCATATCCACCGCCGCCGCCTGGCGACCTTGCTGGAGGCGGTGGCCGCGAGCGTCTCCGGTCCGCAGCTGACCCTCACGGACATCGGGCGGCGCTGCGCCGGGTCGGCGCGGCTGCACCACAAGATCAAGCGCGCCGATCGCCTGCTCGGCAACACCCGGCTGCAGGGCGAGGCGCGCACGGTCTATGGCGCACTGTGCCGGATCTGCCTCAGGCGTATCCGCGAGCCGGTGATCGTGGTCGATTGGTTGGACCTGAAGGCCGACCAGTCGTTGCATCTCTTGCGCGCCTCGCTGCCGGTCGGGGGCCGCGCGCTGACCCTCTACGGGTCTGATCAGGATACGTGCAAAGATTAGTAATCTCGCCTTGAGTTTGCCAGGCCGTTAGCGCAAACCACTGAAAGAAAAGATATGTACCGATTGGCAAGCGTCGCCGCCGAGGCTGGTACTGCGAATCGAGCCGGCGGCCGAGTTCAGGTCACTGATTCGTGAACCACCCGTTGGACGGTGCTGACACCCACCCCGAGTTCGGTGGCGATCTTCTTGATTCCTTTGCCCTGTTGGCGGGCCACCCGGATCGCTTGCTCCACGCGGTCAGGCGTGCGCGGCCGGCCCAGCCGTTTACCTTGTGCCCGGGCCCGCTCCAAGCCCGCCTTCACCCGCTCCTGGATCATGGCGCGCTCGAACTGCGCGAACACCCCACACATCTGGAACATGGCGGTACCGCAGGGGTCGTGGTGTCGATCCCTTGCTGGTGCAAATACAGATCAACGCCCTTGGCCTGAAGGTCCGACAGCAGCGCCATGAGTTGTTGCAGGGATCGCCCGAGCTGGTCGACTGACTAGTTCTACTTTGTCACCTTAATTCGGTGGCGCTGAGTGCAAGGATACGGATATTTCGACCAATCCAGCATAAGGCGTTATAAATCATATATTTGCAATTAATGCAGCGAGTCGAGCGCCAGATTCTATTTTGAATAGGGGATATTTTCCCCGTCGATAATATTAATATAATCAAAGCGTTGGACAAGGTGACAAAGTAGAACTAGGCCATTAACAGGTCAAGCTCGCGCCGCAGGATGGCGCGGTAGAGCCGGTCATAGGCCGGGCGCCGATCGCGGCCCTTCGCCCCGCTGACGCCGTGGTCGACGAACTCCTCGACGACCTGCCAACCCATGCGCGCGGCCACCGCGCGCAGTTCCCGCAGCTGATTGTCCGGCGTCTGCTCGCCCGTCGAGACCCGCGCGTAGATCGCCACTTGCTTCATCATGCCCTCCAGCCTATACCAGAAAACACTTGGTTTTTGTACTCTCTTGCCGATATTTTTAACTATCTGATTTTATTAGTTTGGTGGATGCCGCTTTCGGGGGTGTTTTCCGTACCCGCTGCGATGCCACCCCCGGCACACCGAAGTTACTAAATTTTGCACGTATCCTGATCAGACCCGTGGTGCGGATAGCGGGTGCTGGTCGCGCCGGTGGCGCCTCGCCCCCGGGGGTCGCCGTGAATAGCGTACCGTGGTACATACCGCGTAATTACATACTAACCAGGCACCGGCGCCACGGCGGCGCCGGCCGCCCCCTACCCGTGATAAGCCCGGCTTATCCCGCCCAGGGCCTCAAAAGGCCCGCCCGGACCCACTAACGGCCTGTGACCCGCCCTTCATGACCATGGCCGTCTGGAGATCGGGCGCTCCCGAAACGGCCGTGAGGATAATGTGCACGGCCTGGCGGAAGGGACGGTAGTCCGGGTTCTGCTCGACCCACTCCCGGGTCGCGATCTGCTCCACTCACGCCTCCTCGGCCTCGTCGATGTTGATGGACAGACACCAGGTCTCGGAGAACCGCGGGCTGTAGCCGGCCTGGGCGTAGAGCTTGCGGGAACCGCCCCGTTGGGCGAAGGTCCGCCAGACCTCGAAGGTCGGATGGGTCAGATTGAGACGCTCGGCGAGGACGTAGCCCGCCCGCACCTTGTCGATGTTGGTCCCGTGGCGGTCGATCTCGTCGACGATGAGGCGCAGATAGCGCGGCGCCTGTTCGGCAAAGAGGTCTAGCACATGGTAGATGCCGCCGCACAGATCGGGTTCGCGGAGCATGTCGAGAAAGGTCCGCCCGATGGTGGCGACGCGGCGCGGCTTGCCCTGCACGGTCACGTAGGCCCCGGGGTCGCAGTGCGAGCTCGTGTGGACGCTCAGAATCTTGCGTTGAATCTTGTCGAGCCGCAGGCGGCGCAGCGGCGGGAGTCCCGCCTGGAGATAGGCCGCGAGGCCCTCGGCCCCGAGGTCCTTCTGCATCCTCTCGGTGGCTAGCCGGCCCCATTGGGACTGGGGCAAGGAGGTCACGAACAGCAGCTTGGGCAGACGGTCGGTGAGACCGTGGTACTCCATGGCGGTCAAGTGCGAAAGGTAACAGAAGGGGTCGACACAGCAGATGATGTCCTCCGCCGCCGCCTGGTCCTGACCCAGCACGACAAAGACGTCCTTGTTGGGGACATCCTTGGTGCGCTGGAGGATGCCGTCCGTCACCAGGCCACCGAGCAATCGGGTGTAGTCGGCGCGTTCCGGGACATCCTTCTGAAGTCGGTCCAGGGGCTCGCCGCGGTAGGTCTTCGCCTGGTAGAGGCGAAACACCAGGCTACCCAGATGGTAGTCGGTCACGACCGGCTGGTGAAGACGGCCGATTTCCAGGGCGATGGCGGTGCGAAGCTCCACTTGAATAGATTTATTATACTAGGTCTATATGTCCTGAGGACATATAGACCTAGTATTGAGAAATGTCAAGATTTAGTCTCAGAAGACCGATGGTGCTCGATTGTCGGTAGTCCGGCAGGCTGCGTCCCCGACACCCGATCGCCGCGGATCGGCCTCTCGGTGCCCCGTACGGCACCGATCGCCATGCCGCCCCAACAGGCCCACGCCGTCCTGCAGGACGGCCGACTTGCCAACGCCAGCAACAGGCTTAACTCCTGGTGCGAGTTGGAGGTGCGTAGCTCTTGTGCTGCTGGTCAGTCATCGTCGCGGTGGGTCGTCAGGCGGGTCAGGTCGCCCGCACCGTCCACCTCGGCCTGGAATTCGATCGGGCGGCAGCAGACCGGGCAGTCCTCGATGTAGCGCTGGCTGCCGGCGGAGCAGTCCACCAGGGTCGCGAACTCCTCACCACAGTAGGGACATTCAACGCTTCGATCGTCCAGCATCGCCGGCTCCGCGTGGGGGACAAGGACAGGAACAGGTCCGGCATCGCTCACCGGGCTGCCGGGGTGGGTCGCTCGCCACGTCGCGGATCCCGACCCATGAACTGGATGCCAATCACCGACCCTTCAAGCGCGTCGGGGACTGGTCGCGCGCTGGCGTCAGGTCGTCTCCCGCTCCGCCACCAGCATGGTCGCTGGCCCCTCCCCTGCCAGGCCCAACTCGATGCGGTGACGGCCGAAGGCGTCGGCGCGCTCGATGTAGCGCATGGCCGAGGCGGGGTCCTTCCAGCCCACGTACTCCATCAGGTCCTTGACGTCCCACTGGTGGGCGTTGGCCCAGGTCGCGAAGCCGCGGCGCAGGGAGTGGCCGCTGTAACGATCGGGTTCGGCTACGCCCGCATCGGTGAAACGTTTGCGCAGCACGGGCACCAGACTGTTCGGGTGGAAGCCGGTCGTACCCAGGTGCCCGTCCGGGCCGATGCGCCGGAAGACCGGTCCATCGGTCAGGCCCGCCGCGTCGATCCAAGCGACGTAGGCCGCGACCGGGCACAGGCGCGACAGCGCCGCAACCTTGAAGGTGGTGCCCTGCGCGTGCCGATCGGTCTTGGTGCGGGGCAGGTAGAGCGTCATCCCCTCGCCGGGCACCGCCTCAATGTCCTGTATGCACAGGCGGCTCAACTCGTCGCTGCGAAAGGCGCGCCAGAAACCGAGCAGGATCAAGGCCCGATCCCGCGTGGCGCGCAACCATCCCGCCCGCTCGCCAGGCGCACTCGCCCGGGCGATCTCCGCCGCAAGCCAGGCGTCGATGCGCGTCAGTTCCGCGAGCGGCAACGGCAGAGCGCGCTGCGCGCGGGCGGGGTGCAGTGCACCGATCCCTTTGAGCACCCGACGCACCAGGGGTGCTTTGGTCGGATCGACAAACCCCTGATCGCGATGCCACTGGGCGAGCGCGGCCAGGCGCAGCTTGAGCGGGATGACGAGCAACTGCTGAGCGCGACGCTGCGCACCGCGGTCGCCGGACTGTCGCGTCAACTGCACGCGCAGGCGTGCGCCCTGGTAGAGAACGCTGAGTCGCGCCATGCGGCCGAGGCGAGCGCACTGCGCGCCGACAGCGTGCGCCTGCAACGGGCCCTCGCCGACGTCCAGGCGCAGGCCGGGCAGCTCGGCGAGGCGCTCGCCAGCGAGCGCGCTGCCCATGCCGCGACCCACGAGGCCTTGCAGGCGGAACGGGTCCACGGCGCGGCGCTCGGCAACGAGAACGGGGCCCTTGGACTGCGGCTCGCGGAGCACGTTGGGCACATTCAATCCCTGGAGGATAAGCACCGGCACGCGCGCGACGCCCTGGAGCACTACCGGCAATCGGTGAAGGACCAGCGGGATCTCGACCAGCGCCGCCACGAGACCCAGGTGCAGCAGGTCCAGGCGGAATTGCGCCAGCACGCCCAGACCTTGGTCGCCAAACAGGACGAGGTGACGCATCTGAGCCACGACAACGCCCGCCTGGCCGCCGAACTGACCGAGGCCCGCCGTGAACTGCGCGCGGCACAGCAGACGCTGCGCGAGACCCAGCGGGCCCGAGACGGCCTCGTCGCCGTGCAGGCGCGCCTGGAGGCCGCCCACGCAACGCTGACCGAGCAACTGATGCTCGCCGAGGCCGCGCGCCAGGCGTTGGTTGCCGAGGAGCGTGCGTTACAGACGCGGGCCGCCACACAGGAGGCCAGCGCCCGCGGGCTCCAGGCGCGGCTCGACGCGCAGGAGTCTCTTTACACGGACCTTACGCGGCGACTCGACGGTCTGGACCTGCGCTTCGCCGCGGGGCCGCGGTCATAGTCACTGACCCTAACTGGCGGTCCTTGCCCCAGGCCATCAATTCTGGGGGGCGCCGACGACCGCATGGATGTCACGGCAGTGGCGGACGAGCGTTTCATGCTCATCGACGAACCGCTTTAAGGGTGTCGCGATTTCGTAGAAATGGATGTTGGCAGTGAAGCCATAGATGTTGGCGTCGATGCTGGTGGGCGTGTCGCCATGTGCGTAGCCATGGGTCGGAATAAGATCGCCGAGCACCGCCAGATCGGCCAGTCCGCGCGCCATCGCGTCATCGGGTTCGTAACGGCCGATGCCCTGGAAGTAGTAGCGCTGGCGGTTGAATTCCTTGGCCTTGAGCAGATCGTCGTCGGTCAGGCTCGGGTGTTCGCGTTTCAGTGCCGAGCTGAAAGCGGGCCAGTACCGCTCGTCCTGCCAGCGTGAATACGACATAACCCAGTAAAGATCGCCCAGCATGCGGGTAATCAGCAGGTTCGTGTTGCGCTGCGAGCGGGTGAGCGCGGCATCGATGGTCAGGCCATGCTTGCGGATGAGATAGGCAATGATGGTTTCGCTGTCCCCAACCGCCTCGCCGTCATCGACGATGTAGGGGAGTTGGCCGCGCGGCGCCGGCGATGAGTCGAAGATGTGCGCCTGCTCGAATGGTAGCCCGGCGAGCCGCAGGAATGCGTAAACCTTCAGCCCATAGGGATTGTTGTCGGCCACACCGAACAGCGACGGGAAAGAATAAAGCGTCAGCATCGGGCATTCTCCGTGGTAGAATCAGGTCGCGATGGCAATGGACGATGGCGTGATTGAACCGGGCGGTCATGGTGCCCTGCGCAGTCGGTGAGCAGGTCGTTGCTCTCCGCCCCCAACTGTGCCCTTGATCGCTCCAAGCCAAGGGGCGCCGGCCGCGGCGAGGGCGACGCCCCACCGCCACTGTACTGCACGCCGCGGCACCCAGGCTGAGCCAGGCGATTGTCTTCCCCCCGTCAAGTGTTTGGTTTCCCCCGCGCAGGCCCTCGCAACGGCGGCAGGCGGGGCCGTCATGGCGTAGGATAGGCCCATGAAAACCGCCGTGCTCGTCGCCCTCCTCCTGTGCTGCGGACTGCTCGCCGCCGCCCCGCTGCAGGTCGGTTCCCCACTGCCTGCCCTAAAGCTGAAGGACCAGCACGATGCGCCTCAGGCCATCACCGCCGACACGCGCTATCTGATCTTCGTCGCCGAACGCGCCCCCGCGGCGCTGGCCGAAACCGCCCTCGACGGCCAGACCATAACCACACTGGCGAGCGCGCACGTACGCTACGTTGCCGACATCAGCGCCATGCCAGGGATCATTACCACGGTCATCGCGCTGCCGAAGATGCGCAAGCGACCCTACCCGATGCTGTTGGGACGCAGTGCTGCGGAGACGGCCATGCTGCCGCGCGAGCCGGCCAAGGTGACGCTGATCGAGGCGCAGGGTGGGATCATCACGACCGTGCGGTTCATCGCCGACGCCCTTACCTTACGCGCAGCACTGGGGCTTACGCCTTAGTGGGAAGCGTACAGCGACGCTGGCCATCAGCCCCAACGCTGAGTCGGCGCGCGGGCCAGGGCGGTGGCGCGCGTGGTCGCTCCGCCGGGCAGACCGGGTCAGGGGGCTTCGCCGCGGGCCGCGCGAGCGGACCCTTCGGCCGACTGCGCGCCACAGAGAGCGCGCACGAGTCCCATCAGCTCATCCAGGTCGCGGCAGGCCCGCAGGCGCTGGGCGTCGATGCACAGGGTCGGCTGGCCGTCCCCCAGACACAGGACCGCCGGCAGGGTGACCGCAACGTCCGGGAAGCGGGCATGCAGCTCATCGCGGTGCAGAAACTCGCAGTCGGCATCCAGGGTGTCGAGAAAGGCACGCCAGGCGCGCCGCTCCTGAAACCAGCCGTAGGTCACCTTGCAGAGCACGCATTGGTAGGTCTGCGGCGACAGGATCTTGTGCGCCGCATCGGCCAGGGTGTTGAACAGACCGGTGTCGGCGTTGTAGACGAAGAGAAGCCGCGGGCGTGCATTCATGGCCGGTACGCCGGTGCGGCCCTGGTCCCAGGCGGCGGTCCCGGCGGCAACTCCGCCAAAAAGGGGATGGCAAGCAGCCGCAGCGGACGCTGCCAGGTGTCGCCCGCGAAGCGGCCGATGCCGAACCGGATCAGCTGGGTGTCCTCGCGCAACCGCAACGATCCGAACAAGCGGTCCCAGAAAGAGAAGATGGTGCCGTAATTGGAATCCGTCTCGACCCGGATCGCCGAGTGGTGCACGCGGTGCATGGAGGGCGGGACGATGAGCCGCCGCAGCCCCCGCTCGAGGTGCACCGGCACGGCCAGATTGCTGTGATGCAAGAGGATCACGGCGACCATGACGGCCTTGTAGAGTACGAAGGTCTCAAGGCTCATGCCGAGGGCGACGATCACGGGCAGGTTCGCCAGGCCCGACAGCAGGATCTCGCCGGGATGAAAGCGCAGCGCCGTGGTGCAGTCCATGGCCGGGTCCGTGTGATGGGCGCGATGCAAGCGCCACAGAAAGGGGATCTGGTGATTGGCGCGGTGCCAGGCATACATCCACAGATCGAAGAGCAGAAAGCTGATCAGGGCGCCGCCGAGCCCGCCGGGGTCGAGGCGCGCGCACAGCCCCCAACCCTGCTCGCTGCCGAGACGCAAGGCCCAAAGCAGGAGCGGTGCCAGCGCCGCACCGACCACGCCGCTGGCGATGGCCAGAGCAAGATTGCGGGCGCCATGGACATAGCGCCGGTCGCGGGCCTGGTAATAGGGCTGGACACCCTCGGCCACAAAGAGCCCCGCCAAGACGGCGAGGCCGACCCACAGGTCGAGCGTCATGCCGCATCACCCCGTGGGAGCGCGCCGCGTTGCCGTTCATAGACGGCCGCGAGGCGTGCGGGCGGGGCGCCAAGAAAGAAGCGTGCGAGCAAGAGGCCGTTGGCCAACTGCTGGCGCGCCGGCCCGTGGGCCAGGAAGCGGCTGGCCGAGGTGGTCACCGCGCTCGGCAGCTTGGCGATACGGCTGCACTGGTGGCTGCACTGGCGCACGCGGCGGGCCAGTTCCACGTCCTCGAACAGCGGCCAGTCGGGGAAGCCGCCGACGGCCTCGAAGAGGTCGCGCCGGATGGTCATGGCCTGATCGCCGAAGGTCGTCAGCCGCGACTCGAAACGCGAGATCCAGGCATAGGCGTCGAGCAGCCAGTGGCGCTGATCGAGTCGGTTGCGGCCGGCGACGGTCGACCTACGTTTGTCGGCCGCCACATCTCACCAGCGCACAAAAAAGGCGGCTCGCGCCGCCTTGTTCAGTCCCACAGAACCCATGGTCAGCCGCCGCCAAAGCCACCCAGGGCGTAGGGTACGAGGGGGACCAGGCAGATGGCGACAGCCATCCACAAGGCGGTGTTGGTCTTGGAGCGCAGGGTCGCGTCACTCATGGCAGTAACCTCAAGTCAGATGGCTGGACCGTATCTCTGGTTCGTGTAGCAAGCTGGACAATGGCTTAGTGGTCGCTCCGGGAGGATCAGGACCCCGAAGCCTTGTCGCCTGCCTACGGTTCAAACTATAGGTTGCGCCAGCGGAAAGCTGAAATCGTTATTTCCTACCGTAACGATCAAGTATTGACGAGGCCAAACCGGACGCGGCGGTCTTGGCCGTACCGGATGCAGCGGCAGCCCACCGCGGGCCCCGCGGTGCCCAACCCCGGGCGAGGCCCTCACGCACCTGGTCAACCCGGCCTGGAGCACCAGCCCCCATCTGACCGTTCGCTGCCGGTAGGGCCGATTTTCAATCATGATTGAAAATCGGCCTGGAGCGCCCGACCCCCATCTGAGCGTTCGCTGACGATTCCACTCAGCTTGTGGCTAACCGCGCCGCCTTACGCTGTGCCCAAGGTCGCGATCAACCGCGGCCTTGTCACGCCACACAGCGTCAGGAGTCAGCGATGTACACCTACCCACTCCACTGCCAGAACCAGCGTACCGCCGCGAAGGCCCGCACCCCGCGGCCGTCCCAGTCGGCTGCCCGCCACAGCATCGAGCAAGACCTGAAGGTCGCCGACATGATCGCCCGCGCCATCAACGACAACTCGTCACAACTCTATCGCGGCGCCTGAACGTGCTCCCGCGACCGCTCGCGGCCGGCACCTCACCCAGTACGCGGGCCTACCACCGCACCGGACCAGCGGACGGAAATCATGCCGGCTTGCCGGAAGGACACAGTCGTATGCCGGACGTCGGCGCGGTTCGCGGCATCCGGTCTGTTGAGCGGCAGCAACCCGGATCAGTTCTCGTCGTAGTTCAATCCGCTCGTCCTCGTCTTGACGATCCGGCCCTTGATTTTGTCGATGGAGGTGTTGACCTCGAATCTGTCGGGTTCGGAGTCGAGGGAGGCGATCGTCCTCTTGCCGTCGAAGACCATCAACTTGACGTCCCGTATGCCGCAGAGCATTCCCATGCACTCGGTCACGGCATAGGTAATCCCACCCTTCCGGAAATAGAGAGAATATATCGTCGATCGAGGCGAGGGAGACTGCTCGTCGGCGAAGAAGAAGCCGTCACGTGGCGCAGTGTATTCCAGCTCGACCGCGCCCTGGCGGCCGAAGCGGTAGGAGATCTGGCCGAAGGGGGGGCTGGACCTGTCGGCGCACAGGGACAGGATCTTATCCCCGCTGAATCCCCCCTCCGTGGAGCCGACCAGACCGCTGAGGAGATCTGTCTCCCCCGGCAGGCAATGAGTCTGGGCCGAGGCGCTCGTCGAAGCCAGAAAGGCCGCAACCAGAAATAGTCTTCTCATATTTAACAACCCGAGACGTAATATGGCCCTGATCTTAGCGGCACCAAGGACCCCGGGCAAGCGGGTTTGCAGTCGATGAGGAATGGCAATTCCTGGCGCTCGTCTCCTGGCGCTCGTCGTGCGACCATCGGCCCTCTGCTGCCCATGGCCAGGACCGACGAGGGTTGCCGCGGCGCCGCTGATGGCGCCGCTCCCTTATGGCTAATGCGAAACCGGACAGTCCCCCGCCGCCGGTCGTAGCGGGGCCACCGCCTCGACGCTCAGCGGTGCCCCCTGGTGAGCGTTGGCGGCGGCGAGGTAGTTGGCGATGGCCGCGATCTCGGCGTCACTGGCAAAGGCGCAGAGCGGGTACATGTTGCCGGTCCCGTGCAGGGCCTTGACGGCGACATAGACGGCGCCGGCGGCGGCGATCTGGGGGTTACCGAAGAGGGCGGGATAGGGGCCGCCGCTCAGGGGCACGGGATCCTGCCCGTGGCAGCCGGCGCAAAATTCGGCGTACAACGCGGCCGCAGAGGGTTCAGCCGCCCCACCAAATCCCTCGAGGACGGCGGGTGCTTGCGGATCAGCACCCGCCGCGGCAGCGGCGACGAGCAGGATCGGAAGGATCAGCACGCCCTTCATGACCGTAGCTCCCACTGCTGTGCAAGCCGTTTCAGCCCCGCATGGGCCGACTGGACGGCCCCCTCCATCCACCCTGGTATCTGGCTGATGTGCTCCCCGGCGAAGATGACCCGCCGGTCGCCGGCGGCGATGCGCGGCAGGTCGCGGGCGCGGGCGTTAGCGGACCAGTTGCCGAAACAGCCGGCGCTGAACGGCGTGCGCGCCCAGGCGATCGACACGGCAGAAGCGAAGTCCGTCCCCGCCCCGGGGTGCAGGTATTGGAGGTCCGTCAGGGCCCGGCGCGCCCGCTCGGCGGGTGTCAGGGCGGCCAGGGGCAGCGAGTCGCGCACGCTGTAATAATGCGTCAGGACCCCGGTGGGGGCGCCCAGCCGGGCGCTCGGGTAGATGATCATGAGGTCCGGGTCGTCGAGGTAGGAATAGCCGCCGAAGACCTGTTCGTCCTGCTCCCAGAAGCGGCGCCGGAAGGCGAGCCCAACCTTGACCACCGGCTCATAGGGCAGGCCCGCGATGATGGGGCGCAGCGCCGGGTCGAAGTCGCTGTCGATGCGCGCGAGCACGATGAAGGGGATGGTGCAGACCGCCTGCTGCGCCCGCTCCTGGTGGACCTGGCCCGAGGCCGCGTCGCGCCAGTGGACCGTCACGCCCGCGGCGTCCTGGCGGATCCGCATCACCTCGGCGCCCTGGCGGATGGTCCCGGCCGGGAGCCGTGCGGCCACGGCCCGGGCCAGGCCGTCGATGCCGCCGGTGACCGTGAGGACTGGGGTCGGGTACTTGGCGCTGTCGACCCAGTCCGGGACGGCGCTCAGGGGTCCGTAGGACCAGATCTGGTCGGCCGGCAGCGGGGGCGCGGGCTCACCGGGTGCGTCGACCGCGCCCGGCGGGACCCGGTAGCCGCGGGCGGCAGTGCCGACATAGCGTCCGGCGGCGTTCAGTTCGCCGAAGCCTCGTGCCCAGGCAGCCAATTCCTTGTCTTCCAGACCCGGTGCAGTCCCGGCGGGCTCCAGCAGGGCCACCAGGCGCTGCATCGCATAGCCCAGTTCATCCCGATCCAGTTCACGGAAGCGCAGCCTCCGGCCGGTAAGCGGGTGCCCGGGCCGGCGGCGCAGCAGCCAGTTCTGGCCCAAAGGGCCGCTCTCGAACAACTCCACCGGCACACCGAGCGTGCGGACATAGGAGAGCACGCCCAGGTGATCCGGCTTGATGCGGTTCGCGGCCGGGTTCAGGTAGTCCCCCGGGGCGAAGTCGCAGACCTGTTCGGCCCCGCCGAACTCACTGATCCGATCCCCCCGGCGCAGCGTCCAGCAACGCCCGCCCACCCGCTCGCGCGCCTCCAGCACCCGCACCCGGCAGCCGGCCTGGTGCAGTTCATAGGCGCTGACCAGCCCCGCGATCCCGGCCCCCAGGATCAGGACTTCCCGCCCCCGGGCGCTGCCCGCCGGCAGGATGGCAGCGGGCGACCCCGTCCCCTCACTCGCCTCCAGGCGCCCGGGCCACCGTGTCCCCGCCAATAACGCGGCCGCGATCAGCAGCTTCCGCCGGCCACGATTGAGCCCTTCACCGTCATCGTTCTTCATCTGTCGCCGCCCTCCGACCGCGTCCGTTGAAGATGGCCTCACCTGCGTCTAACCAGTTCATAAAACCCCGACCAGCGCAATGCGTCGAACGATAACAAATAGTTGTAGCGTGGGACGACGCACCGGGGGCGGCGGCAGCGGCGGCCAACCAGGCACGCCGCCGGCGCGGCAGCGACCTCGGCGCGTACCGGCGACCCACGCCGACCGGATAACGCGTTTTCAGGCGTCGGCGGGTTATTCGCTTGGCTCCGCACCAGTGGCGCTCGGCGGCACGGGTGCCGTATAGGCTTCCACCCGTGCTTTGAGCTTCTGGCCCGGATGGAAGGTTACGACGCGGCGCGCGGAGATCGGGATCTCCTCTCCGGTCTTCGGATTGCGTCCCGGGCGCTCTTTCTTCTCGCGCAGTTCAAAGTTCCCGAAGCCGGACAGCTTGACCTCATCGCCACGCTCCAGGGACTTGCGAGTCTCCTCGAAAAAACTCTCGACGATATCTTTGGCCTCACGTTTGTTGAGCCCGAGTTCGTCGAACAGGTGTTCTGCCAAATCGGCTTTGGTCAAGGCCATCCCGTCACTCCCGTCATCGTCACGAAAAATGGACTCACGTCGGGCCCCGACAGGTCCCCCCGCTCACGCTGCTATCAAATCGGCAAGTATCTGATAATAAGCGCGTAAAATCAATTGTAAAAGGAGGTTACCAGGGGGGCTCTGCGGCGGCGGGTGCGGGCCGGCGGTCGGGTCCCACGGGTTGGCGATGAACAGCCCCCGGCGCAGGGCGTCGGCGCCAAAGCGAGCATGGATACGCGCCACCGTCACCGTAAGACGCCGCTCCCGGTCGTTATCTGTGGGGCGCGCGGCGCCGCCGTCGAACCGGTCCGGCTGGACCGGCTCCGGGGGCCCAGCGCGGCGATCCCCAGACCGATCAAGCGCACCGGCTTCCCCTGCCAGCGCCCGGCCGCAGAGGGCGACCAGGCGGCGGACAACAGGGTGCGGGGCGTCGCTGCGCCGATCGAGGCGTCGTTGACGGGTCTGGGTCTCGAAGCCGCGGAAGCGAATCTTCAGCGTCACGGTGTGCCCTGCGAGCCCCGCCTGCCGGGCCGCGGCGGCGACCTCGGCCGCCAGGGCGCGCAGGGTGTCGTGCAGCACTCCAGGATCGGTGACGTCGACGCCGAAGGTGGTCTTCTTGGATAGGGAATGGCGGGCGGCGCGCTCACCGACCCGGTCGGAGGCGAGGCCCGCGCCTGCTGGTAGAGGCTGGTGGCGACGCGGGCCCCAACTGGGCCTGGAGTTGCGCGAGCGACCAGCTGCGTAGGTCCGCGACCATGCGTAGTCCCAGCCGCGTGAGCCGGGGCAGGGTCCGATGGCCGCCCCCCCGCACAGGACGCCGACCGGTTGTCCGCCCAGAAAGTCCAGCACCTGCTCCTGGGGCACCACGATCAGGCCGTTTGGCTTGCCGAAGTCGGAGGCGATCTTGGCCACCAGCCGATGCGGGGCGATCCCGACCGAGGCGGTCAGTCCGACCGCGGCGCGGATCGCTTCCTTGATCCGCCGGCCGATGGTCTGCGGCGGACCGATCAGGTGTTCGAGCCCGCTCACATCGAGAAAGGCCTCGTCGATGGAGATCGGTTCCACCACCGGGGCACCGGCGACCATGACCGCGCGAATCTGCTGGGCGACCTCCAAGTAATGCCCCATGCGCGGGCGCAGGTAGACCGCGTCGGGACAGCGCCGGTGGGCCTCGTTGATGGGCATGGCCGAGTGGATGCCGAAGCGCCGCGCCTCGTAGGAGCAGGTGGCCACCGCCCCGCGTCCGCCGGACTGGGCGCCGACCACCACCGGGCGTCCCCACAGGGCTGGGGCATCGCGCTGCTCGGCCGCGGCGTAGAAGGCGTCCATGTCCAGGTGCATGACCCAACGTGGGGGGCCGGTGTTCATGATCCGGACACTCGACAAGGTCAACGAAACCTGAGGTTAGCACGGGCGTCGGCAGGCCCGGGGCGGCGCCCCACTCGCAAACGAGAGGTTTTCGCGAGGCGGTGCGTGCGTTAGGTGTTGTTGGTTCGGCAACCCGATGAAAGAAATGAGAAACCCTGCTAGAACCGCTCCAGAAGGGCTGTATGGCGTTCGGCGAGGGCAAGCGGGGTGGATCAGCCGTTGCCGCGTGAGACGGGTCAGAGGGCGATTGCGCAGGGCGATGGCCCGTGCTGACGCTGGGCGTGCGGCATTTTCCGTTTCGTCAGGGGACGCCTTGCACGACGGCGCGGTCCACGTCGCCGCCGCGGCGCGACGGCCTCCAGAGCCTCGGTGTGGTGGACGTGCGCGGGGCTTCTGGGAGCGCTCCAGCGATCACTTGGTGGCGGGCCGGAGGTTCCTGGACGTGGCCGCGAACGCCGCAGTGTGGGCGAACTCAACCGCCGCCACGGTGACCATCAGCGCCGGTCGGCGCGTGCTGCGGTAATGCCGAGGACGTTCGCGACGGGGCGTTCCTGACCGTCGCTGGGCTGGTTGAGCACGCGCCAGCGCCGCGTGGCCGGGTCGCGCAGCACCATGACCGTGCTGCCACCGCCGTCGAGGTTGATGGCGCTCTGGCAGCCCAAGCGGATCATCTCGCTCGCCAGTTCGCCGTAACTCATCCCGCTCGACCCACCCTGGCGGCCGTCGACCACCAGGATCACCAAGCGCGTGCGCTGGCCGTTGAGTCCGAGCACGGTACGCGGATGCTTATCCTGGTTCTGGTGCGCGACGATGTTCCCGCGCTCAACGAGCATGACGTTGCCGGCGACGATCGCCCGGGCGTTGGCCGGCGGTTTGGCGACCCGCTCGATCGCAACCCGGCCCGTGGCGCGCACGACCAAACTGGGTCGCGGCCGGTCACCGATCGACCAGGCCCTGCCGCCACTGACCGCCGGTCCGACCACGTTGGCCCACACGCCAGGCTGGTACACAGGCGCCGCCGTAGCCGTCGGCGGCTTGCGAATACTGAAGAAATCGCCGTTCACCGCCAAGTCGAACCCGTCGCGGGCCGCAACCGCCGTCGGGGTCATCAGCGTGGTTTCCCACGCGCCCGGCCCGTCCGGGTCAGGACCTCCCGGTGAGACGCGGATCCGCAGCCGCGGGTTGGTCACATCCACTTCGGCAACGAACAGACGCAGCGGCGGAGACTGACGCGTTTCCTGATGATAACGCACGCCGGGAAACGGCTGTTCAGCCGGAAACACGGCCAGCAACGGCGCGCTCCAGAGCGCCAGCAAGAGGCTGCTGACGAAGAGGGTCGCCGGGCGCGTGATGGTCATCATCCAGGTCTGCCCGAGCGTCTGCGCGGCAGGGTGCTGGCCGCACGTCCCCGGGTTTGGGCGCGGAACCCGGGCGAAGGTAGACGGCCAGCGTGTGCGGCGGCGCCAGGTTCTTGAGGCCGCACCCGAGGTGGGCGAGGACGCGCCGCTCGTCGCCGGGCTCCCGGCGTTTTCTCCCCCGGCGCGTCCACCAGCACCTGCTGCAAGCGTATGGCCATCGGCGATCCTCCTGAAGACCGACTGTTCGGCCAGTTTGACCTTTTCGAGGGGCTGGGCCACAACAGCCATCCAGGGGCCGATCTGGTAACTGACTGCCGGGCCGACCACCGCGCGTTGCTCGGCATGCTCACCCGAACCCGGTAGCGCCACGGGACCGGCCGCGGGCAGTGACGCTCACGCCCACGGCGCCGTGGTCCTCGGGATCGAAGGGCCGCGTGCTGGAGGGTGGCGCGGTCACCGAGGGGCGATCGGGGAACAGCGGGGGCGGCGGGTCCAGGTCGAAAAGCTCCAGCGCACGGCCGTCATGGGAACGCCTGCGTAGCTTACACGACCGGGTAGCCTGGTGGTACGGGGGCCAGGTGGCGAACCCTTCGTGGGCGTCTCCCCTCTTAAATCTCAAAAAAATCAGTTTCGCGCGGCCACTGCCGCGGTACTAATTCTTAAGTACTAAAAGAGTACTAAGAAGTACTAGGGGCCGCCAGCGGTCCATTTTTTGCTTTTATAACCAATTACTTGCACTACCTTTCGGCCGGCATTCGCACCCTCAGAACCCGGTCCTCGCGCCCTCGAAACACGGTGCCCGCACCCTGAAAGCACGGGGGCTCGCACCCGTGGAACCCGGTGCTCGCACCCTCAGGACCCGGTGGTCCTGTGGATAAGTGTGGATAACTTGCGCGCGCTTCGCACCCTCAAGACCCGGTGCTTTGCGCACGCCGGCAGGGCTCGCCAGCGCGCACCAAGACGCTGCTTTCGCTGAGGGACATCACACATGCTGTTGGTCGGCATTGACGCCCTCGACCACGCGCGCGGCGTGGGCCGCGCTGGCTGGGGTTATCTTGCCGGGCGGGGCGGGGCCGGAACGCCGGCGACATGAGCACGTTCTGGGGTCGGCGCAATGACGCAGCGCCCGGTAGGGTGCGCATCGACGGCAGCCATCACGACTTTCCTGGAAACACAATGTGCAGAACGAACGGCGTGGAGCGCCCCGTTCCGTCGATAAGAAACGAGGTGATAAACCCCTCTTGCTGCATAATCATTAACTGCTTGGTAGCGTGTCCTCGTCGTAAATATTGAGCGCTGGTCCGGAACGATAGACGCCACCGCCATCCCATGACGACCGCAACTTCACCCATCCGCGTTTGAACATTTCAATCGCGGTTTCGCGCGTGACCGGGGGGAACAGTGGGAGCCGCGTGAGCGTGGTGGGATATTCGGACGTTGCGCACAGCGCAGTCTGTTCCAGCCCCCGCTGACGGGCGACGGTATCCAGCGCTTCAGCCGCGGCCGCCACGCGGGCTTGGTTGGCATGACCATTGAGATGTCGCTTGGCAGGAGTCGCTGACTCCGCGGGTGCGGCAGCTGCTGTCCCGCCGGTCTCTGCATCAGCTTGCGTTCGCTCGGCCTGTTGTTCGCCGTCGTGCGCTAAGCATTTTTGGATATCTGGGCGCCGTGCTTGCCGGGGCAGCGCGGGCGTGGGGCGTGCGGGCGCACGGTTCGGTCCAGCCCGCTCCCGTGCGCGCTGCTCCAGTTGCGCCAAGCGCTGCGTCAGCGTGCTCGTCGGTCATCATTTCCTCGTTTGCTGCAAGCCCCCGGCGGGGGTTGGTCGTGGTTGCCCGAACTCTTGATATCATGCATACTCCAAACTACTTTCAGATATTTTCTGAGGTCAGACAGTGCGCTCACTGCCCCGTGAATATTTTTACTGGCCGTTAGCGTTCAGGCTGGGCAGATGAACGAAGACAACGTCGTGGTGTTAAATGGTGACCGCTTGAAGCAGGCGCGCAGCACTGCTGGTTTGAACCAAGCCGAGTTGGGTCAGCGGTGCGGGGTGAGCCAGTCCCACATCAGCGGCATGGAGCGCAGCGTGCGCGCGCCGTCGATCGAGCTGCTCGACACGCTGTCGCAGGCCTTGGGCGTCAGCGCCCATTGGCTGATGGGAGGCGACAGCGACGACACGCTGGCGACCACGGAGATCGGTCGTGAGCACATCTTGGCGGAGCGCAAGACGCCGGTCGGCCTGGCGAGCCTGGCCGGGGACGAATGTCTGTGCGAGCATTTGCACATCCGCTCAATCGAGTGGCGGGCGTTGCGCTCGTTGCAGCCGCCCAATGGGCTGAACAAAGAGGGATATTTGGTGGTACTGCTCGCGTTACGCGGCCACCGGGCCACGTAACGTCGGTGTGTTGTTGGCTGACCCTCCTGGTCACGCAGCGGTTGGGCGCAATGGGCTGGTGGACGACACCCGCTTCGGGGCGAACTCCGCCGGACGCTGATCCGGTCCGGCGACCAGCGGGCCTGGGGGTTGGGGGGTGGCGCAGCCGACGGCGACCAAGGCCACTGCCACGATGATCCCGAAGTGCTTCATAAGAAGGGCTCGCTGTTGGTCGTGGTGGTGATCGTGCGTGGACGGCGTTCCGACGCGGGCGGTGGTCCGGCCCCGTCCGTCAGGCGGTAGATTTCCGAGGTGGGCAAACACAGCGGCCGACTGGGAAAGCCAGAAGGTCGCGTTGTCGCTGGCGCAGCCGGCCAGTGCCACCACAGTGAGTCCCAGCAGCCACCACGGTCCGGCGTTGCTCACTGTCCCTTCTCCCCGCTGCCAGGCGTGCCGGTCGTGGGGGCGGCGAGCCACCCCGCCAGGTCAGCGGGGCGGCCCTGGTGGATACGACCGTCCGGCGCGATCACGAAGGGGGTCCCCCGCACCCCGAACATTTGTGCCGTGATCAGGGTGCGCTGCGCCGTCGGCTGTCCGCAGGTGCTGGTCGCTGGCGGCACGTTGGCGCGGTGTTCCAGCAGTGCCGTGAGGGCAGCGGCACGGTCGGTCGTGGCCAGGCAGTGCAAGCCAGGACCCCGGGCTGGGAGTCCTCGGCGATGGGCAAGGGGATCAAGCGGAAGCGATAGCGGTCCGTCAGCGACGCCAAATCCTTGAAGAAGGCGGCGCAGTGGGGGCATTGCGGGTCGACGAAGGCCACGACCTCAGGACCCGTGCCGAGGTCGAGCGCACCCAGGTCGGCGACGTCGAGCTTCAGGTGCTTCAGATCAATGCGCCCGGCCAGTTCCTCGGCCTGGGTGAGCGAGGTCAAGGCCACGCCGTGCCATAAGGTCGTAGGCTTTGCCCCGGACCACGTAGCGCCCGGTGTCGGAGATGAACAGGAGTTGCCCGTCGGTGGTCTCGACAGCCTGGAGACCGCCCACGGGCAGCCGGGCCATGCGACGGATCGCCGTATCGCTGCTGCCCAGGATCGTGCCCAAGGTGGCAGCGGGCTCGGCCCAGAGGGCGTGGGGCGGCGCGGCGAGTGCCGCGGCGAGAAGCCCTGAAAACCTGGAAAAGCGCATTGACGGAGACCCGGACCGGCTGTGAAGGTGCCGTCAGGGTGCCCGATCAGGGGGGAGGGGCGTGAGCGCTGAAGGTTCGGTTTTCTGGGGGGAATGCGGGAAACGCAGGTGCAGCCGCCAACCCGAACGCCCGGGGCCATTGAGACAAGTCTCCTTTGTAGGGTTGGGACTGGGTCCCGCGAACCAAAGGGCTGAATCTTCAGCCCGGCTCCCCGAGGTGGGACCGGGTCGCCTGCGAAGCGCGCGACAGTGAGCGACACAAGACGCCTGCGGGCCGTGGGGATAACGTGCAGCTGGGTTATTCCCAGCCGAGAGATGGTTCTTGGTTGACCGGTACCGACCCATTGCGGACATAGTCCGATTGCGGATGGCGGTCTGCTATGAGGTACAGATCAACCAATCTATGCCCCGAACCGGCGAGCCCAGTCTCCCCGGTCTCACCTCGACGGCGGCTCGCGCGTTCGCTCGAGGCTGCGATCGAGCCCGACTGGATTGCCGCGTGCCAGCCAGGTGTGCTGCCGCCACCCCTCTACCTCGGCCCTGGGATCTTCGTGTTCGCCCGTTCGGCGAGCAAGTGGGCGCAGGTCGCACAAGTGTTGGAAGTGTTGGTCGCCGATTCAGCAGCTGCTGCGAGCGCCTGTCTGCCATATCAGTTGACGGGCTACCCACTCGCAGTTAACGGGACCGCGCCCGGCTGCGACAGGCATTCTGAATCGGGCAGCCTCAGGCTCGGCGCGGAGATTCCCTCACATCGCGTTTTGATCCTGCGGGCGTTGTGGGAACGAAGCGTCGCCGGAAGTCCGCGAAGGACTGCGTCAGACCGACCGACACCTGGCATGATCCCGGATCAACCACGGTTGGCGGGCCTGGAGGGGGCGGTGTTGCACGCAGGAAAGATTGCTGCCGACACTCATGATCTCAAGTCGCCGCGACGGTCAAGGCGCAATCCGCTCAACCCAGGCTCGGTTTGCATCATCCGGGACATGGGCCAGGGCCCAGGCCGCGAAATTGAACGCCGTGCCCGCGAAGGTCTGCGCGCTGACCGGGTAAAGGTAGGTGGTCACCGCGTCGTGAAAGTCGGCCTGGCCGGCAAACGACCGCCAGTTGCGATAACCGGCCGCGCGATGGTCAAACATGGCCTGAACGACGATGCGCCTCAAGGTCGGATGCATGATCCCATAGAACGAATTCCAACGGTCCTGCGAGCGTAGCCACTGCCACTCCCAAGCAATCGCGAGCGCCTCTTCGTGCCAACGGTCGAAAGAGCCGCCGAGCAGACGCCGGCAGAAATCACAAACGTAATGGAATCGCTCGTGTTGATAGACGGACTGAACCAGCAGCTGCAGGACGCGCTCAGCATCCCCGGTGGTCACAAAGGGAAACCGCCCTTGGGCCAGCCGAATCAGGCTTTTCCAGTAAGCCTCGATATTCCCGCGGTAAAGCGTAATGACGCCGGGGCTGGTCATCCATTGGTAGGTGCCCAGCCGCGTCAGCGGCGGCGAATGCTCGGGAAAGGATTCGCTACTGTCAGGGACTCGATCGCGAAAGAGTTCGAGGTCTGGTGCGTCATCAAAAATGCCTGGTGGCAGCAGGCCATCATTCGGAGGCTCGTCGATTGGCATCGATACGTCCCGCCGCCGTTGCGGAGCATCGGCGAGGATTTGTGTGATGAGGGCATCTGCGATCGACATATTACTGCTTGTCGCTGCGGCGATTTAACCGCAGCAAGAGTCCATCTGGCGTCATCCCCTTGGCCAACAACTCGCCAAGGACCTGGTCGGGATGCTTGATGAGGTCGTCGACCATAGAGGTGAGGTCGACCGCCTGGCCATCGGGCTTGACGGCGATGAGCTTCCAATCCCCTTGGTAACGAGCATCGTCAGGTACATCGGGGCATGCCTGACGCACGCGGCTCGCGACCTTGCGCTCGTTGTTTGACAGGTGGATGTAGACCACACCATCACCGGCCGGCAGCCCCTTGGTCTCGTAGCGGACGGCAACGGGTTTGCCAGCCTTCTCCTCCAGTCCCAGGAAGTCGAAGCCGGCGTTGCCCCAGATGCGCGACACATGCAGGGCCTTCTGGAGAGATTCCGGGCCGCGTTCGTCCATCCAGCTCAAACGCGCTTCCTCGATCGCCTTCCGGGTCTTACCGGACCCCGGCGCGGCGGCCTTCAAGACTTCCCAGGCATTCTGGAGGCGCTCCTCCCCGGCGTCTTGGGCGCGTTGCAGGACCTCATGCGTCTTAACTGCGATGTATGGCAATACGGCCTGCTCCGCCTCGTCGCCAATGGCCGATCGGATAGCGTTGGCCTGATCGCGTTCGTCGCCGGTCGCGGGCGCCATTTCCACCTGGGATGGAGCCGTGAGTGACACACTGGGTGCGCTCCAGCCCAGAACCGTCATCGCTAGCAAATCGGTCACCGGCTTATACCTGGGGGCGAAGTTGCGCAAGGTCTCTTCGATCCGATTCTTCGCAATGTCGTCGGTGAGATCGGTCACACCGGCCAACTCATGGCGAAGCCATTGCGCGGCCGCCTCGTGACAAGCCATCTTCATGAGCCCGAAGGCGTTCTGCTTGAGCCAGTCCTGGCGCCGCGTGTGTAGCTCTTGAAGTTGTTCGTCGGGATGCCCGTGCCCGCGTCTCTGGTGGAGTGCGTAGGCATCGAGTCGGCGTCCCCAACCGTCATCTAGCCAACCCTTCCAGGCAAATTCATTTTCCGCCTCCACCGTCGCGACCGGCCGGAAAGGACGCTCGCGATCGGTCCAAGGCGCGTGATCAAGAGCCTCGGCGATCGGGTGCACCTTGGTATCAGGTGGCCAGCACTCGCCATCAAGCGGACGCAAGTCATCTCCGCGAAGCCGCTGGAGCCGGTCGAACGGGGTATCCTCGCGGCTCAGCCGTGCACCGGCCCCGGCGAGGGCAGCCGCGACACGCTCACGGAAACCGCGCTGCTCATCGTCGGTCAATGGATCAAGAATCACCCTGTACCCGTCGACCAAGGCACTGGCACCCTCGTGTTCCAGCAGGCGTCGCCAATCCGCCCCGGTGGTTCCTTCCGGTTGACCCAGGGTCCCCAAGGCATACGCGAACAGCGGGCCAAGACTCCTATTCCCAAGCAACAGGTCAGCCACCGCGTTGCCGAAGTCCGCCAATCGCGGCGGCGTGCCATCGGCCTTAGTGTCGAAGAGGATCTGACCTGTCTCCCGATCCTCATCGTCGGAACGCCCGCCTGGCGCCGTGAGCAGCAGGACGTGCCCCTCGCTGCCCTTGAGGAACTCCGCGGGTCGACGCACGGGACCCTCCAGAGCGATCTCGATCCAGGCGTCCTCGACATGCACCAGCCGCCCGGCCGATGCATTGCCCCAACGCTTGCGCACCGCTGTCGCGTCTGGCGTCATGATCCTGGACGCCTGGGCGAGGGCCAACAATCCCGGTAATGCCTCAGAGATACGCTGCGCCAGCTCGCGAGCCATCGAATCGTCTTGCCGCCGGTTCTCGGCGCCCTTGACATGCTCCTTGGCGAGCACCGCGCGTCGCCCAAGCTGTGCATGACGCGAGAGTACGCTCGACCCAAGCGTGATGCTCGCCAACGCCAGGTCGGGAAAGAACCTGCGCACGATTTCCTGCTGTGCGTTGTCCTGCGCGATCCAGGCATCCACGTCTGGATCATCCACCCAGCGGACCCGCCGGGCATTAAGCGGTACGTCGCGCCTTCCCGAGGCATCATGGACGGGTATCGGCGGATGTGGGAGGTCGGCTGGTGGTTGATGCATGAGCGCCTCGATCGCCTCCTGCGCCACGTCCAGGAGGTTGCGCAATCGATCGGGCGGTAGCGCGAAAGGCTCAGGATAGCTGTCACAAAGCGTCTTCAGGATCTCGCATGCGGCTTGGCCGTTTTGGTTTCGCAGATGCTCCGAGCTGAGCGCCGGTAAGGCGCCGAGCGCTTCAAGGAGTAGACGGGTTGGCTCGCCAGCGTGACCGCCAAGGCGGTAGGTTACGACCGCGCGCCGGTCCTTCCCTGGCTGTTGCGTGACAACCTGCGCGGGGCGGACGGCGCGCGCGCCTTGTATACCTTCCGGCGCGATGACCCACTGGGCCTGGCCCACCGGTACCCATGCCAGGCCCCGCAGTGTATTCGTGATGGCCGTGGAGGACTTCGTGTTGCCATCCGCCGGTCGATTTTCGCACTCGATCAGCCTGGCGAACGCGCCCTGCGACCAGGCATCGCGGAGCGCGGACGCAAGCCGCGTGGGGTCTTGGCGCGTCGACTCATCGGTCGCCAGGCTGACTTGGCCGATCTCGTCGTTACCAGGCGCGCACAACTGGGGCGGAAGCTCCCGCGGCACGATGAGTCCGTCGCTGCCCTTCTCCACCAGCAGGACGGGCGGCACCCCGCTTGGCGGTTTCGGGGCTACGCCCAGATAGTCGAGAAACGCTTCGACATCCACACCCCCTTCCGCGGGCAACCCCATGGTCTCGATATGCACCTGTCCGCGATGCAGTTGACGCGCGGGCGCCCACAGACTCTCGGTCATAGGCAGGAACAGTGTTGCGAGCGCGCGTCCCGCGGCGCGGACCGGATCCGAGTGGCCGAGCGACGGGTCCGCGCGCCACGCCAGTCCGAAGCTCTCGGGCTGCTTTGATGGAGCGTGGCTGGTGCCGAGTTCCATTGTGAAAAGGTCGGCCGCGAGCCGGATCAACTCTTGCTGCTGTCTGACTGCCTCACTCTTATCCGGGTCGAGTGCGGATACGCCGCTGAACTTCCCGATATCGTTCGGTAGCTGCCGGAGCTCCGCAAGCACCTCCCAGCGACCGAAGTCCACTACTCCGGTGGGTCTGGACTCGGATTGACCAAATGGGCCGAGTGGAAACGCCGTGATGGCCCGCTTGTTCTTGAGCAGCGCGGTGGGCAGAATAATGACTCGCTGTTCGGTTCGACGCAGGAAGACTCGGAAGGCGGATCGCACTTGCGAACCTTTCTGCACTTGCGAACCTTTCTCCAAGCGGTCGGGGAGCGGGACGGCCGGTACCAGCGCGCTTGACCCCAACCCGATCGACTCGGTCAATGGCAGGCACGGCACCTCGGCCTCCCGCAATGCCTGGCAGAGCGCACTCGCTGCCTGCTGCCAGGTCGGGGTGTGACGACGGCATCCGGTCAGCCGATCCAGCCATGCCGCGGAAGCATCCCAGAATTCCTGAAATACCCCACAGGGAAGCAACCCCTGACGATTTTTGCCCAATGCCTCTGGATGAATGAAAAACGCCTGGGCCAGCTCGGCCCATCGGGTATGGCACTCGGTCTTCCAGGGCTGATGGTCGCGATCGAAGAGCAGGACACCGAGCTCACCGACCAATGCCCCGAAGCCCTGTTCACGGGGAGTGAGGAGAAACCACAGGTCATCGCGAAAGCCCAGCGACGGCATGCCGTCGGCAGGGCACGAGCGGATAATTTTCCAGGGTCTCTGCGCTGCGGCATGATTCTGTGCACCCAGGCAGGTCAGTGCTGCCCATAGCTGGAGGTCGGCAGCGGCCTCGATCAGTTTATGGTTGTAACGACCCACTACGTTTTCGCCCAGGTCCATGCTTGTGCGATCGGCCTTGACCTGGAAGTCGCCGTGCAAGTCCACGGCGAAGTCCGATTTCAGAAGCGTTGGGAGGTAATTGAACACCGGCGTCTGGCCGGCTATACGTTCAATAGACGCCTCATCGGCGGTCCCGCTGCGGTCGGGCCGCGGGGGCCAGGCCAATGCGACACCCGGTTCAGCGATCGGATGCTCGGCCAATTTGGCGAGCGGCGCCAAGGCGGGTGAGCGCCAGTGCACCACCGACCAGTCTTGCCGGTCGCCCATCACGGGCCACGTACGCAAGACGCAGCGTTCTTTCCCGGGCAGTTGGATAGACACCATGATCGACCGGCGTTCGGGCCGCAACCCGACGAAGTGCAAACGCGCTCCCATCAACTCCGCGAGATGGCTCTCCACGTCCTTGCGAACCCCCGGGCGGAGCGGCACGACCACGGCGGTAACGAGGATGTCGGACATCGGTGCCTTGGCCAAGGCCTCCGGCGGTCCCTCCGCGAATAGCGGTAATGGTAAGGCGAAGCTCGCGCGCTCGGTATCGTCCAGGTTGGCAACGATCGGTGGGGTAGCGTTGCCCCAGCATTGCTCGACCGCCCGCCGGGCCGGCGCATACGCCTGCGCGCGCTCCAGCCAGAGGCTTCTGCCTGCCGGCCAGTGCATCTCCACTCCCCACCAACCAGCACCGTCGCGACATCGGCTCCAGACCTGGACGCGTTCAGCGACGCCGAATACCGAGCGAAAGCCAATCCCCTTGTTGCCCATCGATTCGTCCGCGGATTTGTTGGACGAGTGCAGCGACAGCAGTGCGTTGAGATCGGCGCGCCGCTCGCGCGAAGGCGGGGCCTCATAATCGAAGTCCGGGTCGAGCGTGACCGCAGCCCCATCGTTGGCAACGACCAGCGAGGCACCCGCGTCGGCTTCGTCGAGCAGCGCCACCCAGATGTGCTCCTTGGCGCGATCGAGCGCGTTCTGCAGGAGTTCGAACGCAACCCGCCCCGAATATTGCAGCTTAACCGATGCCTCAGAATTCCGCAGCACCTGGGCCTGCTCGCCCCGAGTCTTGCCGTAGCTCTCGAGGTGCTTCTGGAACACGGTTACCACCTCGGCGTGGGAAGGCACGCGACCGCAGCCATTCTGTTTGGGGCCTGCTGATTCTGTCATGCGGGAGGTTTCCATTCGAATCGTGAGGATGCGACCTTCAATAGGCCGACGTTAACATAATTCCCTGGGGTTATCGCAACATTCGATGTTCCTCCCCCTTCAACCGACCTTCCCACACCAACCGCCGCAGGAACTGCTCCGGCGTCAGTGTCTCCCTTAGCAGCGCCCGCTGGCGGCAGACCGTGGCGAAGTCACCGGGGGTCAGTCCGTTGGCCTCATCCAAGTGCCGGGCCAGGTCGGGCGGCACCGGCGCACCCACATCCCCCAGTGCCTCCCGGGCGAACAGCGCGCGGCGCTGCACCGGGGTCAGTGTCCGGAAGTGCAGCTTGAAATCGAATCGCCGCAGGGCCGCGGCGTCGATACCCGACATCAGATTGGTGGCGGCAATGAAGATGCCGGGATAGCGCTCCATCTGTTGCAGCAGTTCATTGACCTGAGTGCGCTCCCAGTGATGCCGCGCCTGGCGCCGATCGCTCAAGAAGCTGTCAACCTCATCGAGCAGCAGGACGGTCGTCTCCGGGTCGCTGTCGCGAAACAGCCGTGCCAGGTTGTGCTCGGTCTCACCGACATAGGCTGAGAGCAGATCGGACGCCTGGCGCGCGACCAGTTCGCGGTCCAACGCCTCGGCCAGCACCGTGGCGAAGGCGGTCTTGCCGGTGCCGGGCGGACCGTAGAAGCAGAGGCTGCCGCGGCCCTGGGCGTGCAGGGCGCGGGCGATGGCGCTCGGTGCGATGCCCCCGGCCAGGTTCAGATAGGCGACATCGAAGGCGGTCTCCACCCGCCGCTGCCGCAGTGCCGGGGATCCGTGCAACAGGGTGCGCAGCGCGGCGACACCCTCCCGCACCGTCCGCTCGGGCGGTGCGTCCGGGCACAGGTCCAGCAGCCGACGGGCCGCCGCCAGGCGGGCCGGTGTCTGAGCGACGTCCGCGGCTAGTTCGTCGAGCAGGTCGGGCGGCAGACCGCGGTCGCCCAAGTGCTGTTCGGCCAGCTGCCGGCGTACCGAGCGCGGTGCGGCCGTGAATCCGACCGGCAGGAGGAACCGACGCAGGAAGGCCGGGTCCATGCCCTCGGTACTGTTGGTAATCCAGATCGTCGGGACCGGGTTCTCCTCCAGGATGCGGTTCATCCAGCCCTTCTGGCGGCCCGGCGGCCGGCGGCGCATGAATGAGAACAGTTCGTCATCGGTGTCTAGGACGTCCTCGACCTCGTCGAAGATTAGCAGGGCATCGCGGCGCCGCGCCAGCAGGCGTTGCGCCAGCAGATAGGCCGAAAGGCGCCCGCGGCGCGCGAGTCCGTCGCCGTCGTCATCGGCACTGCGCACCTGCCAGGCACAGAGCCCACAGGCCGCGGCCAGGGCGCGCGCCAGCTCGGTCTTGCCGGTGCCGGGCGGGCCATAGAGAAGCGCATTGACCCCCGCGGCCCCGGTGGCCGCGGCCTGACCCAGGACCCCCTGCAACCGGCCGGCCGCGGCTGCCAGATGCGCAAAAGAATCCAGCCGCCAGACCGCGGGCGGTGCCGGCTCGATCAGGAGCCCGAGCAGTGCCGCCGCGTCCTGGGGTGCCGCGTCCAACAGCTCCCGCAGCAAGTCACTCGGGGGGAACATGTCCTCCATGTCCCCCGGGGCCTGCCTGGACTCCAGGAGCCCGAGCCGGCCTAGCGGGGCGCCTTTGGCGAAGACGGCACGCAAGTCCCCCGCTTCCTGTCCGAGCAGCATGGCCAGGCGTTCGAGATTGGTCCGCGCACTCGCCTGACCGCTCGCCCGAAGCAACAGGCGAAGCGGTTGCGACTGCTCGCGCTGGTGGACAAACTCGAGCACCTCGACGCTCGCCGCATCCAGACCCAGGATCTCGCCGAGCAGGGCGACGGTCGGGGTGGCGGGCGCCGCGGCGTCGGCCGCGGCCAGGCGGTTCAAGACCCAGCGCGGCAGCGTCTGGAAGAAATCGCGCAACCACTGACGTGCCTCGCCGTCCAGCTCCAGCGGGTCCAAATCGTCCCACTCAGCGGACGGATGGCCCTCGAGCAGGGACACCAACTCCGAATCCGGTGCATCTTCCTCGCCCCGTTTGATGACCAGCGAGTTCGCGACGGCCCGCGGGTCGAGCAAGGGTTGGGTCAATAGCCACAGGGCCCCCAGGAAGTTGCGGTCGGCCAGTTGCCGACTGGCCTGCGGGTCGTTGCGGATCCATTGCAGCGCGAGCCGGGCGGCGCGGCGCGCCTCGGCGGGTACGGCGCTGAAGTCCCGGCGCCAGAGGGTACGATGCAGGGCCATGGTTAGCGATCCTCCTGAACGAGTTGAAAGCGGCGGCTGTCGTAATGGAAGGTCACGAACTCGCCACGGTTGGGGTCCTCGTCCCAGATCACCCCGAGCACGCAATCGAGCGGCTCGCGAAAATAGGTGCTGCCGGACTCGCGCTCGGAGTCCCAGACCGGGTTGTCGAGCACCGCGACCACCACCGCGGGACGGCTGTAGCGCGGGACCCGGCGGTTTTTTAGGCCTGGCTTCCACGTCACCAGATCGCCAGGGGCGAAGCGCTGGGGTTGGATGAGCGCCCGATAGCGCTCGCGCAGGACGGCGCCGAGGTCACCGCTGAGGGCCTCCAGCGGTTCGTCGTCGAACAGTGGCGTCGGTGACTCGTCGGTCAGGCCGATGAGCGCGTGCAGCTCGCGGGAGGACAGGGGGCCGTGGTTGCGGGGCATGGCAGACTCCTCTCTATGATGGTTGCGGTGAACCCGGTGCTTGTTCCGGGGCTACCAGGAACCCCGTTGGGCGGCAAAACGCGCGCGGGTGTTTATGTGGTTTTCGCGGCGGCTGATCGCCTGGGCCTGGAGTCTATGAAACCATGCCGATGCGACATCCTCTGTCGTATACTGCCCCCCGATGAGCGCCACCCATGCCACCCGCCTTGAACGTCTGAATCGCCTGGAGCAGTTACTCTCACCCGGCACGCCGCCGGACCAGTGCCCGGACGGTGCCCGGCTGCTGGAAATCCTGGGTGACGCCTATGGGACGGGGGATAAAAAGGCCCGGCGCCGGGCCCTGCAACGGGACCTCGGCGAGCTGGTGAACGAAGGACGCATCGCACCCGCGAATCCCGGCGGCAAGCCGCTGCGTTACCGGCGGGTGGCGGACGGACCGGATGAGGACCCGGCGGTCTGGGACTGGACCCTGCAAACCATCCACGACCTGGCGGCCGAGGCGGTCCCGCGTCGTCAGCTCGAACGGTTGTGGCAGCGGCTACTCACCAATACCGCGGAACCGCGACTCGACGAGGCGCGACTGCGCATCGTCCCGGACACCTTTCGGCTCCAGCCGGCGGAACTCCGCAAAGGGGTGTTGAAGGCGGTGATCCAGTCCTTGATTCAGCGTTGCGCGCTCCAGGTCCTCTACGTCAAACCCGAGGGCCAGCGTGCCGAGGTCTGTCTGCATCCCCAGGCGCTGGTTCAGCGTGGACCCATCCCCTACCTGTTTGCGTTCAAGAATGCCGAGGACGAACCGCTGCGTCTCTATGCCCTGCACCGCATGGTCCGCGCCACCGCCTTGGCCGAGCTGCCGGCCCGGCTCGCCGCCGGGTTCGACCTGGACCAGGCGATTGCTGATGGCCGGGCGGATTTCGGTCAGGGCGAGCTGATCGACTTGGAACTGCGGGTCCGGGGGTATTTGACCGAGGTCCTGAGGTACTGTCCGCTGGCGGCGGGTCAGCGCCAGGAGGATGAGCCGCCGGAGTCCGACTTCAAGCTGCGGGTGTGGGCGCGGGTGCCCTCGACCGGACAGTTGCTACGCTGGCTGCTGGGGGCGGGGGACAATGTGGAGGTGATGGGGCCCGCGGACTTGCGCCGGATTGTCGCGGCGCAGGCGGCGAAGGCGGCAGCGATCTATCGGGACTCGTGAGCGCCGCTCGGTCCTGCTTACGGGTTGGCGAGCGGGAATGCTGTCGGAGCGACATCGGCCATTGGATTGCGGAGATCGACCGGCCGGTCATGGCCGAGTGCGACCATTGTGGCCGCAAGCCGAGAGGCGACCCGCGACGATGTGCGGCACACGTGTTATCCGCTTGCCACCCCGTCAGCGGGTATCTTAATCCGACAGCTTGACCATCGCAGGCCGTGGACTTTCCTCGCCCCGCTGAGGCGCCATCCTGGGCGCTCAACACTTCGAGAAGACACTCGATCAGAGGGCAACCATGGCCCGGGCCCACGACGCGCCCCCATTTATGCTACGCTTCGTGGGCACACTTATCTGGGGGCACTCATGGAAACGCTCGATGTCTTCTCGGTCCGGGATCTGCGCACCCGCTCCGGCGACCTGCTCAAGGACGCCGAGCTTGGGCAGATGTCGCTCATCACCAAACATGGCCGACCCGCCATCCTCGCCCTGCCCTTCGACCGACGGCTGCTGGACCAGGGGGTCCACCGCGCCCTGGCCTTGAGCCTGTTCGAGGGTCGGCAACTGACCCTCGCACAGGCGGCCAAGATCGCCGGGCTGTCGTTGGACGGCTTTATCGACCTGCTGGGGTCGCTCGGCCTGGCCGCGGTGGACTATCCGGCCGAGGAGTTGGCGGGCGAACTGGACATCGCCTTGTGAACCAGGTCGTCGTCGCGGACGCGGGGCCATTGATCGCCTTGGCCCGCATTGACCGGTTGTCGCTGCTCGCATCCCTCTACGAGTCTGTGCAGGTCCCCGAGACCGTGCTGGTCGAACTGTGCGTGGATTCAGGCCGGCCGGGAGCGCGGGTGTTGTCGGCCGCCCTCGCCCGCGGCGTCATCCAGCCGCAGGCGCTGGCGCCCGGTGCCGAGGCGGAACTGGCTCGCCTCTGCCTGTCGCTGGACGCCGGCGAGGCCTCTGCGATCCTGCTGGCCGAGCAGACCGACTGCCGCTTCTTGCTGATCGACGAGCGTCGCGGGCGGGACGTCGCCCGGCGCCGTGGGCTCCCGGTGGTCGGTCTGGCCGGGGTGCTGCTGGCCGCCAAGCGCTCCGGTCTGTTGGAGTCCGTCGGGCCCCTGTTGGCCGACCTGTCGCATCAGGGATATCGGCTTGCGGATGCGCTGGTCGCGGAGGTCTTGCGGCTGGCCGGAGAGGCGGATCGCAGCAGCTAAATCGGAGGCACGCGGCGGCGCCTCAGCCGCCCAATCACCTCCCCAACCGCAACGACACCCCCTTGTTCACAATCAACTCCACCGCCCGCCCCGCATCGACCTCCAGCACCGGAAAGATCTGCTCCGCCATTTCCATGTAATAGTCGGCCAACCGGTCCATGGCCCCGCCGACCCCACCTGCCGCCCCTGCCGCCGCGGCCTGGGGGGTGAACATCGACTGGTACTGCAGTTGGCTCCCGCCGGTACTGATCGGGATGCTCGGGACTGGGTGAAGACCTTGGCGAAGGAGGTCAGGAACCCGGCCTGCAGGGCCTTGGCGAGCAGCGCGCCGTGCTTGCTCACCAGGCGACCGCGCACCCGACCTTATCGTCCTTGCTCACCGCGTAGGCGTCGAGCGAGACCTCGATCACGCCACCGTCGGTGCGCACGCAGGTCAGGGTCTCGCTGCGCAGCAGGGCGCGTTCCGAGCCCAGGTCGCCGAAGCCGCCGACGATCACGAAGCACTCCTTCACGTCGGCGCGATAGCGGTTGGGGAGGGTGGCATCATGTTTGATGCGCAGCAGCGCCGGGGTCGGGTCCTTGCGGGCGCCCGGCCCGGTCGGGGCGTCCAGACCGTTGAGCAGGACCCCGCGCAGCATGGCGCTGGCCGGGATGAAGAGGGCGTCGCGCGGCTGAGTGGGTGCCCGTCCCTTGCCCTGCGCAGCGGAGGCACTGACGACCCGAATCTCCATCGGTCGCGCTGGATTGCGGGCCGCGCCCGGCGCCTGTCCTGGCGCAGCGCGGGTGCAAGCAGCGGGTCCAGGGCTTGTCTGAGAAACTGTGCATTGGTCGGACTGACGTTGCCGAGCAGCTCCGCCACGAACAGCGCCCATGCCTCCTTGACCTCCTGACTGGCCGAGGAGCGGGCGATCGTGACCTCGCCTTCGAGCACCGGCGGGACCAGGACCACGGTGCGCTCGGTCTGGTTCAGCGTGATCGCGAGCGCAATGTTGGCGCCGATCAGCAGCAGGATGACGATGCGGTTGTCGCGGTTCTCCAGCGCCAACCCGTTCCAGGTGGCCAGGAAGCGGTTGAGGTTCATGGCAGCCACCGGCGGGCGAAGGGGTTCGGGGTGGTCTGTCCGCGCAGCGGCAGCAGGCCGTGCCGGTAGAGGACATGCAGGGCATAGCCGTCCGGCCGCCGCTCCCGGATTCGGCGGGAATGCGGGAGACTGGCGGATCGGATCGCCGTCGTCAGTGGCAGCGCCCCGAACGAGCGGGATTGGTCAGTCGCGAGGATGCTGAGCGGGGCGCCCGCCGCCGAACACCGTGATTGCTGCTTGCGCGTCCGCCGCGCCGACCCGCCACAACGTGCGCGTCGCGGGATCGAGACAGGTTGCCGCGAGGACATGCAGGTCGGTCCCGGCGAGCCCGCGGTAGCGCCGCATGGCGATCTGCGGATCGCCATGCGTCTTCAGTTGCCCGGCAACGGCCCGCAGTTCCTGTTCGCAGCGAACATGGTGCTCGCCATGCTGGGGATGCCCGACCGACTCGACCATGAGGGTCGCGAGCGGCGCGCGCGCGATGCCCACGCGACCGTCGTCGAGCAAAGGTCGCATCCAGCGGTAGAAGAACAGCGTGACCAGGGCCCCGCAGTGGATGCCGTCGGCATCCGGGTCCATGAGCAGGATCACACGATCGTACCGCAAGGCCTGGAGCGCGAACGCGTCGCCCAGCCCCGTGCCAAGCGCCTGTGTGAGGGCCGTGAACCACGGATTGGCCACGACCTTCTGTGCGGTTGCGCGGACCGTGTTGAGCGGCTTGCCTTGCATCGGCAGCACCGCCTGGAACTGCGCGTTGCGCATCCGGCTCACGGCACCCGCGGCCGAATCGCCTTCGACGACATACAGCTCCGCGCCGGAGCCGAGGCCATGGTAAGTGCAGTCGTCGAGCTTGAGCGGAGGCATCGAGTCAATTACGAGCGTTAGGACGCAGCGTCAGTCGGCCAGCAGCCCGAAGACCCAGCGGTCCCGCTGCGCATCGAAGCCCCGGACGTAGAGTCGCCCCCGGTCACCCAGCCGCGCCAGGACGCGGCCATCGGAACCGGCCCGCACAGCGATGCCGTCCGGGTCGATCGCCACCGGCTCGCCCACCACCCCCGCCACATCGGCTGTATAGACCTTGATCTCCAGCGGCGGGGCGTCGAGCAAACAGTAGAGCCGATTGGATCGCAGGCCCATCACCGTCGCGCGCCGACGTGGCCGCTCGGCCTCGGGCAGACCCAGGTCCGCCTTGAACAGTCCATTGATGGCGACCCGGTTGACGTCCTTCAGCAGCCGCGACTGAAGCTCCCGGGCGCGGTTGGCGCCGTCAATGACCTGTCGGCGCACCGTGCGATCGTCGCGCGCGACGCTGGGCGGTGCGCCGGTCAGCTTCGCGATGGTTTCGTGGTGCAGGAAGATGCCCACGATCTCCCGCATGGGGGCGGTGAAGCGGCCGTAGACCTCGGCCCCCACCCCCGTATGGGGCGCCGGCTCCGCCGAGTAGGTAGCGCGCAGGTTGGTGATCACCGCCTGTCGACTCACCACCTGCGCGAGACGCCCCTCCTCCCCGTCGGCGGGCAGCCCACGCAGATAGTCGGCCAGGCTCTGACCGGCTTGCCGATGCCAGGTCCAGACCGCCGCGTCGAGCCTGCGCAGCGCGACGAGCCCGACAATCCGGCGCTCCAACTCGGCCAGCGCCGCGGGCGGCGGGGCCGGGTGGACCCGGTAGATCGGCTCGATGGCATCGTCGGCGCTGTCACCCTCCAGGAGAAAGCGCGCCCCCTGTGTGTTGCAGAGCACGGAGACCTCTTCATTCCAGCGTTCCACGGGGTTCACCACCGGTCGCACCGCGACCAGTCCGCGGACGCCGTCGACCAGGGTCAGATCGACCTCATCGCGCCGATAGCGCACCACCCCCTCCCGGTCGCGCCGCCGCGCCAGGGTCTCGCCCAGGTCGCGAAAGGCGGACAGGCTTGCGAGCAATTCAGGCGCCTCCGGACCGGCGCCGGCGTCACCGGCAAGCATCCGCGCCACCTGCTCGAACGCCAGCTTGGCGCGACTCTGGACCCGTGCCCGCACCCAGTCGCACCGAACGACTTGGCCGTCGGCGTCGAGCTCCAGGACCATGACCAGCGCCCGCCGTGAAACCGCGGGCGAGAGCGAGACGATGCCTTCGGACAGCACCCGTGGAAGCATGGGGATCGTGAGTCCTGGCAGATAGAAGCTCGCTGCACGCCGCAGGGCCTCCGCGAACAGGGCGCTGCCCAGGGGCGCGAACCAGGAAGCATCCGCCAAGGCGTAATGGAGCCGAAAGCCCGTCGCCAACGGTTCGACATGGAGCGCCTGATCCAGGTCGCGGGTCGCGGGGCCGTCGATGGTGCAAAACGGCAGCCCCGTCAGGTCCGCAAGCTGCGGGTCGTCGATCCCTGGGCGCGCTCGTAGCGCGTCCGCATCCGCCATGACCCTGGGCGGAAACACGGGATTCAGCCCGTGGCGTACGGCCAGCGCATAGACCACGGCCAGGGCGCTGCCGGAGGTGGCGACACGCTCGCGCACCCACGCGCCCCGTGGGTCCGTCTCGGCGAGTACATAGTCGCCTTCACCGACCTCCTCGCCCGCGGCCAGCGGCGACTGGCTCGCGGGGGTGGGGCCGAAGCAACGCTCCAGGACCAAGTGACCCTGGACCCGGATACCCAGGCCCAGAAACGATTCGCGGTCAGAATGCTGCATTACCACCTCGGATTCGTCGGCAGGGCGCTTGGTTCAGGTAACTCATCGGGGACTATCCCCACCACCACCAGTCGCAGGCTCAGGCGATCCGGGTGTTTGGCGCGGCGCCCTCCCGTGCGCTCGTGATGGACGGACGCGTGGACGACCGCACTCGGGAGACGGCCCCGGGCGGGATCGAAACACCCGCCACTTCCTGCGGAACGCGGTTCAAGCGCCTTCACACCCGCTCCATGGCCACGACGCCCGACTTGATGTAGCGATGGGTCCCGCCGAAGTTGATGTCCAGGATGTCCTTGTCGCGAACGCCGACCACCAGGCCATCGCCAAAAAAAGGATGTCGTACCCGGTCGTTGATGCCCCAGTCGCCGGGGGGCACCGGCACCGTCTGTGGCTCAGCCGGCGCTTGGTAGCGCTCCTCAAGCCCGACTTCCCCCAGATAGCGGTTGAGCACCGGTGCCGCCTGAAGCGACGCCTCCGGCAACGATGCCCCGGGATCGGCGCCGGACAGCCGATGGGTGATCGCTTCCCCGAGTGCCGTGCTGGTGCGCAGATTGGCCTCGAAGGCGAAGGGGCTGGCGGCGCTCTTCGCCCGACCGGGACCCCGGGTGGGGATACCGAGCCACACCGCATCGAAGCGCGCATCCGGCGGCACGACCAGCAGGAGTTGTTCCTGGACGCGGGTCATTGCCACATAGGCGAGCCGCCGTTCTTCCTCGGCACTGGCTCGGCGCGACGGGAACAGCCCGTCCTCCAACCCGGTGACGATGACCAGGGGGAACTCGCGCCCCTTCACCTGGTGAATCGACGACAAGAGCACGGCGTCGCCGCCGGCCTCATAGCGTTCCCGCGCTCGCCGCAGCGCATCCATGCGCGCGACGAACTCACCCACCGTGGTGCGGGTGCGCACCGCCCAGTCCAGGAGCGTCTGATAGGCCAACTCCTTTTCGGCCGCCGCCTCACTGGTCGCCGCGGTGGCGAACGCGCTCACCAGGTCGGTGGTGCTGGCATAGAACCGCAGCGCATCGGCGGCCGGTAGGTCGGCCCACCCCAGAGCCTCGTGCCATACCTGCGCACGATCACCGATCCGCGTTTCGTGGTAGGGCTTCTTGGCCTGGCGGGCGGTCTCCATGAGCAGGGCCGGGGCCTGCGCGGGTGCCCGCACAATGGCATCCGCCAAGGCATCCAGGGTGGCCGCCGTGAGCCACAGGGTCGGGGTCGAGAGCATGTGCCGGACGATCTCGCGCGCCCGCGGCTCGGCGAAGAGGGTGCCGGCGGCGAGGCGCAGGTAGCCCAAGAGCCCGGCGATCTCGGGGACCCGAAAGAGGTCGTCCTTCGCCTTGACGTAGGGGATGTCACGCTCCAACAGGGCCAGTTCCAGGCTCAGCGTCTGGGCCCAGAGTCGGGCGAGGACCGCGACCTCGCGCAGCGACCGCCCGGCGCGCCGCCAGCCGTCGATGGCCGCCACCACCGCCGCCTGGTCCCCGGCCGAGGTGGCACGGAGCACCTCGATGGCGGTGTCCGGCGTGGACAGCGCCGAGACGCACAGGGTGTCCATGCGGTTGCGGTTGTGGCCGATCAACTGGGCGGCGGCCAGCGACACCCGGTGGCCGAAACGGAAGGTCCGGGACAGGGTGTAGCGGGTCGCCCCGGGGAAGTACCGGGCGAACTCCTCCCCCATGATCTCGGGTCGCGCACCGCGCCAGGCATAGATGCACTGCGAATCATCGCCCACCGCGTTCAGGTGGGCGCGGGTACCCACCAGTTGGATCAGCAGTTCGACCTGGACGCGACTGACATCCTGGAACTCATCGACTACCACCAGGTCCAGCTTGTTCGTAACCAGCGCGAGCGCTGTGGGGTTGGCCCGCATCACCGCCACGGGGTCCGACAGCAGGTCGGCGAAGAACCGCAGGCCCGCGCGCTCGCGCGCCTGCTCGAAGAGGACGAAGGCCCGCACGAAGTAGGCGCACGACGGCAGCAGGCCAAAGGTCCGGAAGGCGTCCGCGGCGGACAGCAGGTCCGACTTGACCAACCCGATGAAGGCCCGAAACGCCTCGAACGCATCCTGGCTCGGGTACTCGTCGCTGCCCGCCTCTTTCAGCGCCGCCAGGGCGGCCTCGCGGGCGAGTTTTTTCTCCACGGCTTCGCTGGTTTCCAGGCGACGACGCGGCAGCAGGTCATGCTTCTCGAACAGCGTGGTCAGCGACAGCCCCAGGCTGTGGAAGGTGGACACCTTGGGCGCGGCGCGGTGTGTCGGCAGCGCCCCCGCCAGCCGGGTCTGAAACTCCTTCGCCGCTTCGCGGTTGAAGGCGAGTACGCGGATGCGTTCCGCCGGGACCCCCTGCTCCAGCAGGAACAGGACCCGGCCGACCAGCATGTGGGTCTTGCCCGAGCCGGCCACGGCGTAGGTAAGGCTGTGGCCGCCGGTGTGCTCGATGGCGCGCAGTTGTTCGTCGGTGTAGTTCATGGATCGCGCCTAGTGGTCCCGCACCGGTCGCACCGTCACCGGCAGACCATGAACCCGGTCCGCCCCGACCAGAATCGGCGGCAACCAGCGCACCACGCGCTCGCGTTCGACATCCAGGGCGCCACGCCAGAAGGAGTGCCAGTGGGCAGCACGCACATGGGGTCGCGGCGATGTCCGTTGACTGTCCAGGGCCGATTCCCTGGGTTCGCGCGCCTCCGCGGCGTGCCGCAAGACGGCCCCGATGCGCTCCCCGACGCGCCAGACCGACGGGTTATCCGGCGGAAACAGGCGCAGGCCCTTCTTGGTTCGCTTCGTGACCGGCCAGGGTGGGCGTTCGTAATCGGCGTCCTCCGCGCACAGGTACAGCAGCAGGGACAAGAGTCTCCCATAGACCGACTGCGCCGCGGCGGCAAACCCGTCCGGAATCCCACCGCCCGCGACGCCTGCAGCGATCCCCTCCCGCCACTCCGCCTCGACCTGAGCAAGTCCTTCTTCCAAGGTCCCGACCAACGGGACATGCCCGATGGCAAGTTGCACATCGGTGTCCAGGCCCAGGGTCAGGATGTCCTGGCAGCGATCCGCTCGCCAGTCGAGCCAGGCGAAGGCCCCATGCACCGGCGCGTCACCGCCGCCGATCAGGGGCGCGCAGAGCCCCGGTGTCTCCACATAGACGCCCCACGCCGGCAACCGGCGAAAATGCTCGCCGGGGATGAGCCCTGCGATTGGCGTCTCCAGCAGCGCCGTGTAGAGGTCCGGGTCGAAGCGGAACACCTGTTGCGTCGCCCGCCACGCGGCCAGACCGGCGAGTTCAAGGGCCGGAGCGACGATCTCCCACGCATGGGACGGCAGCGCCCTTCCCGCGGCGCGGTGCGCGGTCGCCAGCGCCACTCCGGCCACGTCGAGCGGCGCATAGACATAGGTGGGCCACGCGCCGGCACGGCGCTGGCGTAAGTCTTCCAGGGCGCGCCAGGACCCAGGGTGGACATGACCGAAGGTTTCGAGGATTTGACGGGGGCGAAGCATTGGCTCGCAACTCCTTTTCACTTGACTACACCAAACACAGGGCAGCTTCGGCGGCGTCACAGCGCCACTCGCAGTGACGTTGGTTTCCCGCGCCCGGCTTGCCACAGGCCGTCGCCCGGGGCCGCAGTTGCCCTGGGTGATCGCCGTCTCGAACGGGTCCATGGGTGCCAAATCTTGGCACCTGCACGTTACGCTGATTTCGTCCGGAACCATCTAACCGCTCCGCTCCAACCCCAGCCAGGCCTCCAACCGCCGCCCCATGGGGACCAGAGCCGCGGGCGGAAAGCGGGTCGCCTTGGCCCGCGCCAGTTCGCGCCAGAACCGCACATGGTCCCCGTCGCTGGTCTCGCCGCGGTCCTGCCGATAGGCCAGGTTCCCCCGAAAGTTACCGTGACTGAACAGGGTGTCGAAGATCGCACGCTCGTACCCGGGCATGGCATCAATGCCGTCCAGGTGCGGGACCGTGGCACTGCCGAGGCACACCCGGCCGTCCTGGTAGACATTCCACAGCGGCGCATGGAATAGCGGCGTGCGCGCCGTCGGCCGCCCGCGTGACTTGATGGCGGCGAGCCGGATGGCGCCATCGGTGGCGGCGAACACCAGGGTTGGCCAGGGCACGTCCAGGCGGATCGACCCGTCCTTTTTCCCACGAAAGAGGATGGGGCGCACACTGCCTGGCACAGACCAGACCAATGCTTCGTCGCCGCAGGCCAGCAGGTTCGGCGGGGTCCACCGTAACTCACTGGTGCGCTCCCCGAGCAGGGTTTCTAGCAGGGCGCGGGCATCGGCCACGGTCAGCGGCCGACCGGGGAGAATCCGAGTTCCGCCCGCGTCATCGTCCAGCGGATGATAGGTGATCCCGCCCCCGCCCTCGCGGCGCTGTTCATGGAAGACGATGGCCCCGGTGGGGCGTGTCGTGGTGATGTTGGGCAGCGCCCTGCTGTCAGTGAGCGGCATCTTCGACCTCAGCGCAGGACGGGGCGGCCAGGATCAGGCCCATCGCGGTCGCCGCGTTGGTCAGGGCGTCCAGGATGGACCGGGCACCGCCGGCCACGAAGGGATAACTGGCGATCATGCGCTCGCCTGTCTGGGCGACCTGATCGAGGGTGTCTTGGAGTGCATCCCCGAACCAGGGCAGCCCGGGGTCCAGTTGGATCAGCCAGTCGAGCGCCCACGCACCCTCATCCTCCGCGGTGGGCGCGGCCGGAGAGCGCCCCACTGCGGCCCGGAGCCGGGCACATACCAACCGGAGCCAGCGCGCCCAGGCCAGGTCGACCGGATGCGCATCGCCACGCTCCAGGTACGCGACTAACCGAGCGGCCTTGGCATCCACCTGCGCGACGGTCAGCGGGCGGCGGCGGTGTTGGCGTTTCACGAACGCCTGCCAGCGGTCCCGCACGTCAACCCAAGACGCCAACTCGGCGGCCAGGTCCACCGCGTCAGCCACAGACTCGGTGCCCCATGCCAACAGCCCGCACTCCTGGCTCTCCTCGACGCAGGCGGTATGGAAGGCGTCGGGGTCGTTGCGCACTGCCGCGGGCACCGCCAGAAAGGCGTCCAGGCGCTCCTCCACGGTCCAGAACAGGTCCGGCTGCCAGCCGCGGGTGATGTCGATCCCCAGGGTCTGGCTCATCAGGATGCAGACCCGATAACACAGGCGCGCCAGATCGGGATGCAGCGTGAGAAACGGCAGGCGATTGCAAACCAGGGCCGCGCCCTCGCCCACGAGGTGGATCGCCCCGTCGCCCTCCTCCCGCCCTTCCATGCCGATCAGCAAGGCCGGGTGCAGCGCCGGGTCCACCAGGTCCGCGACCTGCGCGTTCAGATAGTCGCCGATGGCCCGAAGGGCAGTCGTGGCCAGTCCATAGAGGGGACGGGCATCGCCGCCGTCGTTCGCGTCCAGGGCCACGGCCACCGCCTCGCCATCCACCAGCCCGGCTTCCAGGGTGAACTCCAACAGGCCAGCGACCGCTTGCCAGTCGTGTTCCAGCCAGTCGGCATAGGCACGGCGGGCGTCCGTCTCCCCATGGAAGGTGCCTGGGGCGGCGCGCAGAGGAAACGCGAGTGGACTCAAGCAGGTGGGAGTGCCCTCGGGTCGAACCCGCCACGCCGCCGATCGTTGGCGGCGCGACTGAGGATCTGACCGATCCGGCGCTGTTGCCAGCCTTCTGTGACCCTGAGCCCGCATGGGGTGTGCTCCTGTGCCGGTGGCATTGCGCGGTGATCCGCCCAGGCGCGGAGCCGGGCGGTGATCTCGCCGGGGTTCATTGCCGGCCTATCCCTTGGTCTTGACCGTCGGCCGCTCGACGGGATAGACCAGGGTCCCGTCCGCGCGGAACTCGGGCGCCGCCAGCGTCGCGCCTTGGACCTGGGGGAAGTTCGGTGCGTACAGCGCCAGCGCGTCCTCGGCGGACAGGGAGGCGTCAGGGTCGGCCAGTTCCAGGGCGCCGAGGCGAAAGACGCGGGGCGGGGTCTCGATGGTGGTTGCGGTCATGGGATAGTCCTTATGGTCTGGGGATCAGGCGGCCTGGCGCGCGGCGACGAGTCCAAAGCTCGCCCAGGTGCGGGGGTCGATGGCCAACTCGCGCACGCGCACGCCGGTGGGGTTGATGAAGAAGCCGTGGACGCCGATGGTGCCGTGTCGCACCAACTGCCACAGCAGATCGGCGGCGGCGACGGCCACCCAGCGGTTGATGAACAGGTCTTGGGCGGCCAGGGCCTCAGCGGCGGAACAGCTTGGCGTGTCGTCGGCGTCCAGGCGCTCGGCCTGCGCCAGTTCCGGGAACAGGTCATAGACGTTGGGCAGGCGGGCCGGGTCCGCCCTCCAGCCCGCCAGATGGCCCAAGACGACCTGACCGGTGCGCGCCCCATTGCCAAGGTCGAGCCACAGGGTGTCGCGCCAGCGGTAGGGGTCCAACAGCCAATCGTGGGTGCCGATTTCACGGCGCACCCGGGCCTTGTCCACGCACGTGACCAGTAGATCGACCCGCGGCATGGCGGCGAGCACCGCCACGGTGAGGGCCTCGGCATAGCCCCGCCCGCTCAGACCGCCGAAGGTTCCGTAACGGTGCATCAAGAGTTGTGCTTTGTTTTGGCCCCGGTCGGCTGGCCAGAAGCGTTGCCGCACGGTATTGGTCGTCGAAACCGTATCGGGGTCGAACACGGACATCTGGAACCCTGGGTGTCCCAGGGCGCGCAGAGCACGGTCGATCCGTGCGAGCCCGTCGAGGACTTCGCTGCCGCTGCCCCCGGCACCCGCCAGGACTATGCGGATGGGGTTCGATACCCAATGGTTTGGTAGGACAAACATGACCCGCTCAGGCGAACAGATTGTTGGGGTCGACCGGCACGGCCGGGGCGGACCGCGCGGGCGCCGGCACCGGGGTCGGGGTCGGGGTCGGGTCCAGCGGGGCCGCAGCAACCGCAGAGGTCCCCGCCGCCGCTTTCGTGCCCTGCTCCAGCAGCCGGGCACCTGCCTTCCCCGCTTCCTTCAACGCCTCCAATGAAGTGACCTTCATTTCCACATCCCGGCGGCGCTCGCCGTAGGTGGCGAGCAGCGCGGGCAACCGGGCATCCAGTTCCGCGATGCTCCCGGTGATCCGCAGCGGCATCGCCAGCGCCGCGCGCAGGGGCGCCGCATCGCCTTCGAGATTCTCCACCGGCCGGATCAGAAGGGGCTGGACCAGGAGGGTCAGGCCGCCATCCGGGTTACGGGCGATCTCGAAGCGGAGGCGTTCGCCCGCGGTCAGGACGCCGACAAGTTGTTCAAATAGGTCCATTACGGTCTCCGTTGGTATTGCGGGCATTGTTGTCGGTTGGGTTGCGGCGGCGCATCCGGGGCGGGTATCAGGTCCGCCGCGCCAGGGTCTTGAACCGCCCAACCACGGCCTGGGGCACGAAGCAGGACCAGTCGAAGGCGCCCGGGGCCAGCGCCGCGGCGATGATCGCGTCGACCTTGCCTTGCATCAGCCGGGCGTACCTGGCTTCGCCGTGGGTGGCGTCGTACCAGGCAGCGAAGCCGGCCTCACGCAACAGCGCATCCATGCCCGCCTTGCGGTGCGCCCGCAGGAACGGCTCATCCACGCGGAATCGCTGCGTCAGGTCGGTCTGGGTGGTGGTGAGGATTGCCACCGTCGCCCCGGGCAGATCGCCGTCGTTTCGTTCCATGAGGACGTAGCGCACCAGGGCCGCTTCCAGGGCGACACACTGCGCATCGGCCAGGGCCACCAGGACGGTCATGGCACTCGCGCGTGCAATCGGCACGGCGACCACCCCGAGTTTCTCGGTGTCCGTGAACCCGGTATCCCGCAGCAGGGCATAGAGGCGCACGGCACGGGCAACGCGCGCATCCTCCTGAGCCAGGTCCGCCGCGATGGCGCGCAGCTTGGCATCGGTTACGTCTTGGACCTTCTGGGGGGTCGCTTCGGCGTGCGGACTTTCACCAGCCGGTTGCTGGGTTGCCGCTGCCTGCCGCTTCTTCGGCCGTGCGGCCGGTGCCGCGACCGTACCCGGATCGGTGGCGGCGGGCGCGTCCTGCGGGGTCGCAAGCAGACGACGGTAACCCTGCTGCTTCTCGGCCCGGCAGGTCGGGTTGAAGCACACGTCCTCCGTAATCTGCCCCTCATGCCCTGGGACCGTGGCCAGCAACACACCGAAGTTGGCGCACCCCCGGCACCCCTGCCCGAACTGCTGCGGACCCACGCCGTGGACGCCGGTTGCCTCCAACACGGCGAAGGTGCCCGGCGCACGCTCCGTATCGAGCCAGACGGCCTGATACTGCTCCGCCAGGGACAACTTCTTGCCTGCCAGGGCGACCATCGTTTTACCGCCGAAACATTTCATGTTGGCGCACTTGGCGCCATCGAGGTAGGTCTCGAACAGTTCACGCTGGACGGCCGAGTTATGGTGGCAGTCCAAGCAGCCCGTCTTGTCGAAGATCGCCGGTTTCAGTGGGCGGGCGACCTGGCCGATGCGCTCCAAGAGCGCAGCGACGGAGATCCGTTGTGCGATGATCCGGGGCAGGTTGGCGTCCTGGTTCTCGGCGGGCAGGGTGGCCAGCAACTCCCCGTGGCCCAGGTTCAGGGTTCGCGCATCCAGCGCCGCCAGGACCGCCGGGGTGCAGTTCAGCAGGGCCAAGCGACTCTTGAGCCGCGTCTCGCTCCATCCCAAGCGCCGCCGGGCCTCGTCCCGGTCGCCGTGACAGAGGGTCAGCAGGTCCCGCGCCTTCTGCGCTTCCTCGCTTGGGACCAGATCGTCCCGGTGGGTGTTCTCGACCATCGACATCTGCATGGACTGGAGGTCATCCACCACGCGCACGAACGCAGGGATTTCGTCCAGCCCGGCCTCGCGGGCCGCCCGCCAGCGCCGCTCCCCGGCGATGATCTGGTAGCACCCGCCGTCGATGGCACGCACCACGATGGGCTGGATGATGCCCTGGGTGCGGACCGACTCGACCAGTTCACGCATCTTGGCCACGTCGAAGTGGCGGCGCGGGTTGTGCCCCGCGCGCGGCGTAATCACGCTGACAGGCAACCAGGAGAGTTGGCCGTCCTCGGCGGACGGCGGAGGTATGGCAGCTTCCGGGATAACAGGGTGGGTTTGCATGGTGCCTCTTATTGGTCTATCGGTCATTCGTGGATTCGATACGGAGGTTCCAGCGAGACAGGGATTCCCGCTACTTGCGCCCTTTTTGCGGCATCGCCGTCGGTGACGGACGCGGACAACCAATGACCGCCCAGGAATCCTTGCTGGGTTGGGGAGCCGGTGTCTTGTTCCTCCAGTGCTTACCCTCACAGTGATCTAGGTTAGATGACTCGCTCGGGGCGTGAGAACGCCGCCGTGCCACTGGCCCCGCGACAGGTCCAGGCGAGCGCGCCAGTGATCGCTGGGGTGATGCGGTACGGGTCTACACCAGCCCACCAATAGAGGACCGTTGCGGCGGCACGGGACCGCGGCACGATCTGGACATCGAGGCGCTTCGCTTGCCACAAAGGGAGCGGGGTACGAAGCTTACTGGAGTCGTCACCAGCCGCACGGATCGGATGCTCAACAAAACTGTTCATACCCCACCTCGTAGTCGTTCCACGTTTCCGAACCACGCGATCCGGATGTTAATGGATCGCTGATCCAACACGCCCTAAGACTCACGCGGCCGACCCTTGCGCCAATCAACATCCTTGTTCCACGCGCCGCAAGCTGATTTTCGACTGGGCTTATCGCCCGGCGCCGAGCCGCTATAGGTGCCATTATAACGCCCCGACTTCTTTCGTCAATAGTGTTATAAATTTATTACTTTTCGCTTTACGCTGTTCGCCGCACTTGCTAGGCTGCTCCCCATGGACCACGTTTCGTCAATGCAGAGGTTGATATGAGCGGCACCCCGCGACCGGCGACACCAGTAGAACGCTTTTCAGCGTCCGTAACGGACGGCAATCTAAAAGGGGCGCTTGATGCGCTGGTATGCCTCCCGGTCAATGTAATGCGCGAAGTTCTATTAACTCGACTTTGGCCATTTTAGGCGCATCCGCTCATCGTGCCAGCCGCGACCGGCAATCGCGGGGCCAGGGTCCGCACGGCGGACCCTGGGGGACCACGGAGCCAACCCGTCAGGCCCGCTCCGCGGCGGCGCGGCGGCGCGGCACGCCGCGCGACGCGGCTCAGGCGGTCGCGGCCAGTTGCGCGAGCACGCGCTCCCAGGCGGGGCGGGAAATTACCACCTGATCCTGATCCGCAAGCGAGTTGACGTAATTCCCCTCGGCCCAGATGGTGCGGCGCACCAGCGCCAGGCAATCGGAAAAGGTGGCCTGCGGCTTGAAGTACCAAGCGGTCGAGCGCGGCAAGGACGCCCAGTGCTCACGCAGCCGATGCACCATCAAGCAGACGATGGAAAACAGCGCCAGCAATGCCGGCGTGGTGCGGGCGATGGCCTTGGCGGCCCATTGGCGCTGGGTCTCGACGCCCAGGTGGCGACGGACCTCGGCGAAGGTGACTTCGATCGACCAGCGCAAGACGAACCATTCGATGACGCGTACCGACGGCACGGTCAGGTCAGTGGTGAAGAACGCCTCGGCGGCCAGCGGGTCGGCCGGATCGACGACCAATACCCAGCGGATCGGCAGGGGCGGCCACCCCGGGGTATGCCAGAGACAGACCCCGCTGAGCAGACGCAGCGTCTTGGTCTCGCCGCGATACCACTGAACCGTGGTCTCGGTGCCGTGCGTACGCGCCTCCTCCAGGCGTGTGGCCAACTTGGCCAGGGGTGGGCCTTTCTTCGGCTTGGGGCCACGCCGTCCCGGCGGCACCGGTGCGGGCGGCCCGAACAAGCGTGCATCCAGGCGCAGGCGCGAAATCAGGGCCGCCTGCGCGCTGAGGCACTCCCAGCCCAGGCGCACACAGGAGTAGCTGCCGTCCCCAACGAGGACCCAGCGGCGGCGCGTGAGCCCGCGCGCCACCAGCCGGACCATGACGAGGGTCCAGTCGATCACGGTCCGATGGGCCTTGCCAGCCGCGACGTTGGCCCGTTGCGAGGGCGCCAGCAACGTCAGGAACGGCAATGCCCAGGGCCGCCGACTCCACGGCAAGGGGACGATCAACGCCATGCAGATCCATTGCAGGCCCAGACAGGTCACCACGCGACTTTTGCTCGAGCGCACGGCATCGCGGTACATCCCCTTGGCAGCAATGCGCGCGCCCTTGCGCCGCTCCAGGGTCTCGTCCACGACGATCAGCAACGGCCAGCCGGGCGGCAGCAGCGCGATCAGCAGCCCCAGCAGGATCTGCGACCCCTGCACCCCCGACCAGCGCCCGCGACTCAGCACCCGGTGGTAACGCTCGAACCGGGGCGCGTGCCCCAGCCCCATGACCCGCAGGGCCGCGGCCACCGTGCGCGGGCCTTGGGCCAGCAACGTGCCGGTCAACAAGACCTGCACATGGCGCCAGGTCGGCGCGGTGAACAGCGGCGCAAAGGGCAGCAAAGTCGGTACAATCGAGGCGGGCAGGTGGGGCATCAGGAGGTACGTCCGGTGTCTTGGTCGACCTCGGAACATACACTGTTGGTGCCCCGCCTGCCTTCCCCCTGCGTGTCCCCGCGTGCCACGGCCACGGGCGGATGCTGGCTGGCCGCGACGATCGGCCGCCGCAGCCCCCGCTCAGCACACGCTTCGCCACCACCGCGGCGTCACGCGCGGGGCCGTCGCCCAACTGCAAAAATGGCCAAAGTCGAGATTAAATGCGGGTTTTCGAGTGGCCTTTGAGAAGACCAGGCCAAAAGTCCTGGCCTATGTTCAGGTTCAGTTGATGCAGGCCGTTTCAGCGCGGGCATTGCCCCGTAACCCCTGGAAAGATGAACCAGAACTGCCAACCGATGCAGTGTTCGGTTCAACGCCCGCGGTCATCGGGGATAACGAGTGGCGCGTGATCGTGCGCCCCAGCGTCTTGGACGGACTCCGTACCGAGTATCAATGGCGCCGGATTGGCTCGCTCACCTGGCGCCAGGCTGGAGAATGGCCGACCTACAACTACAACGATGGGATGTATATGGGTTGCCCGCGGTCTTTGGCGGACAAGGTGTTCTTCCCGAACGAGTCGGCAATCAGGCGAGCGCTCGGCCTGGTGGGCGTTTCTCAGCCCTCGCAACAGGCGTTTACGTTTTAGGGGATCAGGCTATGCGTTCAGAACGTAATCGAAGACAAAAACATGAGCGGTAGCAACACCAAACGCTCCGTAGTCTGGTTCTCCTGGAATCGGGGCTGGGATAGGGTCCTGTTCTTCGGTGCCGGTGTCGGCTGGGATCTCAATGGGGAGCCGTGTCTTATGGTCTCACTCGGACCGTACATCATGATTCTGGGTCGTCACTATAAACGGACCGAGCGTTAGGTCAACTCCAGGAGTATGCACCCATGTCCTACTGCACCATGCTCGGAATCACTCTGCGCCCCGACGCGCCGGTCTGGAACGCGCGGGCCATCTACACCCAACCCGGCGAGCGCCCGGACTTGCTGCCGGATCGCCAACTCATGGATGGCCCGGACGCCGCTACCAAGAAGGCGCTGGCCGACGCCCTCAACGCGGGGCCGCTCCGGACCTTCCTGCAATCCGTGACGGACAGCAAGCTGAACCCGGCCGGGTTTGCTCTGATGTCCGTCGAGGACCGCGGGCCTGGCGCTATCACCATCCGGGGGACGCCCAATAGCAGCTATGGCTATCTGTATGTGTGCGCGTGCTTCACCGCGGACATTGAGTCAATCACCCCGGCGAGTGCCGGCGCTTTTGGGCACTCGGGAGTTTAGATGAAGATTGATCCAAGGCGTTTCTATCTGGTGGTGCGGACGCCCCATGAGCGTGCCGGCACCTTGTACCGTCCGGGCGAGATCATCCAGACTCCAGCGGGTCGACCGCGTTCGTTCGCGACCACCGATCGCGCGATGGGATACCGTGACCTGCATCTGGGCGCTCACTTCCCAGTCGATGCGCGACTGGGTTCTGAACTCACGGTCGCCCCGACAGCAACGACCGATGCTCCGAGCACTCTGCCGACCGCCTTCCCAGTACGCCGCGCTTCTCAACGAACGATCTGGGCGAGCGTTGTGGTTAACTTATGGGCGGATGATCCCCTGGATGCCGAGGACGAATGGGACGAGGCCAAGGCCGAAGCGCTGCGCACGGCACTTGATCGGCTCGGGTTAGCGCGCATCGTGGAACATGCCGTGCAGGCGACCATCGCCGCGGACCCGGAGTCGGTTCGATTCAACCTCGCGGCAGCCATCGTCATTGACTAGACGACCAGCGAGCGCCGTCGCCTGGTTTGTCATCTCTTCTATGGGGGTGGAACATGAATAAGAATCCTGGCCAAGTCTACGCCGAACTCTGGCGCGAGTATGTCGCGGCGCGACGGGCATTCGATGCGCGATCCAACGCACTCGCTCAACGGGAGGCAAGCGAGCTTGCGATCGAGGCATTTTCCCAACAAACCTTTTCCAAGGACACCTATGAGTCCCGGACGGACCTGACGGAACGTGCCGCGGCGATCGTCGCCCGCCTGGTTTGTCTGGCGAGCGAGGCGTTCACGCCCGCCAGCTGCCCGGTGCTGAGTATCCCGTATGGGGACTTGCAGACCCGTTTCGTTACTGATGCGTGCGACGACCGAGCGGGTCGGGGTTACGTCTTTCGCCCCGAGCGGTTCGACCCGGCGGGGTTGTGGCGCGAACTGGAACGCGACTATGGCGGCGAGAAGGGCGTTGAACTGGCCTACCGCAAGGCCGCGTGCGGAATCGACGGCGAATTTGACCTGCGACCAGGGGCGATTGTCGAGCGCCGACGTGAAGGCATCGTCTTGTCTATGCGGGTCTTTATCGACAGCCTAGCGGAGACCCGCAGCAGGAAACCGTTGACCTGGAGCCGACAGGGTGAGCTTGCTCAGCTGCTGGGCTACCTGCAGGCGTTCGCGGTCTGGGCGGAGGATTCCAGCAATCTCGCGGGCGGGCTCGACGATGCGAAACGCCGACTGTGCGACCGTGAGTACGGGGTGGTCTCCCGGCAACGGATCAGGGTCTCCCCGGCCCTGCACATTGTCACCTATCACACCCGGTTCGAGTTCATCTTCGGTGCCGCGATCGGTGCGCAACTGCAACTGTTCCTGGCCCTCTACGGACGCCATTCCCAAGCCGCTGATGCCCAGGAGGCTGCGTGACCATTGCCACACCGGTCCCGGCCCGGAACCCTGCCCCTGACTGGCGCCACACCCTGCGCGGCCGGGCCTCGCTCGGTAGTCAGGCAAAACGTCCGGGGTCGCTTGCGGGACTGCACGCGGCCCGCCTGGCGCATCTTGGCCAGTTCTTTACCCCGGACCTCCTCGCCGCCTGGATCTGGCACATGGTCGCCCCCGCTTTGGAGCGCGCCCTGGCCAGGGACGGAGAGGGCGTCCGGGTACCCCTGATCGACACCAGTTGCGGCACCGGTGCCCTGCTTCAGTTCGCCGATCCGGCCCGCCATGAATTGGCCGGGGTCGACGTGCATGCTCCCAGCGTCACGGCGCTGAGCGAGGCTGCCCGGGTCGCCGGGTTCCAGTGCCACTTCTCAACGGTGGGCATGGAGCGGATCGACCCGACGGGCTTCGGGATCGCCGTGATCAACCCACCCTTCTCGCTGCACTTGGAGGCCCCGACCCTGGTTGCTGGCTCGGCCACGAGCTACGGGCGCTTCGGGCCGGATACCTCGGCGCTGTCGCACGCCTACGCAGTGCAGCAAGCACTGGCAGCCGCCGACGTGGTGGCTGCGGTCCTCCCCCGGTCCTACGCCGAGACCTTACTTGCGGACCCTGGAGCCTGGCCGCGACTGGTGGCCATGTTCCACGCCCCGGCCTGGTGCTTCCGCGACCAGGGGGCTGATGTGCGGGTGTCCGTGCTGTTCTTCGCCAAGGACCCTCGGGCACCCGGCGCCGCGGTCCGTGTCGAGACCCTGGACGACGCCCTGACCCTGGCGCCGGACCTGAGCCTGTCGTGCCGCACTACGCGCCACCTGAACCCCCGGCTGCGCGAAACCGGGATCGTGGACGAGGGACCGACCATCACCCGCCCGGTCACGGGCAACCCCAAGGTCCGGCTCGGCCACTCAGGGCGCAAACTGACCCTTGGCTTTTCCTGCGGCCTGATCGAGGCCAAGGTCCGTAACGCGATCCTGGGTGAGCGTCTCACCCCGACCGGCATCGAGGGCCACCGCTACCCCAAGGGCCTGCGCTACACCGGCCAGGGCGCACTCGACCTTGAGGTACACCTGACCCAGGCGGACCCGCTGGCATCCCTTGAGGCCCTGTGCACGCTGATCCGCGCCGCTGGCGCCGACCTGGAGGTTGATCCCGGACTCCCCCGGTATATCCAGAAGCGGGCGCGGCGCCTGCGCATCGAGCGCACCCCCTTTCGCCATACCGTCCTGGTCAAGGCCGACATGGCGCACGGCCCGGCCGGCGCGCTCGTCGGCAAGGCGCGCACCCTGCACCTGGTGGACCCTGATACCTGGGGCTCGCCGGTTATCAAGGCGGGGGCAGAGGTTACCTTCGCCCCCGACGGCGCCGGGTCCTACCGGTACCGGGTCGGCGGGCGCGACTTCGCCTTGGCGGAAGAGGACCTCAACCGCCGCTTCGCCGTCGTCACCGGACAGGCGCAGGATCGGTGGGAAACGGTCCACCCCGGACGCTTGGCGGCCTTCCCCGAGCGGGCGGCTGCACTGCGCCGCCGCGGACAGGCCCTGGGCCTGGATGGGTTCCTGTCCTGGGACTACCAGTTCGACGACCTGCTGGAGTTGTCGATGACCCGCGGCGCTGTCGCCGCCTGGGCGGTCGGACTCGGCAAGGCGCGGCTCGCGGCCGGGCTAATCCTGCTGTCCGGCTGTACGGCTGGGCTGATCTGCACCGAGGCGTACCTGATCGACGAGCTACGCACCGAACTGGCCAAGCTCCCGATCCCGGCCACGGATTGGCAGGTCATCCAGAGCCCGCGGGATCTGGACACCCTGCGGCGGATCAACGTGATCAGCTACCACCGGCTGCGGGGACCGATCCACGGCGCCCACCAGCGGCGGACCTACGCAAGCCGGCTGCGGCACCGGATCGGCTGCCTGGTCGCTGACGAGGGGGACCTGTTGCGCAACAAGGGGACCGCCCAGACCGCGGCCTTGTGGAAGCTGGCGGCCAAGCGGCGCTTTGCCCTGTCCGGCACCCCACTCGGGAACTACCCGCGGGATGCCTTCTCGGTGCTCGCCTTCACCGGGGGCGATGCGACCGCCGCTCAAGTGTACGGGATGCACCGCTGGTATCTGGACCCGGCGTTGCGGCAGTCGACCCGCGACTGCGTGCCCGGGGTCGATCGGGTGCGCGAGCAGTTCGTTACCTTCGAGTGGGTAACCAATGAGTTCAAAGACGACATGACCACCGGCGCCAAGCGGGAGGTGCCGAAGCTGCGTAATCTGTCGGCCTACCGGGCGGCGCTGGCCCACCACATCAAGCGGCGTGTGGCTCAGGAGCCCGATGTGGCACGGCACTTCCAGATCCCGGTACCGGAGCGCCGCGTGACCACCCTGGATTGGGACCCGGCGCACCTGGCCCACTATCTGCGGGTCGCCGAGGACTTCCGCCAGTGGTACATGAAGGGCCAGGCCAATTCCCGCGAGCGCAACCTGATCGCGCTGCTGGCGCGCATCCAGGCGGTGCAGATCGCAGCGGCGATCCCGCAACGCCGCTCGGACAAGTCCCCGTTCGTCTACGACGGCGGACTCACCAGCAAACAGCGGTACGTGGTGGACCGGCTGGGGACCTTGATCGAGGACGGCCACAAGGTCATCGCCTATGCCGAATGGCCGGAGTTGCTGGAGATCATCGGGCGGGCGTTGGATCGGCACGGGGTCGAACACGTCACCATCACATGGCGGCAAGCCCATCGCTGAGCGGATCCGGGAACTGAACACGCGCTTTCGCGTCGGCTCCGCCCCGGTGCTCTTGGCGAGCCTGGGGGTTGCGCAGAAGGGGCTGAACATCCCGGAGGCCGACCGGGTGCTGTTCCTCACCCGCTCCTGGACCGCCAAGACCGAGGACCAGGCCGAGGGCCGGGTTCTGCGGCCCCAGCAGACCCGGCCCGTAACGACGGAGTTCGTCCACTTGCGCGGGTCGATCGACGACTATCAGGGGCAGATGGTCGCGCACAAGCGCGACGCCATCAACGCCGGGCTGGACTGGGGTACCCCGGCGCTGGACGACGTGGAGTTCCTGCACCTGGATACCCTCTTGGGGCGGTTCGTCGAGGACTTGGCGGGGCTGATGGGGTGCCGGACCCATGAAGTCCGGGATCGACTGGCGGCATAGGGGCAGATGATGAGCGATATCGAGGTTGTCATTGGTGACGGGTCAGTCACCATCCGCCGCTCCGGCCGTTCAGCGCCCATCGTGGCGCAGGTCCTGGGGCTTGATCGGAGCCCAGACGGGGAAGTCACCTGCATCTGGCTCGATCGTCTGGTGCATCGGCCGGGGGAGGAATGGACGGGCGATTGGTCCGTCCGTGGGGCCGTGAGTTCGATCATCGAGCGCAGTCGAGTCGGTGCTGTTGGCGCTTTCGACCGCTCACCGGAATCACCATGAGCGCCCACGGAGCGACCCGCCAACGCGCCTTTGAGGCCGCCTGCACCCTCGCTGCCGCCGGCAAGCGCCCAACGATCGCCGCCGTCCGCGAGGGACTGGGTGGCAAGGGCTCGCAACAGGCAATCGGCGCCGGGATCGACGACTGGCTCGACGAGGCCGCCCGGCGCTTTCAGATCCCCGGTATTCCCGAGGCGCTGCGAACGCAGGTGGTCGCGGTCTGGAATCAGGCGTGCCGGCTGGCCGGCGAGCAGTGGTTCGACGCGAAGACGCCGCTGGACGCCCCGGTCGCGGCGGTCGCTGGGCAGCGCGACGCGGCCAGGACCGAGAACGAGCGCCTGGTCGCCGAACTGGACCGTCAGGGCGCGACGCTGCGGGAAACGCAGAACGCCCTGGACCTGGCCCGCAACACGCTCGCCGCCCGTATCGAGGCCCTCCAGGAGACGACCGAAGCCCTGGCGCAGTCCCGGGCGCATGGCGAGCACCAGGCCCGCCAGCGGGATCATGCCGAGCGGGTTGCCGCGGCGGCGGGGGAAAGCCTCAGGGCAGCCCAGGCGCGCATCGCCCGGCTCCAGGTGGAGCAGGAGGTCGCGACGGCACGGGCCGAATTGCTGAGCGCGCGGAGGCGACGACCCAGGGGGCTGCCGCCCAGGCCCGCAGGGATCAGGAGGCCACACGGTCGCTGGTATACGAACTTCGGAAGTCCTTGACGGAAAGGGACGGGCAAGTGGCAGCGCTGACTTGCCCTCACCGGTATGCCGCGGGACTGGGGCGCACTGCCGGGCTGGCTGCTCAGGCAGTCGGCACCCGCCGTGGCCAATGCAGCCAACAGTGGTCCCAACTGGCCAGCCCTCGCGCTCTTCGCCGCTACCGCCGTGCTCGGCATGGTGCTGCTGGCGCTGGGTCTGGCCCGGGTCCGCTGGCTGGGCGGGCGCGGACGCTAACCTGGGTCCGCGGTGCGGACCGAGCCCCGCGGCGAAGCCGACCGGTGAAGGTCCGCGCAGCGGACCCGGCCCGGCTACAATGGGGCTCAATGATGCGGAGCACCCGTGCCGACCCGCATCGCGCTCAAGCCGCCGACCTTGACCCGCGAACGCCAGCCATGACCCCACCCCGCCACCCCCGTCGTCCCCGCGGTTCCCGCAAACGGCGCGCCCCGGCCGCCGGGCGTCACCACGACCACAGCTATAAACAACTCTTCGCCCACGCCGAGATGGTCCGCGACCTGCTGACCGGCTTCGTGCGTGAGGACTGGGTCCAGTCCCTGGACCTGGCTTCGCTGGAGACGGTCAAGGGCAGCTATGTCACCGACGATTACCGCGACCGCGAAGACGATATCATCTGGCGCGTGCGCTGGGCCGACGGCTGGTGCTACGTCTATATTCTGATCGAGTTCCAGAGCACCGTGGACCCCTTCATGGCGGTGCGGATAGCGTGCTATGTCTCGCTCCTGTACCAGGACCTGATCGCGCAGAAGGCCCTGACCGCGGCCGGGACCCTCCCGCCGGTGCTGCCGGTGGTCCTTTACAACGGGGAGCTGCGTTGGACGGCGCCGACGGAACTGTCCGCGCTGATCGACCCGGCCCCGGGCGGGCTCACACACTATCGCCCCCACTGGTCCTATCTGCTGCTCGACGAAGGGGCGATCATCGGCGACGCGGCCTACCCGGCTGAGGTCCAAAACCTGGTCGCGGCCCTGTTCCAGTTGGAAAAGGCGCGCGACGAGCCGACTTGGCTCGCCGTCTACGCACGTCTGGTGGCACTCCTGGACAGTAGCGCCCTGGATAGCCTCAAGCGCGCCTTCGGCCGCTGGATCTACCGCAGCTTCATCCGCAAGAAGCGCCCCGGCATCCGCCTGCCGGACATCAATGATTTTCACGAGGTGCATACCATGCTGCAACAACGGGTCGAACAGTGGAACGCGGAGATCCTCGAGCGGGGACGCAAGGAGGGGCACAAGGAGGGCCTTGCGCAGGCGCGCCGTGAAATGGCCGCGGCACTCCTTGAGCGAACCGCCCTGGACGACGCGGCCATTGCCGAGCTGACTGAACTCTCCCGCGAGGCGATCCGGGCCCTGCGCACGACACCGACCGAACATTAGGCGTCGCGTCGACCGTGGCGGTCCTGTGCGGGGCCGGGCTGGAATCCTAGTTCGAGGCGCTGCTGACCCCGGGTCGCGCCAACCTGCGTATCCGCGCCCGGGTTTGCCGGTTCCCAAGCTCCGCTTGGAAACCCGGTTGGCATCATGGCCGCCGTGGACCTGCGTTACCGACCGATCCCGAGAACCCGAGAGACGCCGAGATGTCGACACGCGCCTGGTACGACTATTACATCATCGCTCCCCACACGGGAACGCTGTCGCTCGCCATGCGATTCTACAAATGGGGCGATGCCACGCCCGAGAACGCACTCGACGAGTATCTGCGGTTCCGCAAGACCCTGAACGCGCATGACGGGCGTCTGCCCGTCGCATGGCTCGACCGCCTGCTACGCGATCAGTTGGGCGAGCTGCACCCGGAGCTGCCGCCGCAGTTCGCCACCGGGGCCTTTCTGTTCCTGCTGCAGCGCGCCGCGGAGTGGATCGAGTGCGACCACTGGCGACGCTTCGATCCACCGGAGGAGCGCGCGGATTTTCCTTTGTGCTGGGCCCTCGAGGAGGCGCTGGCAACCGAGCCGTTCGAGATTCCGCCGCACCCCGATCCCTTGTTGGAGCGGGTCAGACGTTTCATTGCAACGGCACGTTATCTCCGTCCCTGGCGAGTCTACGGGCTGCGGCTCAATCTGCTGGCCTGGTTGCAGTACCTCACCCAGCCGACGCGCAGCGCCGACATGGGCTCGCTGGCCGGCGACTGGGACCCCCACTGGGATATCGCTTACCGGTACCGGCTCTTTTTCTGGATCCACCCGGATGACCCATTTCGGATCGAGCGGATCGCCATCGAGCTGTGCGACCGCGACGGCTCGAACCTGCTCACGGCCGCGGACCCAGAAGACGACGACGAGTGGCAGCGCGAGGAGATGGACAGACTGCGGGAAGCGATTCGCGAATCGGACATCGCAATTGCAGCCTTGGAGACACTTCAGCGCGACTACGCAATGCCCGCGGATCGCTTCTGGCAGTTCCGCGAGCGGCCGGACCCGCAGGAGACGCGGCAGCGCGCACGCCGCAAAGAGTTGCAGGCGAGCTGCAACATACTGTTGATTCAAGTTGAGAAACGCTTTGGAGCGGTGATTGCCGCCGACAGCCGGCCGCTCATGGAGCGGATCGACGAATTCGATCGGCTGCTGACGCTGGCAGACGCGGTGATCAACAGTCCCGACAGCGACGCTTGGCTGGCCGCACTGGGTGAATCGGTGCGGCGAAGTCTGCCCGAGACAGACGACCGAACGCCCGACCGCAACAAGCGCGACTGAACGATGTGCAATCCGGATCACTCCGGCCGATTCGATGCCCTGCTGTCGCCAAGAAGAGGATCAACCGACGAACCCGGTGCTGATTGACTCCAGGTAGCCAATCGCATCCTCGGTCCGGCCTTCCTGTACCAGTTGCAACAGGGACTTGTGACGGAACTCAGGAATGGGTTCGTTCTTGACCAGGAAGATGGCGCGTTGTGCATCCGGCTGCACCGCCGCGGCGGCCGACACCACTCGCATCAGGTCACGCAGTGCGGATTGCAGTCTTGGCGATTCCGGGTGGGTGCGCAGGGTGTTGCGATGGACCCCCGCCAGCTCGGCCAGATCCTGCTGCAGGCCAAGGATGTCGGCGACGCCCGCTGCAGAGAACCGCGACGTCCCGGGTTCCCGCGTCGATTCGAGCACATCTGCGAAGCTGGCGGCCATGGCCTTGCACCTGAGGTGCATTTCGTAAATGCACATTCTGCGCACAGTACAGGCACAGATCAAGTCTCAGCCCGTCCCGCGGCCTGTCGCAACGGGTAAGTCGCCTGCTCCAGCTGCCGCAAGAGGAACCGGCACTGTCCTGGATCGCCGGCCCGCTGGGGCCAGGGCATTGACCCGTTCGGCGGCCATGGGCGGGCGATGCTTGATCCATTGGGTTGCGGTGAATGTCACTGGTTGTCGGGGCGCGGAATCGACGACAGCGGCAGAAACATCGGTGTCGGCTCTGGTCGGTCGAGCAGGAGGCCTTCGACCACCGACACCGGCTCAAAGCCATAGCGAAGATCACTGGTGTCCCAACGTTTAATCAAATAAATTCAATTGCTTACCTTCCGGCGGGTCCCGCGGATCGCAGTCGCGATCAGTAAGCAATTGATTTATCGGGGTGCGTTCGAATATAGTCAGACTCAGGACCTGTAGCAAAGTGTAGAGACTAACATCCATATTCAAACGCTTCTTTAGAATAGCTATTAATACGTAAGTCGCTATTGCTATCCAGATTTGCGATTTGACCGCGTTCTCGGATGTGCCAAAGAACGCCTTTATGCGCAGGTGTTGCTTGATCCATTTGAAGAACAGTTCCACTTGCCAACGGCAGCGGTAGAGTTCCGCAATCGTGAATGCCGGTAACGCGAAATTGTTAGTCAGGAATACGAATGTGTGGTCTGTCGCCGCATCATGATACTTGATGCGCCGAAGCTTTTCCGGGTAGAATTGCGGCGTGTGAACGCCGGTCGGGACGACGGTCTGATCGCAGATTAGACCGGTTGCCTTATCGATCGGTCGGGAATAGACGCGTCGCAGCTTCGTATTTGATTTCGCCCGCGTGACAAAGAAGGCCGCAGCGAGTGTGAAGCGATATAGGCGCGCGAAGTCCAAGTACCCGCGGTCCATAATGTAGAAGGCGCCGGGTTCCGGAACCAGGAAGTCGAGGGCGTTGACATCGTGGAGCTTGCCATCGGAAATATGCAGGAATGTCGGTATGTTACCGCGCAGATCCAATAGCGTATGCATCTTTACGGCCGCCTTCGTGTGACGGAACGGTGCCCACGGAAACAGCGACAAGCAGAGATCGATAGTCGACGAGTCCAACGCATAGACGGTATTGGCAAGATCGATCCCGAAGGAATCGTTGACATAAAGATCGCGCGCAATCCCAATTAGGGCCTGAGCGAAATCCGCGTAGATGCGCCAGTCACGGACCTTATTGGCATTGGCCAGGGTATTGCGCGCGATTCCCCCGCGAATGCCCATATGGTAAAGCTTGCTTTGGTGGGCGCGCAAACAGGCTTCAATGTCGCGCAGACTCTCCCGGTAGGTTAACTGCGCAAACGTCATACAGAGAAACTGGTCCAGACATGTGAACGACTTGATCTTGCGATGGCCGCCGTAACGCTGTACGCATTGCCAGAAAATCGGCAGTGGAAGATGCTCGGTGATCTGCGCGAATACCAGTTTGCCTGCGTACATGAAGCCGTGTCTCCCGCCCGTTGGATGGGGCGGAAGATTGGCGCACGGAGCGAGCGGCGTTCAAGTCGATTTTCCAGAGAAACGCCGCTTTCAAAAGAAATATCAGAATCTTACAGGGTCGTACACGAAACGCGTTGGGACACTAGTGAGCGAAGATAGAAGCTCCGGGCCGCGGGCTTCGCATCGACGACGACGCCGACGCCGACACACCCGATCTCGTCGGCCATCCGGCGGGCAAGGGTCAAGGCGAACCGAAGCAGGGCCTGGCCGACCCCGCGGTCCCGCGCCGTCTCGGCGACCGCCAGTCGCGCCAAACGTAGCGTCGGCAAGGGGTAGTGCGGCAACCGGCGACGGCGGTCAGCGGGAAGCGCGTCGATTTCGATCGCGGACGGCGAAACGGTGACGAAGCCCAGGATCGCGTCATGCTCGACCGCGATGTAGGTGACGCCAACATGGTGGCGGAATTGGTTTTGGCCCGCAAAGCGATGGAAAAAGCGGTCGAGGTCTGGGTGTCCGCTGCGGAACTGGTCGCGATCGTCGTCACGCTCCAATCGCCGAATCCTCAGGCTCATCAGGAGTTGCTGGGAGCGGGCTCGGGGTCCTCGCCGAAGAGTTCGCGCATGGCCCGATTGGGGCCATCCTGAGACGCCAGCCGCTCCAGCAGCCGCTCGCCCGACGCGACCGTGACCACGAGGCGCGGGGGTATGACAACCTCCTCAGGGATCTCGTCGATGGCCTGTAGATGGTGCAGCAGGGCCTGCTCGATCACGAACCCTTTCTTCATGCCCCGGGCACGGACGTAGCGTTCCAGGCGGTCTCGGGTTTCGGGAGAGATATTCGCGGAAATCTGGGTCACGTCTCACCTGCTCGCGCTGGTTTCTACAAAACCGTAGAGAAGTCTAGCATAACACCAAAGAGCGCCTGCGCCAGCGGTGCGGTAACGCTCAAGAAAAGTTCGCCCGGCGGTTTCTCTGCTCGGGCTGAACTGCTGGTCCATCGGCCGCGGCGCAGCATCTCTACCGGAACCGCGGGCGCCGCGGGCGGGGACTCGGTGTCCGAGCGCGACGGCCAGCTTGTCACGCTCACGACCACGGTCCAGGCGGAACAGCAATCGCGGGGCGCAGATACCCAGCACTGGCTCAACCGCCTCGCCGCGCATCAGGCGGCAGTGGCTGATGCCTGTGCTCGGGAAACGGCGCTGCCCGAGGAGAAGAAGGCCCTGACGCTGGCGGCAGGACCTTCGGAAGTTGCAGTCCGGGCTCAACGATGATGAGCGTGCGCGCGGCACCGCTCGCCAAGGCTGATTTCGCCGGGCAGGTCCGCTCCCGACCCAGAGCGGACGCTGGCTCCCCAAATCTCAATGGCAGCAGTCCACCGGACAGCGGACATTTGCCGCAGCCCCCCGGTTACCCTGCTATGCTGTACATAAAAACAGCTATCCGCATGGTCGCACCGCGCTGCCGACATGGCCGCCAACCCACCGGGATGCCGACCCGCTGTCTACGCCCGTCGTCGCCCCGAGCAAACCGTCCTCTACCGCCTCGTCCAGCAGCACCTGGAGACCTACCTCGCACTGGCTTGCGACGGCGATGGTCACGCGGTACCCGGCTACGTGGAGCGCGAACTCCGACGCTATCTGGAGTGCGGCATCCTGGCCTACGGTTTTTGTCAGGCGCGTTGCCCGGCGTGCGGCCAGGACTTCCTGGTGGCTTTCTCCTGCAAGGGGCGCATCTGCCCCTCATGCAATGCCCGGCGCATGGCCGAGACCGCCGCCCACCTGGTCGATCACGTTTTCCCGCCCCTGCCGGTGCGCCAGTGGGTGCTGTCCGTACCCAAGCGCCTGCGCTGGTACCTGGAGCGGGAGCCCGGGGCCGTGACCGCCGTGCTGCACATTTTCCTGCGGGTGGTCGAAACCCATCTGCGCAGAATCTGTCCCGAGGCCTCTGCGCGGGCCCGCTTCGGGGCGGTGAGCTTCGTCCACCGTTTCGGAGCTTCGCTCAATCGCCACATCCACTACCACTGCTGCATCCTCGACGGGGTGTTCGAGCCGCTGCAAGCCGGCGGGGTCCAGTTCCGGCAGGCCTCGTCACTGGCGCCAGAACAGGTTGCCGTAATCGAAGCGCAGGTGCGCCGCCGCGTGCTGCGCTGGTTCTCCCGCCGCGGGCTGCTCGATCCCGATGATGCCCGCGACATGCTGACTTGGGACAATAGCGGCTTCTCGCTCGACGCCTCGGTGTGCATCGCCGGCGACGACCGGGCTGGACTGGAGCGGCTGCTACGCTACTGCGCACGCCCGCCCTTCGCCCTTGAGCGGATCGAACAGGTCAGCGAAGACCGGATCGTCTATCGTCTGCCGGAGCCACAGCGTGACGGACGCACTGCGCTGTCCCTCAGCCCGCTGGAGCTCATCGACCATCTCGCAGCCCTGATCCCCCCGCCACGGCTGCACCGCCACCGCTACCATGGGGTGCTGGCACCCAATGCACCGTTGCGCCTAGCCGCCACCGCCTACGGGCGCGATGCGGACCCGACTTCCCCACCGCCACCGCCCAAAGTTTCAGCGCCCACTACCGCGGCGCCGAGTAGCCGCTCACCGGCGCACTACCTGCGGGCCATGCTGCTCGCACGCCTGTTCGCGTCCCTGCCCCTGGTCTGCCCGAACTGCGGTGCCGACATGCGCATCATCGCTTTCATCACCGAGGCCACCCCAGTGCGGCGGATTCTCTTGGCTCTCGACGAGCCAGCCGAGCCGCCCCGCATCGCCCCAGCCCGCGGGCCGCCGGCCTGGGACGACCCACCGGTCGAGGCCGTACCCGACTGGGACGCCCTGGCGCAACCGTCCCCCGAGTATGTCTTCAACCAGGAAGTGCAGTGGTAGCCTCCTTCCGTCGTCGCCACCCGCCAGCGACGCGCCCCTCCCTGCACCCAGGCCCCGGCAAACCACCCTTCACACCCATTCGTACCTCTCCGAGATGGCGACCTCGCCCCCGTCCCCGCCCGTCGGCGCCCTCGCGGGGCTTGCCACGCTCCTCCCGGCGATGCTACGTTAGCCCCGCCTCAGCCGCCCGTGGCCGCCCGTGCGGTTGGATTTCCTATCCCCCCGCCAGATCCAGTCCTTCCGGGTGCGCTTCGGCTCGGGCTTCCGCATCACGGCGCTCAGCAGCCGGCCGGAGAACATTCACGGCCTGCAAGGCGTGGTGGACCTTGACGAGGCGGCGCTGCACAAGAACGTGCGCGCGGTCCTGGAGTCCGCCACGGCGCTCCTGATCTGGGGCGGCAAGATTCGCGTCTGGTCCACCCATCGCGGCAAGCGCAACCCCTTCAACGAACTGCTGACCGACGTGCGGGCCGGGCGCTACGGCGCCCGCGCGCGCGCGATCCGCATCACCTTCGACGACGCGGTGGCCAACGGGCTCTATGAGCGTGCCTGCGCCATGCAGGGCAAGGCGGTCACCGCGGACGGCAAGCGCGAGTGGTACACCGCTATCCGCGCCGCCTACGGCCCGCGCACCGCGGCCATGCGCGAGGAACTGGACGCCATCCCGCGCGACGGCTCCGGTACCGCCATCCCCACGGTGTGGATCGAGCGCGCCATGCCCGAGGTGCGCCCGGTGCTGCGCATCGTCTTCCCCGACGACTGCACCCACCAGAGCGAGGGCGCGCGCGAGGCCTGGTGCGCCGTGTGGATCGCCGCCCACCTGCGCCCGGTGCTCGACCCATTGTGTCGGCCCCAGCAACCGGGAGCGGCCCCCGGGCCGGGCGCCCGCTGGGCGGTCGGCATGGACTTCGCGCGCCATCGCCATTTCACCGTCATCGTACCGGCGCTGCTGTCGCAGGAGCTGCGCCGCGATGCCCCCTTCATCGTGGAGCTGGCCAATGCGCCCGCCCGCCAGCAGGAGCAGATCCTGTGGACCCTGCTCGATGCCCTGCCGCGCGGGCGCTGGACCTTCGCCGGGGACGCCACCGGCCCCGGGCAGACGCTGATGGAATACACCGGGGACCGCTACGGCCGCGCCGCCCTGGACGCCAAGACCGGCCGCTACAGCGGCGGCCCTATCCATGAGATCGTGCTGAGCCGCGCCTGGTACGCCGAGCACATGGGGCGCTACCTGCAACTGTTCGAGGACGGGTACCTGACCCTGCCGCGCGATGCCAGCCTCGAGGACGACCACCGCGCGGTCGAGTATGTCGACGGCATCCCGATGGTGCCGAAGCTGGAGCGCAAGGACCTGAAGGACCCGGACCTGATCCGCCATGGCGACGGCGCCATCGCCGGCTGCCTGATGGAATTCGCCGCCAGCCACCCCGCGTCCGGGCCGATCGAATGGGAGTCCGTCCCGCGCGGCACCCGCGCCGACCCCGCCCGTGCCTTCGACGACCCGCTCGCCGCTGATGATGACGACCGCCGAGGACTCTACTGATGGCCGGACTACTGCGCACCGCCGCCGCCGCGCTCGCCGACTACTTCGGCCGCCCGGTCGCCCCCAAGACGCTGGCCGCGCGCCAGACCGAGGGCGCCACCACCCAGGCGCTCGCGCGTACCTTCGCCGGGCACCCGGTGCGCGGCCTCACGCCGGAACGCCTGGCCGGGCTCCTGGAAGGCGCCGAGAGCGGCGACCTGACCCAGCAGTCCGAGCTGTACCTCGATATGGAGGAGCGCGACCCGCACCTGCACGCCGAGATGGCCAAGCGGCGCCGCGCCATCCTCAGCGTGCCCTGGAGCATCGAGCCGCCGCGCGACCCCAGCGGCAAAGAGAAGCGCCAGGCCAAGGCCGTGGCGGAGCTGCTGGGCGGCATCCCGGATCTGGAAGACGTGCTGCTCGACCTGATGGACGCGGTCGGGCACGGCTTCGCGTGCCTTGAAGTCACCTGGTCCGGCGCCGGCACCGAACGCCTGCCGGTCCACATCGAGCACCGGCCGCAGACCTGGTTCCAGTTGGACCAGGGCACCCGCACCCAGTTGCGCCTGCGCGACGGGTCCGCGGACGGCGCCGAACTGTGGCCCTACGGCTGGCTCACCCACACCCACCGCGCGCGCTCCGGCTATCTGGCGCGCGCCGGGCTCTATCGCGTCCTCGCCTGGCCCTGGATCATGCGGCAGTTCAGCCTGCGCGACATGGCCGAGTGGCTGGAGATCTACGGCTTACCCATGCGCTTGGGTTACTACCCCAGCGGCGCAGGGTCCACCGAGAAGGCCACCCTGTTCCGCGCCGTGCGCGACCTGGGCCGCCACGCCGCCGGCATCATGCCCGAGGGGATGCGAATCGACCTGCTGGCCGCCGCCGAGGGCCAGGCCGACCCCTTCCTCGCCATGGTCCAGTATGCCGACGCCGTCATGTCGCGCGCCATCCTGGGCGGCAGCCTCTCCAGCACCCCGGCCGCGACCGGCATGGGCTCCGGCGTCGCGGACCTGCAAGGGGAGGTCAAGCGCGACCTGCTGCTGTCCGACGCACGCCAGGTGCAGAGCACCCTGGGCCGCGACCTGGTCTATCCGGTCGCGGCGCTCAACGGCCTGGTGGATGATCCGCGCCGGGCGCCGGTGTGGCGCTTCGACACCCGCGAGCCGCAGGACCTGACCGCGTTCTCGACCTCCTTGCAGCGGCTGACCGCGTCCGGCATGGGCGCCTTCATCCCGGTCGCCTGGGTGCGCGAGCAGACCGGGATCCCGGAGCCGGCCGGGGATGAGCCGACCCTGGGAGCCGGGGCGTCCCGCCCCGGCGCGGCCGGCGAGCCCGCGGTCCCCGCTGATGAGATCACGGCCCTCGCCGCCGCCGCCACCGGCCGGGGCGAGACGCCCCGGCTCCCGCCCGACTACGCCGAGACCCACACCGCGGCCCTGGCGCGGCTGGCGGAACCCGCCATGCTCGCCATGGCCGCCGCGGTGCGGGGCGAACTGGATGCGGCGCTGGCCGCGGGAGAAGACATGGCGAGCTTCAACGCCCGGTTACTGGGCATGTATCCGGAACTACCGGGCGGTTCCCTGGTCGCGGTGCTGGCCGAGGGCCTGGCGGCGGCTGATCTGGCCGGGCGGTATGACATCGACCATGGAGCCTGAACATGACTGATCCGCTGGTGATCCATGACAAGGTCGATGACGTCATCAGGGACCCATCTGGCTATGTCCGCGTCTACCCCGGCGCCGCGACGTGGGCGGACGCCGATGACGTCGAGATCGACCTTGAGGGCGCTGACCTGCTGATCCCCCTGTCGTGGGTCCCGACCGTCATTGCTGCACTTCAGGCGGCTGTTGCCCGGTGCTGCCCGGTTCCACGCACGGGGCGCGGCCGGGCGGGCGCTGCCGATGACTGAGCGCCGCGCCTACTGGGAGTGTTGGCATTTCGAGTTCCGCGACAGCGGGACCAGGTCGGTCTGTCGGCACCCGGCCTATAAGGTCCCCACGCCTTGGGTGCTGGCCATCCTGCGCGGCGAGCCCTGCGGCGGCGACAACGCGCCCCTGTGGGCGGCACGGCCAGCGCTGCCGGAGGGCGCGGCCGACCATGCCTGACCCCGCCTACGGCTCCCTTCCCTTCGCCGAGCAGATCGCCTTCTTCAAGACGAAGCTGAACCTGCCCACTGAGCGCTGGGACGACCTCCTGGGCGCGGCGCACGACCGCGCCTTTGTGGTGGCCGGGGCGACCAAGGCGGACCTGCTCGCCGACCTCAACGCGGCGGTACTCAAGGGGATCGAGCAGGGCACCACGCTCGCGGAGTTCCGCCGCGACTTCGACGCCCTGGTGGAGAAGAACGGCTGGACCGGCTGGACCGGGGAGGGCACCGCGGAGGGCCGCGCCTGGCGCACTGAGGTTATTTACAGCACCAACCTGCGCACCAGCTATGCCGCCGGGCGCTGGGCGCAGATTCAGGAGGTCAAGGCGACCCGGCCGTACCTCCTTTATCGTCACAGTGACGGCGTCATGACCCCGCGCCCGGAACACCTGGCCTGGGACGGCCTGGCGCTGCCGGTCGATGATCCGTTCTGGAAGACGCACTACCCGCCCAACGGCTGGGGCTGCCAGTGCCGGGTGTTCGCGGTCAGTGACCAGGACCTGGAGAAACTGGGTAAGGCCGGGCCGGACCGGGCGCCGGTGCCGCCGGGGGATACCAGCGGGATCGGTCGGGGGTGGGATTATGCGCCGGGGGCGAGCCGCACCCGCCCGCTGGCTGAATTGATCGACACCAAGCTGACCCGGCTGGAGGCGCCAATCGGCGCGGCCTTGGCCGCGGCAATGGCTGATGCCTTGGCGTTGGAGCGTGACCTGGCATGGAAGGAGACCTTCGACGACTGGAGCGGCACGCAAGCACGCGGGCGGGTGGCAGTGGTGGGCGCGCTGCACCCGCCGGTCCTCGATTGGCTGCGTGAGCACGGGCACCCGCAACCGGCGACTGCCGAGATTGCCATCGCCGACTATCTGCCGTTGGGTCCCAAGCAGACGCGCCACGCGGCCGCGCAAAACGCCTTGAGCCCCGACGAGTGGCGCGCGCTGCCGGCCTTGCTGCGCAACCCGGGGGCGATCTATCGGGATACCCGCTCGGGTAAACTGATGTTCGTCAGCGAGTCACTTGGACCGGCCAAGGTCGCGGTGGAGTTCGACCCCGGCAAGACGCGCAAGCAGGGTGGGCTCAATCAGATTGTCAGCGCCTTTCGGGTCGATGATATGAACATCGCAGGCGCGGTGAAGGGTGGTGAGTGGGTGCCGATCACGGTGCCGGGGAAGTAGGGGCGGCACCGGGGGGGAGTCGAACCTCCATAAGCGGTAAATGACCGTCCTGTAACCGATGCAGGTACTCGGTGCCTTAGATCAGATTAGCCCAACGGGGAGCAGAACACCAATGGCCGGCGTCAACCTCACCATCACCGTCGACGACGCCGCCGTGCGCACGGCCCTGGGCGCCCTGATCGCCAAGGTCGGGAAGCCCGCCGCGGCCCTGCGCGATATCGGCGAGTACCTGCTGCTGGCCACCGACCGGCGCTTCCGTGCCCAGGCGGCGCCGGACGGTACGCCCTGGGCACCGAACAGCGACGTGACCCTGCTGCGCCACCTGAACCGCGGCGGCAAGGGCTTCAAGAAGAACGGCAGCCTCAGCGCCCGCGGCGCCAAGCGCCTGGGGTCCAAGCGCATCCTGCGCGACTCCGGCCTGCTCCAGGGCAGCATCCGCTATCAACTGGAAGCCGGCGGCGCCGCGGTGGCGATCGGCACCAACCGCATCTATGGAGCGATGCAGCAATTCGGCGGCACCCGCGCCCAGTGGCCGCACCTGTGGGGGGACATCCCGGCGCGGCGCTTCCTGGGGTTGGCTGCGGCCGATCGGGAGGAGATTCGGGCCATCCTGCGGCGGCATCTGAACCGCACGCCCTGACCGACCGCGGCCGGGGATCGGAACCCCGTTTAAACCCCGTTTAAATCGCTCACCAATCGAGCGGCCGGGGTGACCCGGTGCACCCGCCGCGGCGCGGGGGGCCCGGGGCTCAAAACGCCGCTTATCGTGTCCGCCCGTAACCGCCCCAAAACGGCGCAATAACCGCCCCCCAACACCCCCGCGCGTCCGTCAGGATGCGCCCATGCCAACCCCCCCCCGCATCGCCGCCCTCGCGCTCCCCGCCACCGTCGGGGCGGCGCAACTGCTGTTGCCCGCCGGGACCTTCGACGCCCCGCGCGGGGCCATGCTGGGCGCGGGCCCCTGGTGCCTGTCGGACGACCGCGGCTATATCCTGGCCGAGGCCCTGGGCCGGCGCGTCAAGGATATCCCGGTCGATTACGAGCACCAGACCCTGCGCGCGGCGCAGAACGGCCAGCCGGCCCCCGCCGCCGGCTGGGTGCGCCCGGCGACCATCCGCTTTGAGCCTGCCGTTGGCCTGGTCGCCCCGGTGGACTGGACCGCCCGCGCCGCCGCCGCGATCGGCGCCGATGAGTATCGCTACCTCTCCCCGGTCTTCACTTATGACGCGCGCGGCCGGGTCATCGACCTGCTGCACCTGGCCCTGACCAACACCCCGGCCCTGGACTGCCTTCCGGCGGTCGCACTGGCCGCTGCTTCCCTACTTCTCACCCCCCCGGAGTCCCCGATGGATGAGCTACGCGAGCGCCTGCTCTACCTCCTGAACCTGCCGCTGACCACCACCGGCCCGGAGCTGCTCGCGCAGCTCGACACGCTCAAGTCGATGTTGGGCAACGGCCCCGACGGCACCGCGGCGACCTCGCTGCCGGCGCTGTTGGCCGCGCGCGAGACCCGCATCGCGGCCTTGACGGCCCAGGTGCAGGCCGCGGTACCGGCCGACCTGGTCGCCGACCTGCAACGCCAGGTCGCTGCCCTGACCAACGACGCCCAGACCCGCACCCGCGACACCCTGCTGACCGCCGCCCTGAGCGACGGCCGGCTCACGCCCGGCTCGCTGCTGCACACTCATGCCCAATCCCTTGTGCTCCCGGCCCTGCAAGGGCTGCTGGGCTCCCTGACCCCGATCGCGGCCCTGTCCGGGACCCAGACTGGCGGCCAGGCCCCCGAGGCCGTCGCCGCGGCGGCCGCGGCGGGCGAGTGGACTGAGGCCCTGGCCCAAGAGTTCGGGTCGCCCGAGGTTTATGCCGCCTTCCAACGCGCCGAGGCCGCCGGCAGCGTGCGCATTTTCGGAGCCGCCCAATGACTACCCTATCCGTCAACAAGCCCCGCCCCTTCGAGGGCGGCGACCTGGGGCAGTACGCCATGGTCGCCAGTGACACGATCTATGAGGGCGCCGCGGTCGGCCTGGTGGATGCCACCGGCCACGCGCGCCCGCTCACCAGCGCGGACCGCTTCGTCGGCTTCGCCACCGGCCCGTTCACCAGCGGCAGCACCGCCGGGGTGGATTTGGTGCAGGTGCAGCGCCGCGGCGCGGTCCAACTCCCGGTCACCGGCGCGGCGATCACCGATGTGGGCTGCCCGGTCTACGCCGCCGATGACGACACCTACAGCCTCTCGCCCGTGGGCGGGGTGTTCGTCGGGTTCGTGCGCCGTTGGGTGTCCGCGGCGCTGGCCGTGGTCGAGTTCGATCCGGCCTTCGCCGATCCCTGGGGCGCCTGGCCCATCCGTGAGGCGGTCGCCGAGGCCAAGACCCTGGACGCCCAGGACAGCGGCAAGCTGTTCTGGATCACCGCCGATGCCGGCGTCATCACCCTGCCGGCCATCGCCGATGGCCTGGGCGGGTGCGCCATCGCCTGCGGCGGCAGCTACGGCACCGTACTGGTGACAGTCAGCCCGGCCGCGGCCGACATGATCCTGGCCGCGGACCTGGCCGGGGTCGACAACAAGGACCTGATTCTGACCAAGGCCACCGCCCGCCGCGGCGATCACGTCGTGCTGATGCACGGCGACGCTGACGGCTACATCGCCACGCGCCTGGCCGGCACGTGGGTGAAGGAGTAACCGCCATGCCTACCCCCAGCTTCCCGGCCCGTCTGTCCACCTCGCGCGCCATCGTCGGCGCCATTCAACAGGCCATCGAGCAGGACAACGCCGAGGCGTGGATCGCCCGGGTCTTCTCCGAGGTCTTGTCGTCGGATCAAGAGGTGGAGGATTACGCCTGGATCGGCGAGACGCCCAAGATGCGTGAGTGGATCGGCGGGCGCCAGGCCGTCGGGCTCACCGAGAGCAATTACAGCCTGCGTAACCGGCCGTTTGAGGCCACGATCAAGCTGCCGGTGGCGTGGATGCGCCGCGACAAGACCGGGCAGATTCGCCAACGGATCTCCGGCCTGGCGTTGGCCAACACCGAGCATTGGGCCGACCTGGGGTCCGCGCTGATTGAGGCGGGCGAAGCGGCGAAGTGTTACGACGAGCCACTAGTGTCCCAACGCGTTTCGTGTACGACCCTGTAAGATTCTGATATTTCTTTTGAAAGCGGCGTTTCTCTGGAAAATCGACTTGAACGCCGCTCGCTCCGTGCGCCAATCTTCCGCCCCATCCAACGGGCGGGAGACACGGCTTCATGTACGCAGGCAAACTGGTATTCGCGCAGATCACCGAGCATCTTCCACTGCCGATTTTCTGGCAATGCGTACAGCGTTACGGCGGCCATCGCAAGATCAAGTCGTTCACATGTCTGGACCAGTTTCTCTGTATGACGTTTGCGCAGTTAACCTACCGGGAGAGTCTGCGCGACATTGAAGCCTGTTTGCGCGCCCACCAAAGCAAGCTTTACCATATGGGCATTCGCGGGGGAATCGCGCGCAATACCCTGGCCAATGCCAATAAGGTCCGTGACTGGCGCATCTACGCGGATTTCGCTCAGGCCCTAATTGGGATTGCGCGCGATCTTTATGTCAACGATTCCTTCGGGATCGATCTTGCCAATACCGTCTATGCGTTGGACTCGTCGACTATCGATCTCTGCTTGTCGCTGTTTCCGTGGGCACCGTTCCGTCACACGAAGGCGGCCGTAAAGATGCATACGCTATTGGATCTGCGCGGTAACATACCGACATTCCTGCATATTTCCGATGGCAAGCTCCACGATGTCAACGCCCTCGACTTCCTGGTTCCGGAACCCGGCGCCTTCTACATTATGGACCGCGGGTACTTGGACTTCGCGCGCCTATATCGCTTCACACTCGCTGCGGCCTTCTTTGTCACGCGGGCGAAATCAAATACGAAGCTGCGACGCGTCTATTCCCGACCGATCGATAAGGCAACCGGTCTAATCTGCGATCAGACCGTCGTCCCGACCGGCGTTCACACGCCGCAATTCTACCCGGAAAAGCTTCGGCGCATCAAGTATCATGATGCGGCGACAGACCACACATTCGTATTCCTGACTAACAATTTCGCGTTACCGGCATTCACGATTGCGGAACTCTACCGCTGCCGTTGGCAAGTGGAACTGTTCTTCAAATGGATCAAGCAACACCTGCGCATAAAGGCGTTCTTTGGCACATCCGAGAACGCGGTCAAATCGCAAATCTGGATAGCAATAGCGACTTACGTATTAATAGCTATTCTAAAGAAGCGTTTGAATATGGATGTTAGTCTCTACACTTTGCTACAGGTCCTGAGTCTGACTATATTCGAACGCACCCCGATAAATCAATTGCTTACTGATCGCGACTGCGATCCGCGGGACCCGCCGGAAGGTAAGCAATTGAATTTATTTGATTAAACGTTGGGACACCAGTGACGACGAGCAGTACTTCTTCGACACCGACCACGCCAACCCATCCGCCGGCGCGGGCCAGACCCAGAGCAACAGCGTCACCTACAACGTGACCACCCCGGCGACCCCGACCACCGCCGAGATGTCGGCGGCGATCATCTACGCCATGCAGTGCATCATCGGCGCCAAGACCGAGAAGGGCCGGCTGCTGAACTCCAGCGCGCGCCGCTTCGTGGTGCGCGTGCCCCTGACCTTCATGGGCGCCGCGGCCGGTGCGCTCGGTTCGACCGTCATTGCCGATACCGTCAGCGTCAGCAATACGCTGGTGACGCTGGCGACGCTGGCCGGGTATCAGATCGAGTTGTGGGTCGACCCGCGCTCGGTCTGGACCACCAAGTTCGCCGTCTTCCGCGCCGACGGGCGCAACCCGGCGCTGGTGCGGCAGGAGGAACAGGCGCTGCAGATCAAGGCGCAGGCCGAAGGCTCGCCGATCGAGTTCGCCGAAGACGTGCACGAGTACGGGCTCAATGCGACCCGCGCGGCCGGGTATGGGTTCTGGGAGTCGGCCGTGCTGGTGACGCTCAACTGAGGCCGCGCTGATGAACAACTTCCTCTATTTGGTCACGCGCCTCCCGGGCGCCCCGCCCGTGAGGGCGGGGCGGACCTGGCCGCTCGGCGCCAGTGAAGCCTATTTGACCCCGGCGCAGGCCTGGACCATCGCGCAGGACCCGGGCTATCGGATCGGCGGCATGGATCTGGAGCTTGCCGCCGACCCGCCCGCCCCCTCACCAGCCCCCGCGGCCAAGAGCCGCAAGAGGACGCCTTGAACAAGTCCCAACTGAGCAACGCCGTCGCCGATGCCCTGGGGGTCGCCAAGTCGAACGGTGCCGCCGCCGTCGACCTGGTCCTGGGCGCCATCGGCGCCAGCCTCGCCGCGGGGCACGACGTGACCCTGCACGATTTTGGCACCTTCCGTCTGACCCACCGGGAGGCGCAGCCGCCGCGCCAGAGCGCCCTCAACGGCAAGACCTACGCACGCCCGGCCCGCACCAGCGTGCGCTTCAAGCCGTACGCCGCATTGCGGGCGCGCCTGCCCAGCGCCGCCGCGCCGACCGACCACACCCCGGCCGACCCGGCCGACCTGGACTGACCCATGGCCCACAGCCCCGCCTATTGCACCAGCGCGGACCTGCTCGCGATGCACATCGCCGATGAGGCGGAGCTGATCCAACTGACCGACAGCGCCGGCCTGGGCGTCATCGACGAGGCCAAGGTGGCCGGCGCGGCCGAGACCGCCGCGGTGGAGATCGACCCCTATCTGGAGGCCCGCACCAGCGTCCCGCTCACGGTAGTCCCGGGCGCCATCCGCCGCCTGGCGGCCGTGCTGACGCGCTTCTATCTCTACAGCCAGGCGCCCACCGAGCATGTGCAGCGCCAGTACGACGCCGCCATCAAGTCCCTGGAGGCGATGGCCGCGGGCAAGATCGGCTTCGGCGCCGCCCCGGCCGAGGTCCCGGCCGCGCCGCCGGAACCAGGCCTGCAATGGGAGAGCGGGGCGCACGCCTGGGGCCGGGATAGCGGCGGGGGGCTGGCGTGAGACGGCGCGGCGCGCTGACCCTCGCGCTGGCGCTCGCGCTGGCGGGGCCGGCGCCAGCGGCGCAGTTGCGCATCCCGGCGCTGGCGGGCGGGCGCGCGAGCGTGCAGTTGGTGGATCAGGCCGGGGAGCGCCCGGTGTTGGGCTTCCAGGCGGCGCAATGGGCGACCACCTACACCGCCCTGGACCTGGACGCGGAGCAGGTCCTCACCCTGACCCCGACCGCGGACATCGCCGTGGCCGGCGGCGGGGCGACCTGCTATCTGGTCACCGTTACGGCCAGCGGCGGGCGCGGCGGGCGCTATTGCGTGCAGATGCCGGACACCGCGTCCGTCTATGAGCTGCGCGACCTGGCGGGCGCGGCGGCGATCGACCCGGCGCAGGTCCTGGCCGGGCGGCTGCTGCCGCCGCCAACGGGCGCCTCCGCCGGTTGGGGGCTGGTGTTGGGGGTTGACCTGGCCGCGGCCTGGAGCGCGACCGGCGGCGGCTCCGGGTGCAGCACGCTCGCGTGCCTGCTCGATGGTCCGGGCGCGCTCGGCACCGCCGGCCAGGTGCCGCGCGTCGCCAGCGGCGGCGCGGCCTGGGAGTGGGCGAGTGTGGTGGGCGAGGTTGGGCCCCTGGGGCCCGCCGGTCCGCAGGGCCCGGCCGGGGCGGCTGGCGCCGACGGGGCACCCGGCGCGGCAGGCGCCGCGGGCGCAGCCGGACCGCAGGGGCCCGCGGGGCCGCAAGGTGCCGCCGGGGCTGATGGCACCGCCGGTGCAACGGGCCCGGCCGGGCCCAACGCGATCAGCGCCAGCACGAGCGTGAGCGGGCTGACCGGCGTGCTGCGTGTCTCCGCTGGCGCCGTCGCGGGCTCCGCCACCGCCGCCGATATCGGCGCGGAGCCGGCCGGCGTCGCCGCCGCCGACATCACCGACGCCACGACCGTCGGCCGCGCAGTCCTGACCGCGGCCAGCACGGCGGCCGGGCGTACCGCGCTCGGGGTCGGCGCCCTCGGGACCCATGCGTCACTCACCGACGCCCCGAGCGGCCAGTCCGATCCCAATCTATTCGCGGTCACCAAGATGGGCGGCATCTTCGAGATGCTCGGCGCCTCCGCGACCCGCACCGCGCTTGGACTCGGCACCGCCGCCACCACTGCCGCAAGCGCCTACGCCACCGCCGCCCAGGGCAGCCTGGCCGCGAGCGCCAGCCAGCCGGGCCACACCCAAGCGTGGACCACGATCACCACGACGCCGACCACGCGGACCGGCTACGGCATCACCGATGCCGAGCCGTCGGGCGGCACCGACCCCCTGCGCTATGAGTACATCGAGTGGGTCACCTCCCCGGGCGCGACCCTCACCGCCGGCCTCCTGGGCACCGCCAATCTCCCCGCCGCCGCCACCCTGACCCGGCTGCACGTCGGCTGCGCCACGGCGCCCACAGTGACCGCCGCGGTGTGGGACCTGCGCCGCTCGGCCGACTGGGGCGCGACCGCGTTCGCCAGCGTGCTCTCCAGCACGCTGTCCCTGTCGGCCGCCCGCGAGGGTTCGACCACCAGTTTCGCGTCCGCAACGATGGCCGCGGACGATGCGCTACAGGCGCACATCACCGCCGTGGACGGCGGCGGCACCGCTAAGGACTGCGTACTCACTGTCTACTACACGAGGTCCGCACCGTGATTCAGATCCCTGTTGATGTCCCGGGCACCGCCGCCCGCTGGGCTATCCTGACCCTCTCGACCGGCTCGCTGCTGCGCCGCCGCACCTGGCCGGACCCGACCGGCGCGGCCCTGCAAGGGCTCGGAGCGGACTACGTATACCTCCTGATGCAAGAGGAGATGCCGCCCGACTACGACTCCCGCGTGCAGGCCCTGGTGCCGACTGAGGAGATCAACATCTCCGGCAATCAACTGCTGACCACCTACACCACGCCGACGCTGCCGGCGGAGCAACTGGCCCTGGCGATCGATCAGCAGGCCGAAGCCCGCATCGGCATGGCGCTGGACCTCCTGCGCATCTCCACCCCGGCCGACATGGTGGACGCGCTCGGCCTGATCGCCGCCCGCGTGGAGGGTGTGACCCTGCCGGACGCCAGCCAGGCGCGCGTGGATCAGTTCATGCTCTTAGCGACCAACTACACCAACGCCGTGAAGGCCCGTGCCGAAGCCCTCAAGACGTGGGTCGCCGACCATCCCGGCCTGGCCCCCGACCTCGACGCCGGCTGGCCCGACCTCCCCACCGGGGCCGCCGCGTGAGCCCGCGCCGCACCCCGCTCCTGCTGGGGTGCGCCCTCGCCCTGGGCCTGGGGGCCTGGGGCGCGGGCGGGCGGGACTTGGCGCCCGGGTGGTATGCCCATCCCACGGGGGCCGTGGCGAGCACGATCGTGCTGCAGCCGGGCCCGGACCTACGGATAGGGCTCGGCGGCTGGTGGCGGCTGGCGGACGGCACCGGAACGAGCGCGACGGACTCGTCGGGGCTGGCGCGGCACGGGACGCATTTCCTATCCCCCTCGGACGCACTGCGCTGTCCCTCAGCCCGCTGGAGCTCATCGACCATCTCGCAGCCCTGATCCCCCCGCCACGGCTGCACCGCCACCGCTACCATGGGGTGCTGGCACCCAATGCACCGTTGCGCCTAGCCGCCACCGCCTACGGGCGCGATGCGGACCCGACTTCCCCACCGCCACCGCCCAAAGTTTCAGCGCCCACTACCGCGGCGCCGAGTAGCCGCTCACCGGCGCACTACCTGCGGGCCATGCTGCTCGCACGCCTGTTCGCGTCCCTGCCCCTGGTCTGCCCGAACTGCGGTGCCGACATGCGCATCATCGCTTTCATCACCGAGGCCACCCCAGTGCGGCGGATTCTCTTGGCTCTCGACGAGCCAGCCGAGCCGCCCCGCATCGCCCCAGCCCGCGGGCCGCCGGCCTGGGACGACCCACCGGTCGAGGCCGTACCCGACTGGGACGCCCTGGCGCAACCGTCCCCCGAGTATGTCTTCAACCAGGAAGTGCAGTGGTAGCCTCCTTCCGTCGTCGCCACCCGCCAGCGACGCGCCCCTCCCTGCACCCAGGCCCCGGCAAACCACCCTTCACACCCATTCGTACCTCTCCGAGATGGCGACCTCGCCCCCGTCCCCGCCCGTCGGCGCCCTCGCGGGGCTTGCCACGCTCCTCCCGGCGATGCTACGTTAGCCCCGCCTCAGCCGCCCGTGGCCGCCCGTGCGGTTGGATTTCCTATCCCCCTCCCCCTCCCCTCCCCCATTTCCTATCCCCTATTCCCCGTGTCAAACTAGGGTCTACCATGCGTCTGCTACTCGTGGAAGACGAACAAAGCCTGGCGGCCGCCCTGCGGCGGGACCTCACGGCGGCTGGTTTCGCGGTTGATTGGGTGGCCGACGGACTGGATGCCCAGGTCCTGGGGGCGGAGTCGAGCTTTGATGTGGTGGTGCTGGATCTTGGCTTGCCCGGGCAGTCAGGGCTTGCGGCGTTGAGCGCGTGGCGGCAGATCGGTGTCACCACTCCGGTGCTGGTACTCACCGCCCGCGATGCCTGGCACGAGCGTGTGGACGGGCTCAAGGCCGGTGCCGATGATTATCTGGGTAAGCCCTTTCACACGGAGGAGTTGATCGCCCGACTCAACGCCCTGGTCCGGCGCGCCGCCGGGCATGCGGGCGGGGGGCTGGTGGTCGCTGGCTTGCACCTGGACGAGGATCGCCAGCGGGCGCTGCTTCCGGATGGTCAGCTAGTGGAGTTGACCGCAACCGAGTTCCGGCTGCTGCGCTATTTCATGCTCAACCCGAACAAGCTCTTGTCGAAGACCCGCCTGCTGGATCACTGCTATGACGACTCCGCCGACCATGACGGGAACACCATCGAGGTCTACGTCCGGCGATTGCGCGACAAGCTCGGCAAGCACTGGATTCTCACCCAGCGCGGTCAGGGCTACCGCTTCCAAGGGGACCCCTAGCGGCCGGGAGTGCCGGTCCACCACCGCGTCCATCGAGGGTCGCCTGCGCCTGGGGCTGAGCCTGAGTCTAGCGCTACTGATCAGCGCGGCCTGGTGGCTGGGTCACGAGGCCCTGCACCGCACCGCCGACGCCTATGTGGTCTCGCGCTTGATGCATGACGCGGAGGCCCTCCTCACGTCCCTGGATGTCTCCCCCCAAGGTTTGGTCCAGGTGCGCCCGCCGCACCTGAGCCCAATCTATGACGAGCCCGACTCAGGGCATTACTTCACCCTGCGGATCATCGACGGGGCAACCGCCCGCTCCCGGTCCTTGGGTGACTTTGAACTGAAGGCGCCGAACCTGAGCCCTGGGGTGACGGCCCATTGGCACACTGCGGGTCCCCGCGGACAAGACCTCCTGACCCTGGGTGGCGGTTTCCGGCACCAGGGCCATGACCTGACCCTGGTGGTCGCCGAGGACTTCAGCCCCGTGCGCCGCCCCCTGCGATCCTTTGAACAACTCTTCGCCCTGATGGCGGTGGGCGGACTGACTGCCATGCTCTGGGTGCAACGCCGGATCGTGCGGCGCGCCTTTGCCTGTCTGAGGCCGGTCTACCGGGACATCGTCGCCCTGGAGCGGGGTGAAGCCAGCACCCTGACCGAGGTCGTGCCAGCGGAAATCTTGCCGCTGGTGTCGAAGATCAACGGCCTGCTTACGCTCTATGCCAAGCGGCTGGAGCGTTCTCGCAACGTCGCCGGCAACCTGGCCCACGCCCTCAAGGGGCCCTTGACCCTGATGACCCAGACTCTGGACACGCAGCCGACGGGTTCGGACCCGGCCACCCAGGCCGTGTTACGCGAACAACTGGAGCGGGTCGGGGCGCTCTTGGAGCGGGAACTCAAGCGCGCCCGCTTGGCCGGGGCGGGCGGCCCCGGTCTGCACTTTGACCCCCAGGCGGAATTGCCGGTTCTCAAGCGACTGCTGGAACGGATGTACCCGGATCAGGATCTGTCCCTGGAATGTCGGCTGGACCTGTCCGGGGTCCTGGCAGCAGACCGGGAGGACATGCTGGAGCTTATCGGCACCCTCTTGGACAATGCCTGCAAGTGGGCTCAGACCCGGGTGAGCTGCTTTCTCATGCAGACCCCCGACGGCGTACGCCTCTGCATCGAGGACGACGGCCCCGGCTGCCCAGAGGCCGAACTCGACGCGATCGCCCAGCGCGGTGTGCGGCTGGACGAGTCGGTCGCGGGTCATGGGCTCGGACTCTCCATCGTGCGCGAGATCGTGGACCTTTACGGCGGCCGTCTTGAACTTGGCCGTTCCACGACCCTCGGCGGATTGCGGGCCGCCGTCAGCTTGCCCGTCCGCTGTCTCGAACCAACGTCCTGAGCGGGCGCAGGCCGCTATTCAGCTTCGTTTCAGCTTGCACGGGTAGAGTCCAGAAAATGGACTCTGTGACCCTGATGTCGCGCGCCCTCCGTTCATCGCCCCCGAGCAATGCCCGGATGATTGCGCTCACCCTGACCCTGCTTGCCGCCCTGACGGCAACGCCCACCCGTGCTGTCACCCTGGCGGAGGCCGTGACTGGCGCCCTGCAGGTCGAGCAGCAGGAGTCCCGGGTCGCTGCCCTGCGCGGGGAAAGTGCCGCCATCCGCCGCCAGGCGGGAGGCCTGTTGGCAGCGGACCCGGCGTTGCGGGCCAAGTCGGTCTCCGACGCCCTAACGGGGAACGACGGGGCCTATGAACTGGAGGCCATGGTCGATCTGCCCCTGTGGATGCCGGGCCAGCGGAGCGCAAGTCAAGGAATTGCCACGGCCATGGGCAACCAGGCCGATGCCCTGGTCCGGTTACTGCGCTGGGAGATGGCCGGGCGGGTGCGGGAGGCGGCCTGGACGACGGCCTTGGCCCAAGGTCGACTGCGCCAGGCCGCCGCCGCCCTGGCAGCGGCGCGCAGTCTGGAACAGGACATCGGCAAACGCACCATGGCCGGCGAGTTGGCGCGGATGGACCTCCTGGTGGCCCAGCAGGACACCTTGACCCGGGAAGTGGACTTACAGGCTGCGCAGCTCGACTACAACCAAGCGATCCAAAGCTACATTCACTTGACCGGCTTACGTACCGTCCCGGAGCCCCTGGTCGAAACGGCGCCGCCACCCTCCGGTACCCCGACCGAGGCCCACGCCGACTTGCCTGCCGATCATCCGTTACTGGCCAGCAGCGATGGCGCCGTGGCCAAGGCTCGGGCCGAGCGCGAGCGTGTCCACAGCCAGCGCCGCGGCAATCCGCTGTTGAGCCTGGGCGCCAAGCGGGTGCGTGACGGACGCGGGAGCGAGGCCGCAGACGCCCTGCAGCTGGAGATCAGTGTCCCCTTCGGTCTGACCAGCTACTCGGCCCCGGCCATTGCGCTTGCGGAGCGGGCCTATACCGAAGAAGTGACAACCCGGCGCCGTACCCTGATCGAGGCCGAGCATGCACTTGAAACCGCGCAGATCGATGTCGCGGGTGCCACTGAGGCCCTGGCACTGGCCACGCGACGTCAGACGGTGACCCAGGATGCCTTACAACTGGTGCGGCGCGCTTTCAACCTGGGTGAATCCGAACTCACGACCCTGCTCCAGGCCCAGGAGCGTGCCCGCCAGGCGAGCCTGGACCTGGAGTTACGGCGGTTGGAACAGGGGCGCGCCGCCGCCCGACTGAATCAGGCCCTGGGGCTGGTGCCCGAATGAACCACCTCTGCCAGGCATCGTTGGGGGTCGAGGAGTTGAGTACGCAGATGAATGCAGACGAAGTCCGTAGAGTGCATAAGGCGCTTGCCAAGGTGCCGGGTGGCGCATACGGCGAACAGTCGCGCCGCATCCACCAAGCGCTTGCATGGCGATCAGTGGGGTTGAGGATTCGCTCCGCTTATCCATCCGACAAGAAGCGGTCGCTCGGTCTCTCGTTGTCCCTGTTGCTCCTGCTGGGTATCCCCGTGCTGGCCGCTGCGGCGGAACCCGATGTCGGAGCCAGTGCTGCAACCGGCACCAATTTGATCGCCCTGGAACCAGCCCAGCAGCAGGCTTTCGGCATCGTGCTGGCAGCGCCGACGTCGGCGGGCGAGAGCCTGACCCGGCGCTATCCCGCCCGGGTGACGGTGCCCAATCGCCAACAGCGGGTGGTCTCTGCCCCCCAGGCTGGGATCCTCTCGGCCCTGCTGGTAGCCGAGGGCGAGCAGGTCGCCGCCAATCAGATCCTGGCGGAGATGCGCAGCCCGGAATTGGTGGAGGCCCAAAGCCGCTTCCTGGAAGGTGTAACCCGCCTGGCCCTGGTCGAGACAGAACTCAAGCGCGATGAAATGCTCCACAAGGAGGGCGTGATCGCCGAGCGCCGCCTGCTGGAGACCCAGGCCAAACAGCGGGAACTCCTCACTCAGGTGGATCAGGGGCGCCAGCTCCTGGGCCTCGCCGGACTGTCGCCGACGGCCATCGACCAACTGGCCCAGACCCGCAAGCTCAGCAGCACGCTGCCGATCCTGGCGCCCATCGCCGGGGTGGTGCTGGAGCAACTGGTGAGCACCGGTCAGTCGGTGGCCGCCGCCACCCCGCTCTACCGGGTGGCCCAGCTCAAGCCCTTATGGCTGGAGATCCATGTCCCGGTGGACCGGGTGGGCGGTCTCGCCGAAGGTGGTCGGGTCCTGCTTCCTGGGCTCGGCACCGAAGGCGCCATCATCGCCGTCGGGCGCATGGTTCACGCAGAGGATCAGGGTGTTCTGGTGCGGGCCGCGGTCACTGAGGGTACAGAGCAACTACGCCCGGGCCAGTTTGTGGAGGTTCAGTTGGCCAGTGTGGCCCCCGAGACCGGTTGGCGGGTCCCCGCCGCGGCGGTGGTGCGCAATGCTGGAGCGGCCTACCTGTTCGTGGCACGTCCGGGCGGCTTCGTGGCTATGCCGATCCAGGTGCTCGCGGAGGAGGAGCAAAACGCGGTCGTGGCCGGTTCGCTTGGTCTGCAGGATCAGGTGGCAGTGAGCGGCGTCATCGCCCTCAAGGCCGCCTGGCTCGGCGCTGCACAATGACGATCACCCCATGCTCGCCCGTCTGATCCAGTTCGCCCTCACCCAGCGGCTCCTGATGCTGCTCGCCGTACTGCTCCTCATCGGGGCCGGTTGGTCCGCCTTCCGGAACACCCCTATCGACGCCTTCCCGGACGTTTCCACTACCCAGGTGAAGATCATTGTAAAGGCGGCGGGCATGACCCCGGAGGAGGTGGAGTCACGCATCACCGCCCTGATCGAGGTGGAGATGCTCGGCATCCCCCGCCAGACCATGCTGCGCTCCATCGCTAAGTACGCACTCACCGATATCACCGTGGACTTTGCGGAGGGGACGGACATCTACTGGGCGCGCCAGCAGGTGGCGGAGCGTCTGAATGCCATCTGGGGGGACCTGCCCGCCGGGATCACGGGCGGCATCGCCCCCATGACCACACCCCTGGGGGAGATGTTCATGTTCAGCATCGAGGGCGGGGGGCTGTCGCTCGCCGCCCGCCGCGATCTGCTGGACTGGACCATTCGGCCGGCCCTGCGCTCGGTGCCGGGGGTGGCGGACGTCAATGCCCTCGGTGGTCACGTCACCACTTTCGAGGTGGTGCCGGACAACGCCCGTATGGCCACTCATGGCATTCGGCTCGCCGACTTACAGGAAGCCATCGTCGCTAACAACCGCAATGACGGGGCGGGTCGGCTGGACGAGGGGGAGGAGGTCCTGCTGGTGCGCAGCGAAGGAGCCATCCGCACCCTGGATGACCTGGCCGCCATCGTCGTGGGCGGTACGTCCCAACAACCGGTGCGGGTGGCGGATATCGGCACCGTTCAGTTGTCAGCCCTCACCCGCTATGGGGCCGTGACCCGCAACGGCAGTGGTGAGACGGTCGAAGGCCTGGTCCTGGGCCTGCGCGGGGCCAATGCCCGGGCGGTGGTCGAAGGGGTCCAGGCCAAGCTCGCGGAGCTCGAACCGGCTTTGCCAGAGGGCGTCAGCGTCGAAGTCTTCTACAACCGCGGAGTCCTGGTTGACCGGGCCGTGGAGACGGTTGCGCGGGCCTTGGCGGAGGCCATCATCCTCGTGCTGTTGCTCCTGGTACTGTTCCTGGGTGACTTGCGGGCAGCCCTGACCGTGGCCCTGATTCTGCCCCTGGCGGCTCTTGCGACCTTTATCCTGATGCAGCAATTCGGCCTCTCCGCCAACCTCATGTCTCTGGGGGGGCTGGCGATCGCCATCGGTATGCTGGTGGACGCGGCGGTGGTGGTGGTGGAGAACGTGGTCACCCAGTTGGCGCCCCGGGAGCACGGCGGGGGCGGTGGCGGGCGCCTTCCGCGGCTACATCTGATCTATCGGGCCACCCGGGAGGTCGCAGTACCGGTGTCGTCCGGCATCCTCATCATCGTCATCGTCTTCCTGCCCCTGCTGACCCTTGAGGGGTTGGAGGGCAAGCTGTTCGTGCCGGTGGCCCTCACGATTGTTTTCGCGCTGCTCTCCTCCCTGCTCCTGTCACTTACGGTGATCCCGGTGCTGGCCTCTTTCCTGCTCGGGAAAGTTTCCCACGGGGAGCCCTGGCTGGTGCGCTGGGCGGCCCGGCTCTATATGCCGCTCCTGGGCTGGAGCCTGCGCAACCCCTGGCCGGTCATCGTGGTAGCCATGGCCCTGTTGGTTGGAGCCGGGGCACTGTACACCCGTATCGGCAAGACCTTCATGCCGACCCTGGATGAGGGTGACCTGATCGTCCAGTTGGAAAAGCTGCCGTCCATCAACCTAGCGGAGTCTATCGCGATCGATCAGCGGGTCCAGCAGGCCATCCTGCGGGAGGTCCCGGAGGTCAAGTCCATCGTCGCCCGGGTGGGCTCGGACGAGTTGGGACTTGACCCTATGGGGCTCAACCAGACCGATAGTTTCCTGGTCCTCAAGCCCATGACCGAGTGGTCCGTCCCCACCAAGGACGCCCTCACCGAACGCATCCGCGCCGTGATCGAAGGCTTTCCGGGGGTGGACTTCGCTTTCACCCAGCCCATCGAGATGCGCGTCTCGGAGATGCTGACCGGCGTGCGCGGGGACCTGGCGATCAAGATCTTCGGCGCTGATCAGGGTCAACTGGACCAGGCCGCCGAGGCGATCGTCGGGGTGCTCACCGGGATCAAGGGTGCCCAGGACGTCTATACCCCCCGCAATGCGGGCGCTCAGTACCTGAATCTGGTGGTAGACCGATTGGAGGCCGGTCGCCTGGGGATCGACGGGGACGCCCTGGCCGGCTTTCTGCGTGGCCAGATCGAGGGATTACCGATAGGGACCGTCTACCGGGAGGGCAAGCGTAGCCCGCTGGTGATCCGCGGGCCGGACGCCATGCGCACGTCCCCGGCGCGCTTCAGTGGCCTGCAGTTGGCCTTGCCGGAGGGGCGCGCGGTGCCGCTGGCCAATCTGGTGGACATCCAGCGCATCGAGGGTCCGGTGGCCCTATCACGGGAGCGCGGCAACCGGATGGCGGTGGTCATCGCCAACGTGGACGGGCGCGACCTGGTGGGATTTGTAGAGGAGGCGAAAGCCGCGGTTACCGCCAAAGTCATACTGCCTGCCGGCTATTGGCTCCAATGGGGTGGCCAGTTCGAGAACCAGCAGCGAGCCGCCAAGCGCCTTGCACTGGTGGTCCCCGTGGCCCTAGTCCTGATCTTCCTGGTGCTCTTCTCCACCTTTCGCTCCGTCAAACAGGCCCTGCTGGTACTCTCGAACGTGCCCTTTGCGCTCATCGGCGGTGTCGTCGCGCTGGCGCTCACCGGGGAGTACCTGTCCGTACCGGCCTCGGTGGGCTTCATCGCGCTCTTGGGTATTGCAGTGCTCAACGGGGTCGTGATGGTGACTTACTTCAATCAGCTCCAGTCCCTGGGGCGGCCCCTGATGGAGGTAGTGACCGAAGGTGCAAGACGGCGTCTGCGCCCGGTGTTGATGACCGCGAATATCGCCGCTTTCGGGCTGCTCCCCCTGCTGTTCGCGACCGGTCCGGGGTCGGAGATCCAGCGCCCCCTGGCCATCGTGGTCATCGGCGGCCTGGTTTCATCGACCTCACTAACGCTGATCCTGCTGCCCATTCTGTATCAACGTTTTGGCAGGCGCAGGCCGGCCAGAACCGACCGTCGGTGATCTTGCCATGCATGCGAAACCCTTTCTTGTCCTGTTGCTTGGGCTGATGCCGGCCCTCGCCTGGGGTGCCCCCGACCTGGTTCTTGAGTTGGACCAGACGCAGCGTCTGATCCCCAGTAACGTGCGCTACGAGCGACTTGGGAACAGCGTCCTGATCTCTGGTAAAATGGTGAAGCCGGTGGAAGGCCGCGGCCGAATCCTCGGGCATGCACACGTCCAGGTCCTGACCATCGACGGCCAGATCCTCGCCGCCATCGAGGTCCCCCTCACCAACTTCCAACCCAGCGCGAAGAGCCCGCAACGGGCAGATTTCGCAACGCGCATCGACCCGCTGCCTGTGGGTGCGCGAGTCATCAGGGTGCGCTACGACGCTAGCGGGCGCACCGGGGATGCGGGAGACCCACCATGAACTGGGATGCCAGCGCGTCCGGTGGGACGCTGCTACTCAATTTGATCGTGCCGCCAGAGGTTGCCGATGCGGTCGCCGAGTGGCTCTTGGAGCGGGATGACGTGCCCGGCTTCACCAGCGCGCTGGTCGCGGGCCACGGGTCGTCGGAACATTCCATGACCTTGGCCGAGCAGGTAGCAGGACGCAGTCGCCGGGTCATCTTCTTCACCTACCTGCCGACCGTCGTCGCCGAAGCGGTGCTTGCTGAAGTCGGAGAATCCTTCCGCGGGAGCGGTCTCAATTACTGGCTAACTCCGGTCGTCGCTGCTGGGCATCTCGCTTAGCGCGGACCTATCGTTTCTGAATCGCTCAATCACAAAGACTTGCACGGTACCGCTCACCGATGATGTCCGGATCAGGGCCGGCCGTTCCGAAGGGCCATGCCCCGTTCGCTGTGCCCCGCAGGATGACTCAGCCGGCGTCCCGCGGCGGCCTCTCTTTCGACTCGGCCGCGCGGTCCTCGCCGTCCGTGAGCCGTTTGTCTTTGCGGACGCTTCTGAGTTGGGAGTAACTGAACCAGCCAACCAGTCCAATGACGAACAGCAGTTCGATCAATCCGGACAGATTGCGCTCCTCCATTCAATCACCCCCTTTCAAGACTGAATCTTGTCAGTTGATAGACACGGCACCGCGGGGTATCTCAGTCAATGGTGGTACCCGATTCATGTAGCCCGCAGCTCGCTCCATGCTGCGTAAACGATCACGCTTTTCCATCCGCTCGAACAGATCCAGTACCCAGACGACGCGATTTTCGATCTTGGCGGGCTGGGTGTGCGTCATCGTCCCGTTGATGGCCTGCGGCAGCCGGACGCGTGGATATCCACGCGTGCCCGGTACTGGTCACGGTCGGCGGGACCTCGATTTCCTGAAAAGGCCCGGGTGGGTACCCCTCAAAACCCTCGAAACCACCTTGCCCTCACCGGTATGCCGCGGGACTGGGGCGCACTGCCGGGCTGGCTGCTCAGGCAGTCGGCACCCGCCGTGGCCAATGCAGCCAACAGTGGTCCCAACTGGCCAGCCCTCGCGCTCTTCGCCGCTACCGCCGTGCTCGGCATGGTGCTGCTGGCGCTGGGTCTGGCCCGGGTCCGCTGGCTGGGCGGGCGCGGACGCTAACCTGGGTCCGCGGTGCGGACCGAGCCCCGCGGCGAAGCCGACCGGTGAAGGTCCGCGCAGCGGACCCGGCCCGGCTACAATGGGGCTCAATGATGCGGAGCACCCGTGCCGACCCGCATCGCGCTCAAGCCGCCGACCTTGACCCGCGAACGCCAGCCATGACCCCACCCCGCCACCCCCGTCGTCCCCGCGGTTCCCGCAAACGGCGCGCCCCGGCCGCCGGGCGTCACCACGACCACAGCTATAAACAACTCTTCGCCCACGCCGAGATGGTCCGCGACCTGCTGACCGGCTTCGTGCGTGAGGACTGGGTCCAGTCCCTGGACCTGGCTTCGCTGGAGACGGTCAAGGGCAGCTATGTCACCGACGATTACCGCGACCGCGAAGACGATATCATCTGGCGCGTGCGCTGGGCCGACGGCTGGTGCTACGTCTATATTCTGATCGAGTTCCAGAGCACCGTGGACCCCTTCATGGCGGTGCGGATAGCGTGCTATGTCTCGCTCCTGTACCAGGACCTGATCGCGCAGAAGGCCCTGACCGCGGCCGGGACCCTCCCGCCGGTGCTGCCGGTGGTCCTTTACAACGGGGAGCTGCGTTGGACGGCGCCGACGGAACTGTCCGCGCTGATCGACCCGGCCCCGGGCGGGCTCACACACTATCGCCCCCACTGGTCCTATCTGCTGCTCGACGAAGGGGCGATCATCGGCGACGCGGCCTACCCGGCTGAGGTCCAAAACCTGGTCGCGGCCCTGTTCCAGTTGGAAAAGGCGCGCGACGAGCCGACTTGGCTCGCCGTCTACGCACGTCTGGTGGCACTCCTGGACAGTAGCGCCCTGGATAGCCTCAAGCGCGCCTTCGGCCGCTGGATCTACCGCAGCTTCATCCGCAAGAAGCGCCCCGGCATCCGCCTGCCGGACATCAATGATTTTCACGAGGTGCATACCATGCTGCAACAACGGGTCGAACAGTGGAACGCGGAGATCCTCGAGCGGGGACGCAAGGAGGGGCACAAGGAGGGCCTTGCGCAGGCGCGCCGTGAAATGGCCGCGGCACTCCTTGAGCGAACCGCCCTGGACGACGCGGCCATTGCCGAGCTGACTGAACTCTCCCGCGAGGCGATCCGGGCCCTGCGCACGACACCGACCGAACATTAGGCGTCGCGTCGACCGTGGCGGTCCTGTGCGGGGCCGGGCTGGAATCCTAGTTCGAGGCGCTGCTGACCCCGGGTCGCGCCAACCTGCGTATCCGCGCCCGGGTTTGCCGGTTCCCAAGCTCCGCTTGGAAACCCGGTTGGCATCATGGCCGCCGTGGACCTGCGTTACCGACCGATCCCGAGAACCCGAGAGACGCCGAGATGTCGACACGCGCCTGGTACGACTATTACATCATCGCTCCCCACACGGGAACGCTGTCGCTCGCCATGCGATTCTACAAATGGGGCGATGCCACGCCCGAGAACGCACTCGACGAGTATCTGCGGTTCCGCAAGACCCTGAACGCGCATGACGGGCGTCTGCCCGTCGCATGGCTCGACCGCCTGCTACGCGATCAGTTGGGCGAGCTGCACCCGGAGCTGCCGCCGCAGTTCGCCACCGGGGCCTTTCTGTTCCTGCTGCAGCGCGCCGCGGAGTGGATCGAGTGCGACCACTGGCGACGCTTCGATCCACCGGAGGAGCGCGCGGATTTTCCTTTGTGCTGGGCCCTCGAGGAGGCGCTGGCAACCGAGCCGTTCGAGATTCCGCCGCACCCCGATCCCTTGTTGGAGCGGGTCAGACGTTTCATTGCAACGGCACGTTATCTCCGTCCCTGGCGAGTCTACGGGCTGCGGCTCAATCTGCTGGCCTGGTTGCAGTACCTCACCCAGCCGACGCGCAGCGCCGACATGGGCTCGCTGGCCGGCGACTGGGACCCCCACTGGGATATCGCTTACCGGTACCGGCTCTTTTTCTGGATCCACCCGGATGACCCATTTCGGATCGAGCGGATCGCCATCGAGCTGTGCGACCGCGACGGCTCGAACCTGCTCACGGCCGCGGACCCAGAAGACGACGACGAGTGGCAGCGCGAGGAGATGGACAGACTGCGGGAAGCGATTCGCGAATCGGACATCGCAATTGCAGCCTTGGAGACACTTCAGCGCGACTACGCAATGCCCGCGGATCGCTTCTGGCAGTTCCGCGAGCGGCCGGACCCGCAGGAGACGCGGCAGCGCGCACGCCGCAAAGAGTTGCAGGCGAGCTGCAACATACTGTTGATTCAAGTTGAGAAACGCTTTGGAGCGGTGATCGCCGCCGACAGCCGGCCGCTCATGGAGCGGATCGACGAATTCGATCGGCTGCTGACGCTGGCAGACGCGGTGATCAACAGTCCCGACAGCGACGCTTGGCTGGCCGCACTGGGTGAATCGGTGCGGCGAAGTCTGCCCGAGACAGACGACCGAACGCCCGACCGCAACAAGCGCGACTGAACGATGTGCAATCCGGATCACTCCGGCCGATTCGATGCCCTGCTGTCGCCAAGAAGAGGATCAACCGACGAACCCGGTGCTGATTGACTCCAGGTAGCCAATCGCATCCTCGGTCCGGCCTTCCTGTACCAATTGCAACAGGGACTTGTGACGGAACTCAGGAATGGGTTCGTTCTTGACCAGGAAGATGGCGCGTTGTGCATCCGGCTGCACCGCCGCGGCGGCCGACACCACTCGCATCAGGTCACGCAGTGCGGATTGCAGTCTTGGCGATTCCGGGTGGGTGCGCAGGGTGTTGCGATGGACCCCCGCCAGCTCGGCCAGTTCCTGCTGCTGCAGGCCAAGGATGTCGGCGACACCCGCTGCAGAGAACCGCGACGTCCCGGGTTCCCGCGTCGATTCGAGCACATCTGCGAAGCTGGCGACCATGGCCTTGCACCTGAGGTGCATTTCGTAAATGCACATTCTGCGCACAGTACAGGCACAGATCAAGTCTCAGCCCGTCCCGCGGCCTGTCGCAACGGGTAAGTCGCCTGCTCCAGCTGCCGCAAGAGGAACCGGCACGGTCCTGGATCGCCGGCCCGCTGGGGCCAGGGCATTGACCCGTTCGGCGGCCATGGGCGGGCGATGCTTGATCCATTGGGTTGCGGTGAATGTCACTGGTTGTCGGGGCTCGGAATCGACGACAGCGGCAGAAACATCGGTGTCGGCTCTGGTCGGTCGAGCAGGAGGCCCTCGACCACCGACACCGGCTCGAAGCCATAGCGAAGATAGAAGGTCCGGGCCGCGGGCTTCGCATCGACGACGACGCCGACACACCCGATCTCGTCGGCCATCCGACGGGCGAGGGTCAAGGCGAAGCGCAGCAGTGCCCGGCCGACCCCGCGGTCCCGCGCCGTCTCGGCGACCGCCAGTCGCGCCAAACGTAGCGTCGGCAAGGGGTAGTGCGGCAACCGGCGGCGGCGCTCGGCGGGAAGCGCGTCGATTTCGATCTCGGATGGCGAAACGGTGACAAAGCCGAGGATCGCGTCATCCTCGACCGCGATGTAGGTGACGCCGAGATGGTGGCGAAACTGGTTTTGGCCCGCAAAGCGATGGAAAAAGCGGTCGAGGTCTGGGTGTCCGCTGCGGAACTGGTCGCGATCGTCGTTAGGCTCCAGTCGCCGAATCCTCATGCTCATAAGGGATCGCTGTGAGCGGGCTCGGGGTCCTCGCCGAAGAGCTCACGCATGGCCCGATTGGGGGCCTCCTGAGACGCCAGCCGCTCCAGCAGCCGCTCGCCCGACGCGGCCGTAACCACGAGGCGCGGGGGTATCACGATATCCTCAGGGATCTCGTTGATGGCCTGTAGATGGTGCAGCAGCGCCTGCTCGATCACGAACCCTTTCTTCATGCCCCGGGCACGGACGTACCGTTCCAGGCGATCACGGGTTTCGGGAGAGATATTCGCGGAAATCTGGGTCACGTCTCACCTGCTCGCGCTGGTTTCTACAGAACTGTAGAGAAGTCTAGCATGACACCGAAGACCGCCTGCGCCGGCGGTGCGGTAACGCTCAAGAAAAGATCGCCCGGCGGTTTCTCTGCTCGGGCTGAACTGCAGGTCCATCGGCCGCGGCGTAGCATCTCTACCGGAACCGCTGGCACCGCGGGCGGGGACTCGGTGTCCGAGCGCGGCGGCCAGCTTGCCGCGCTGACGGCCACGGTCCCGGCAGAACAGCAGGCGCGCGACGCCGACACGCAGCACTGGCTTTCCCGACTCTCTGAACATCAGGCGGCAGTGGCGGAGGCCCGTACCCGGGAAACGGCGCTGACCGAGGAGAAGAAGGCCCTGACCTTGGAGGCGCGGCGCTTGCGGCAGGACCTTCGGAAGGTGCAGTTCGGGCTCGACGATGATGAGCGTGCGCGCAGCACCGCTCGCCAGGGCTGATTTCGCATTGCAGGTTCGCTTTCGACCCGTAGATGCCGTCAGTATGACCATACTGAGCGTCCACAAGGTAAGTACCCTAATAGAATAATCTAAACAACCAAATTATTGTAAATACTTGATTTATAGAGCTTTACACTATTTATGCTCTTATGGCGGTTGACAAGAAGTACTTAGCGGTAAGCGGTCAGTCACTCACTTCATAGCGTTAAACCACACAACATGCGGCTCATACCGATGAGGTATTGCAGGAAAATATTCTTAGCAACGAGAAGCAGAGACAATATTGAACCATTCTTTCCATCTATCCGCCGTCCCAGAATCGGGCGAAGAATCTGTCCTGAGGCGCCACCCCTATGCACAACGGGAAGGCTGAGAATCAGTATTTGATATCCACTAAGAATCCGGTCTGACCAGAGCACGGATAACCGCCCGGCGCCTTGTGTGGATTCAAACTGGGAGATTGATTTTCTCGGCGGAATTTTTTCCCGCACAGGCCACATTGGTAGATGTAAGTTGGCCTCTGTGACTGAGGCAAAGACGATCGGCCGCTCCGCTGGTGTGCAGGGTGCGACAACGAGGACGTTCTACTTGCTGCCCCGAGCCCTGCCGAGCTTGACGAGCGTGGCGTCTGGAGGACACGAACCGGCCCCTCCGGCGTCAGCTCGACGGCATAACGTGGCGCAAAACTGTTGTCTGTCGTATGGGCACCTTCAATTCGGTCGACGCGATAGCTGCGATGTTCGTTTGCATCAACGTTCCAGGCATGAAGGACAATATTTCCGTCCTGTGTGCGCCGCAAGGAGTATGGTTCTATACGGCGGGTCGAGCCTTGATAGTCTAGATTTACGCACAACCGGTTAGCAGCGGCAAAGCGGATGATTTCGATATAGGACTGGGCCGGGCCGCTTAAAGGAAGCCGGATGGTCCGCTCCCGGATAACCACCTCGCCGCGCCCCAACGTGTAGGCGGCAAGAACGATCGGGGCTGCGCCGCCAGCCAGCCATGAGAAAAACTGGGGAAGCATCTCCCAAAAGGACGCTACCGGTGGCAATGCCGGAAGCTGGTGCGCCAGCATCGAAGTCCAGGCGCCCTCAAGATCTGCTTTATGAGCGTCGAAGTCTCCAGCGTTTGGTACCGGGATACCTTTGAACTCACATTTCTGGCGAAGGACATCGAGCAGAACCGAAGCGGTGGGGCGCGCGTCTTCGTGTCGGTAGAGGTTGATTACATCGTAGAGGTCGCGGGGCCTGGTACGCTCGGCGAGCGCACGTATTTTTTCCGCAAAGACTTCTTCATAGCCATAGGCCAAGACGGAAATGCCGTCGGTAGGACTATCACTATAGGGATGAAAGACCGGGACCTTCACAGGCGGCAGCACCAGACGCTCATCTGCCGTGAGATCAAGTTTAATGCGTGGCATGCCGCCAGCGGTGGGGGAGACCGAACCGCGATAGCTGAGTTTGCCCTGGCAACTCATCTGGCCGCGTGGGTTCGCGTAAATGTCAAAACTTTGTGACTTAGCAGGAAATTCCAATCCGCTGTTTTCGTAAATCCATTCGGCGATCTCGCCGAACACAGGTTGCAGAAAGCCTTCCCGAAGATGCGATTTATCCTTCAGCGTAAAATCGAGGTCTTCAGAAAATCGGTAGGTTTCAAAGTAGCACTTCTTTAGACAGGTGCCGCCCTTGAAGATCCAATTGTCGGCCAGCGCATCATGGGCGTAGATGCCAGCGAGCACCCACCCCAACGCGTAGTCTTTTTCGACAACGTGAGGATTGAGATTGAGGTTAGACGCAGCATCCAAGATCTCGCGTTTAGTGATCATACGCGCTTCTCATTTGACCCAGGTTTCTGGTACGCGCAGCCGCCATCTAGTTACCAGGCGAACGCACTGAAGCGCCGGATCAAGCTTGGCGTGACCTTGGGTAAGACGATCTCTTGCAGCTTGGACCAGCGCCCCGCCGCGGGGATGTCTCTCGGCAAGAAATCCAAGCCGTTTGAATATGGCTCCGTTTCCAATACGTTCGGCATAACCGATAAGTCGGTCCGCGTCGAGCTCGGGTCGATTCAGATAGCGCTCGAAACAATCGCCAACATGCTGAATACCGCCGCCTAATGCAGGATCATCGAGAATATCGACGATCGTCCGATGAATATCTGAAACGGCTACTTTCGTTTGCCCGCGCCAAACGGATTTGATGCCAAATATCAGATCCTCCCGTATGTGCTTAAGCGTAAAGACGGCGCTTTGGCACTCAATCGATTTCTCCCGAACCGGACGGGTCGTGCAGACGACGATGTCGCGGAATATTTGTTCGGTCAGGTCCCAATGCTCGGCCGCCGTACGACCCGCGATATATGCAGGCGAAAACAGGGCCGGAACCAGAATCCAGGAGTCCTGAACTACCGTTTCGGCGTTTAGGAAATCAAGCTGCACGGGAACGTAGGTACCTTTTCCAACGCGGCGCATCCAACCCTGCGATACCCAGCGCGACAAAAGCTTGGCCGCACGTGTACGAGGGACGCCAAGGGCCTGGACCGCATCTTCAATGCGCACGACATCGCTGGCTGCATTAATTACAGCAGCAAGCCTGGTTTTTCCGATCGACAGATTTTCGTATGAGGGCACCATGAATTATCATTATCTCATTTTTTCGCGTAAAGTGTGAAATTATTGCATCTCAATATACTTTTTTCCGGTTCTTCTAGGGGATCGGCAGACGGGGCGGGAGTTAGGTTTCGGGGGTTGGGGAAATCCGCACAAGTCCGGCAAAGGCCCCTGCCATCCAGTAAGTGTCTGATCTTGCGGTTTTCTAGCCAGGAAGTTTCGGTCGACGTACTGAAACTCGACTTTGGCCATTTTTCCGCCTGGCCAGAGTCATGATAATCAACGAGTTATCTTGGACGGAAAAATTAGCAGGGGGTCCTCGCCGGGGTTCGCATCGGTCCCACTGCTCCCTAACCCCATCCTGATTTTTCGTGCTTTTATATTTCAATCAGTTAGCCATATTTGCTGTTAGGAAAATGGCCAAAGTCGAGTGAAAAAGATATATCACAATAGAAGTGTTTCTCGAAAATCGTGAAAAGATGACATGATGATATAGTTCCTTGTGAAGGCGTAGTCGATCTTCTTGGGGGCCTGCTGAGCTACAAGACGTTGGCCGCAACGGAACCTGGGAGGGCATGATGGTCAGGGGGACAGGGGTGCGAAGAGGCAGTAGAGGTAGGCGTTGGGTTAGCCTTGGTGTTCTCGACCGAAAGGTTGCGGGGTTTGTGGGCTGACTCGTGAATGCTTGTGGACGAGCAATTTTCGGCAGCTTTGGATTTCATCACGGTCGCCCGGCAAGGCTTCCTTACCGACCGCTCATGGCCGATTGGGGAGGGCCAGTCGACGCCCGATCGATGCCGACCGGCTTTGCCGGGCGGACAGCTATTCCATCGGCCGCTCGCTGCGTCGCACCGCTGCCGGAACCGCGGGCGGCGGCTCGGTGTCCGAGCGTGACGGCCACAGTGCAGGGAGATGCAGAACAGCAGTCGCGTGACGCCGAGCTTGGCCGGCGACTGGCGGACAAGCTGGTGCGCGTGGTGGACAGCACCGGGCGGGAGGACTGGCTCCTCATCCACGTCGAGGTCCAGGGAGACGCTGAACCCGACCTGGCCGAGCGGTTGTTTGTTTACAATTACCGCATCTACGACCGCCACCGGCGCCCGGTGGTCAGCCTGGCCGTGCTGGCCGACGAGCGCGCCGACTGGCGCCCGGACCACTTCGGCTGGCAGCGCTGGGGCTGCGAGGTCGGCATCCGCTTCCCCTGCGTCAAGCTGCTCGACTACCGCGCCCGCTGGGCGGAGTTGGAGGCCTCGACCAACCCCTTTGCGGTGGTCATCCAGGCGCATCTCAAGACCCAGGAGACGCGCCACGCCCCCGAAGAACGCTACTGGGCCAAACTGGCGCTCGCCAAGAGCCTCTATCGACGGGGTTGGGCGCGGGACGACATCCTGGAACTGTTCCGCTTCATCGACTGGATGCTGCGCCTGCCCGAGGTACTGGAAGAACGCCTCTGGTCCGAGATTCAAACCTTTGAGGGGATAGAGCACATGCCTTACGTCACCAGTGTTGAGCGGATCGGCATCCGTAAGGGCCTTCAGGAGGGTATTCAGCAGGGTATCCAACAGGGTATCCAACAGGGTGTTGCGCAGGGGCTGCAACACGAGCGTCTGCTCCTCGTGCGCCTGGCCCGGTGGCGCTTCGGAGCCGAAGTCGCCGAGCGTAGCGCGCCGCTGCTCGACCAAGTCCCCAACGCCCAGGCGCTGGAAGACCTGGCCGGGACGCTCCTCGCTAGTCCGGATGGGGGGACCTGGCTGGAAGCGTTGAATCAAGCCGCGGGGTGATCCACGACCTTGGTCATGTCAGGCGAACCTGATCATCGTTCCAGCCATCCTTGGGTCGGTCTCGGCACCGGCCCGGCGGCACGTTCGGCCCACTTACGACTGCGTGCGAGGCTTGACGGTCACGGGGGTACGGGGAGGTTGCCGTCATTCGATGTCCCGCGGGAACCCCCGCCATTGCAGGCAGCGAGATCGCGGGGCTACCGCAATGGCGAGGCCAGCGACAAGAATTCCCGGCAGGCCGCCGGCAGTTCAAGCCGAAAGCCGTGCCAGTCATCCCGCAACACACCGTCGAGATACCACGGCGGTACATCGTCGAGCGTGTCGACGACCCACCACCTAGGATGTTCAATCTGACCCAAAAAGGCGCTGAAAAGCCCATGCAAGAAGCGTGTTGCCGGGAAGGCCCGGCTGTCGGTTCTGTGCTCGGGTGGGTACGATGACGGTGCGACACTAGCTCATGCCCAGCCCTTGACAAACGGCGAACGGTTGGCCAGCCTACTGGCGCGGTGATCTGACCGCCTTGCCGGAGCGCGCACGACGTGATGAACGCATTCAAGAGCCCAGTGAGCCGTCTGGCCAACCTGTTCCAGCGGTCACGTGATGCCTGGAAGGCGAAAGCGTTGGAGCGGCAGCAGCGCCTGCGGGCCGCGGAGGTCAAGATTCGGGATCTGGAGCACAGCCGCGCGCAGTGGAAGGCGCGTGCGCTAAAGGCGGAGCGTGGGCGAACGGGCGCCGAAGAGGCCGCGGCGCCGGCGGCTGACGAACCAGTGGATGAGCCACCACAGCTTGCGCTGTCCCCGCCGGTCGGCCATCACTATTCGGTCATGGTCATGCAGTTGACCATGCGGCTGTATCTGCACGCGGGGCTTGGCAGTCGCGGCGTGGCGCGGGTCTTGAATCTGTTCGGCGCGACATTCCCGGTGGCGGCGCCAGCCCACACCACGGTGCTGAACTGGATCTATCGCTGCGGTCTCGCGATCCTCAATCGCCAACCGGAATGGCGCACGGATTGGATCTACGTCGCTGATCATACCATCGCCTTGGGGGCATCCAAGTGCCTGGTAATCCTGGGTATTCCGGTGAATGCACTGGCTCGGAGCGGTTACAGTCCGGGTCACGGCGCCATGCAGGTGCTGGCCGTGGAGATCACCACACACAGCACGGGGGCGTGGGTCGCGAACGTGCTCAGGCGCGTTGCGCAACGCACCGGTCCCCCGGTCCAGATCGTTGCCGACCACGGCAGCGACCTGCGCAAGGGCATCGCCTTGTTTCAGGAGCACGCCACTGCCTGCGTCTATACTTATGATATTTCTCATCTGATCGCGACGCTGCTCAAGGCCGAGATGGGCCGGGACGCGCGCTGGGAGTCCTTGCTGGCGCACTGTCGCAACGCCTGGTCAGCCTTGCAGCAGACCGATCTGGCCTTCTTGCTGCCGCCTCGGCAGCGCCTCAAGGCGCGTTTCATGAATCTGGATGTCCAGGTGCGGTGGGCACAACGGCTCCTCGCCTACCATGATCGCGGCGACTTCAGCGCGATCCGCGCGCAATACGTCCTGAAGTGGCCGGCATGGGAGCACCTGTGCGCGCGGTTCGGCGCCGCCCGGGCGCACCCATTGCGGGCCATCGTCGGCATTCGCTATCCCGACCGGGCGGCTTTTTGCCAGGCACTGCAGACACACTCAGACCTCGAGAGTGATACGCTCGACGATGTGTTCTGGCAGCAAGCGGACGCTGGGTACAGCCGCTTCCTTGACGGCTTTGCCTGGCTACTGTCCTACCGGGATGACCTGGTGGATTACGCGCAAATGATGGCGCAATCCAAGCTGATTCAGTCGCACCTCAAATCCAAGGGCCTCCAGCGGGGCTCCCAGGAATCACTCCAGGCCACGCTGCCACCGCAGTCAACGCTCACCCCACGCACGGCGGCCTTTACCCAACAGATGCTCGCGAAGGTGGCAGTGGAAGCCGCCAAGATCCCGACTGATAATGTCTGGCTGGCATCCTCCGATATCATCGAATCGGTCTTCGGGAAATACAAATGCTTCACCGCCAGGGGGCCACTCAAGGAGATCGGCAAGCTGCTGCTTGCGATTCCTGCCTTCATCGCCGACCTGGCGACTCCGTTGATTCGGGAGGCGATGGAATCGGTGCGTACGATTGATGTCGAGCACTGGGCGCAAGCGCATATCGGTGCGTCGATGCTGGCCCGGCGTCGGCATGCTCTCATTGATTCGTTATCAAACACTAAAACTGTATGAAGATAATTTGTGAAATAGGTCCGATATTGAACACCCTACCCACCACCCCCGCTGCCAGTCCTGGCGAAGCGCCGGCAGCAGGCGGGTTCCACTCGCCCAGTCGGACAACGACTCGACCAGGGCACTGGTGAGCAACTGCGGCGGGGGATGCACCAATGCGCAGCCGAGGATCAGCGCCTCCCGGTAGGTTTGTGCGATGGCCCCGAGCGCACCGGCGAGTTGGCGGTCAGACCCGGCGCCGAGTTGCGGTCGAATACGCGCGTTGGTGTAGGTCTGCAGCTCATGCAGCCGCCGCCACATCCCCGGGTACCGCGGCACCCCCCACAGGAGCTCCAGGATCACGGTCACGCGGTGGATGCGCATGGCTTGGAGCACGACCCATGACCTGGCCGCGGTCGTCTCCGGACCGCCGCTGGCCGTGCGGTCGAGACCCTGGAGCACATGGGCGAGCAGGTCGACCCATCCCTGCGCGACCCGTTCGACAAGCAAGGCGCCGGGCTGACGCGCACCGGTCCGTGGCGGACGCAGCCGCACACGGCGCACGAGCGCGCGTACCCGCGGAGCGAGAGAGTGCAGGGCCTGGACGGCGGGCCCCGGCTCCACTGGCAGGCGGCAGAGACTGGTGCAGAGCGTGGCCAGTGCCGTGGCGTTGGCCCGCAGGCTGGTCGCATCCGCGGGCGCCCACTGCGCGGCAATGGCGGCCTGATCCCAGCGCTCGATGGTCTGACTGCCATCGCCTAACCCGCTGTCCCAGAGCGGTTCTGACGCGGGCGACAGCGAGTCCACGGACGCGCTATTCATCGCGAGCGCCAACTGCAACTGCGTGTCACTACAGGGTGCCATGAGCACCGAAACGCGTGGGTCCTCATCGTCCCGGTGCACCAGCCGCTGCGGCGTTGCCGAGACGACGATGAACCGCAGGCCCGGTGACAGCGGATGTTCGACCAGGAACGCGAGAATGCTGGCATGGGTGTGGCCGGCGACCGGTAGCTCGATGAGGAACACCTGGTGGCGGCGTTGCGCAAGCGCCCGCAACGCCTCGCCCAGGCCGACGCATACCGTGGGCCGCTCGCCGAGCGCCCACAGGCGGCGCGCCCAGGCGGGGGCCTGGTGCTCCGACAACACCAGCAGGTGGCGGGACTCACTGTCCATGGCGGTCAGACGAACTGGCCAACGACGGTGCCGCCAAGCACACCGATCCCAAGGAGGGCGACCAAGGCCAGGCCCCGCCACCGTCGGAGTTGCTGCCGGACCGGCGCGAGGTGCTGAACGACGACCGCGGTGACGAGGGCATGGGCCTGCGCCTCGCTTTCGGTGGCGATCTGTTGCAGACGCCAATTGATCTGCCGGGCCATCTGGATCCGAAACCCCTCGTTGATGCTGCGTAGCGCCGACATGAGATCTGGTGGCGAGCGCCCCACCCCGATGACCTTGGTGTGCTCGTGCGCGCGCAGGTCGGCGAGGATGACCGGGAGTTGTCGCTCCAGGAACGCAGTAAACAGGGGGACGAGATGCTCCTCTGGCAGGGGCCCCACCCGGTGCGGCGGCGCCTTCATCTGGTCGCGTTCGCTCTCGACCAACGGCAGACCATCCAGGGGTGCCGCGGGACCCGACAGCCGCGCTGGGGACTCCCGGCCTTGCTGCATGCCGCGCCTGGTCATGCGCTCGGAATCGTCGGCCACCCCCGCCGAACGCGGTGCTGCCGGTTCAGCGGAAGGTGGCGGAGAATGGATCAGGTGGTCCGCGTTCGCCCCGAGGAGGTCATCGCTGTCGGGGTAGAGGGGCAGGCCGTCCACGGTCGCGTGTTCTTCCACCAGGTAGGCACTGGGTCCCGGCGGCGGGCTGGCGATCCAAGCAGACGCTTGCCCAACCACCGCGGCGGTCTCCAAGTCCTTGACGACCTGGTTCGCCCAGGCACCCGCCTGCGCACTCTGGAAGACGGCCGCAGCACCCGCCGCAAGGCCCTTGGCGCCCATCCGCTGGCCCGCGCTGTCGTCGTCGATGAGGTACACCGGCAGCGTGGGATAGTTGGTACGCAGTCGCGCCAGGACCTGTAACCCGCTCAGTCCAGGCATGACCACGGCCATGATAACGGCCGCGGGTAGGGCGAGCGCGCACCGACGCAGGGCCCCCTCCCCCGCTTCCTCGGTGGTGACGAGCGCCCCGCCGCGCGACAAGGCCGTGCGCACCAGGCGCTGTCTGGTAAGGTCGGGAACGACGAGCAGAATGCGTGGTTTCGGGGTCGACATTATTTCAATTTGAGCGACGTGCCCTTGTTGATGATGAGTTCAATCCCGCGCCCCGCATCGACTTCGAGCACTGGGAAGGTGTTTTCGGCCATCTTCATGTAATACTCGGCCAACTTGTCCATCGCCCCGCCGACGCCACCGGCAAAGCCGGCCTCGGCCGCCTGGGGGGTGAACATGGACTGGAACTGGACCTGGCTGCTGGTGGCGCCGTTGCTGAACGCCGTCGCCGGGACCTGCGTGAAGACCTTCGAGAACGCGGTCAGGAAGCCGGCCTGCAACGCCTTGGCGAGCAGGGCGCCCTGCTTGCTCACCAGGCGGCCACGGATGCCGACCTTGCCGTCTTCGCCGACCGCGTAGGCGTCGAGTGGGACTTCAATGACCCCACCGTCGGTGCGCACGCACGTCAGCGTCTCGGCGCGCAGGTAGGCGCGCTCCGACCCGAGATCCCCAAAGCCCCCGACGATCACGAAGCACTCCTTGACGTCGGCGCGGAACCGATTGGGCAGGAGCGCGTCGTGCTTGATCCGCACCAGCGCCGGGGTCGGCTGCTGGCGGGCGCCCTGCCCGGTGGGGGCGTCCAGGCCATTGAGGAGCACACCGGTGAGGATGCTGCCGGCCGGGATGAACAGTTCGCCCGGGGCCGGGGCGGCGGGTCGGCCAGGAGGCGGCGCGGGCGGCGGCGGGGCGCTGACCACGCGGATGTCCAGGGCACGGCCGGCACCGCTCGCGTGCGCCCCGGGCACCGCAGGGCTCGGCGCCTTGGTGGTCGGCGGGCTGAACATTTGATTCAGTGGCCGCTCGCCTGGCGGCGTGGGCACTGGTGCCGCCGGTGCCGACGTCGGCGGGATCACCGGCTCGGCCAATCGGCCCGGGGGCCGCACAGCAGGCAGCGACACGGGCGGCAGCACCGGCTTGGCCGTCTCCACCTGGCGGCGCAGGCTCTCCAGTTGGTCCTTCAACTGGGCCATCTCGACGCGCTGGGCCTCGACCACGGCGGGGTCGACCGGGGGCACGTCCGGTTTGTCCGGCGGTTTCGCCAACGCCTTCTTCACGTCATCGACGTGGTGCTCCATGCGCTCCAGTCGGGCGGCCAGGCCTTTGATGCCCAAGGAGCGTGGATCGGTGTCGGTGAGCAGGTTGCGCACCAGCTTCTCTTGGGCGCTCCCCTTGGGGGTGGGTGGCCCGGCGCTTTGCACCGCGAGCGCAGCCAGGACGAGTAGCACGGAGGCGCCAGCACCCCAGGCGACCACGCGCTGGACGCCGGGCGACAAGGAAGCCCACTGGGTCTTGAGATTGATCACCGAGGTATGCCGCTCGGCTCAGTCGCCACGGCGCCCGCTTGGAGCACCAGGAACACCTCGGTCTCTTGCCCGGGCGCCAGGGTCTTCAACGGCCAGGCACTGACCGCCGCGACGACCCCCTGATCCAGCGCGCAGGCAGACTCATTGGCCGCCACGGTGCCGGTTCCGGTATTGCGCACGCCGAGCGTCAGCACGCTGGCGCTCGCCCCTTGGCTCAACTGCGTCTTGGTGATCGTGAGCCCTGCGGCGCAGTGCGCCTTCGGGCCGCCGTCCTTGACCTGGAACCCGGCCGGTAGTCGCCGCTGGGCCATGGCCCGCAACAGGTCGGTCAAGGCGGCGACGTAGGCGTCGCTACCGCGGCCCTCCCCCCCGGCGAGCGGCAGCAATGCCGACTTGCCGCTGTCGGGTGCCGCACCGCTCGCACCCTTGCCGTGATACCCGGGGACGGTGAGGCGGATCTCGCGCGGCGGCACGTACCGTGGGGCCAGGGTGAGCGACAACGCCAGGTCGTTGCTCTGCCCGTCGCTGATGTACAAGGAAACGGGTTCCTCGGTGGATGTGGCCACGTAGACCACCTGGCCATCGACACTGGTACTGGCCGCGGAGACGGTACGCACCACCGGAGTCGCAAAGGGCGTGACGATACGGTTGAGATGGTCGATGGCAATCTCGATCAACGCCGTGGTGCCCGGGGCGATACTGACGTTACGGGGTCCCAGTTCCATCGCGACGGGTGAGGCTTGGCCTGCCGACTGTCCCATCCCGACCCGCAAGAAGCCGCCACGGTGCTCCGGGGCACTGCTGGTCCGGCGGGCGCTCAGATCGCGCCCGCCGACTTGTCGAATGGTCGGGGCGCCCCCGGGGACGCCCTCCCCGGTCCCGGTCAGGTCGGCGCGCGGTCCCGCCGCCGCGGTGCGGACATCCAACAGGTCGCAGGAGACCCGCGGGATTGCGGCCCCGGGGTCGGGCTCCGGCGCGGCCTGGGCAGCGCCGAGCGCGAGTGAGATGCACAGGGCGAGCAGAGTCGGTTGGCGAGTCATCGCGGGCTCCCTTCGGTTGCGCCGATACGCGGCTCCCCGGGATAGGAATCCAGGAAGACCACGACCGGACGATAGTTCTTGAACTCGACGCGCAGGGCATAGGTGCGTGAGGTGTTGACCGGCTTGGCGGCCGGTCCGCTGGTGACGTGGGTGCCGGTGATATAGATCGTGCCGCTCGCCGGATCGCGACTGATGGCCCGGGGCTCGAAGGCCAGACTGACCTTTTCCCGGCGAATCTCGGCGACCTGGGCGTCCAGGACCCGCAGCACGTCGACCCGCAGGGCGGGTGACAGCAGGGGTTCCAGGGCCTTGATCAGGAACTCGGCGTTGCTGGGGGTGACGTTTCCGAGCAACTCGGCGACGAAGAGGGCCCAGGCTTCCCGGACCTCCTGACTGGCCGAGGAGCGGGCCACCGAGACTTCCGCTTCCAGGACCGGCGGCACCAACACCACGGTGCGATCGGTCTGGTTGATCGTTACCGCCAACACGCAGTTGACGCCGATCAGCAGCAGGATGATGATCCGATTGACCCGATTCTCCAGCGTCAACCCGGCCCAGGTAGCGAGAAATCGCTGAAGGTTCATGGTAGCCACCGCCGACAGAACGGATTGGGGGTGGTACGCCCACGCAGCGGCAGCAGGCCGTACCAATAGAGGAAGTGCAGGGCGTGCCCGTCGGGGCGCCGCTCGCGGTACTTGGAATACAGGCGCACCAGGAGGACGCCCAGGATGATCAGTTTGAACATCGTGCTGGGACTGCCGGTGAAGATCCCGATGACCAGACACAGCACGATCGGGACGAGATCATCAACGCGCCACAGCAGGATCAGCGGTGGATCGTCGATGTACTTGGGGATTTCGGTTGGGTCAGCCATGGGCGCAGTGTGCTGCCCAGCAGGCGGGGACCGTGAGAGCCGAAAGTTCCGATTCTTGGGGGGAATGCGGGAAACGCCGTCGGCCCAAGACCGGGAACGCCCGCACCGAGCGCTCGCGTCGGTTCAGGGTACACGCCGAGACGCACCCGTAAGAACTAAGTCTTACTCTGACGCGCGTGTTTTCCCACCGTTCCCATTGGCCGTGCTTTCACTTCACCTTGAGCAGGCTCCAAACGAAATCCAATCCGCTGCCGACGTAATCGCCGTCGCCAAGCTCGATGACAAAAGTGATGCTCGGAGCTTCTGCCGCCGGTGGTGTTGATGGGACCCAAGCTGCCAAAGCCTGCAGCGTCTGAGACGGGACTTTCAGTTTCTTCCAACGCCATTCGCCCCTGACCCGACCATCTATCCATCCGCCTGCCAGTCGGCTGACTGGCTCCGATATCCATTTGACCCGGAAACTCAGATCGCCCGCATCGGTATCAGATGCTTCATTCGGTTCAGGTATGAGTATTACCAGGGCGTAAGGAATCTCGCGCCTAGCGCAGAATTGGGCCTTGCAGATCTCCCCAAAGCTCCAATAAATGCTTTTCTTCGTCATCAACTTGACCTCGATGTGAAGAATCTCCAGTCCGGCCGCAAAGATTACTAAATCCGTCTCGCCGAAATCGTCTCGGTGATGCAGCTTGATCTCGAAAGCCCCCCCGATTAGCTCGTCTAAGCGAGCGTGAAGCCAAGCCTCTGCTTTCTGACCCTGCTGCTGCGGTTCTTGTCCGCGATGCCGAGAAGGCGATGGAGCTTGCGGCGCATCGCAAACCGCTGGTATAGGTACTGGCGTTGCGTCTGTTTCAGGGTCAGCCACTGGGGCCGTCCGTGGCGTTTGGGTCGGTGAGCTTCGGTGGGTTGCCGTCCACGATGTCGGTTGGTGGTGTAGCTCACTCGATGCTTTCGGCAGCGTCGTCGGGAGATGCTCGTCGCGGTCGATTGCGGGTCGCGATGGGGCCTTCGGCGGCTGCGCGTCCACCGGAGTTTCGGTGTTCGCATCCGCCCTCAGTTCAAGATTAGTGACAGTGACAACTTGGGGAAGCGGGGGTTGACTGGGCAACGGCTCCGCTTCGGGCGAAATCGGGCCTTCCTGATCCCATCGTTGCAATTCGTCGGGCGCAATGCCTTTGATCCGAAGGAATTCTATGCCAGCTTCCGGCGACTTCGCTGCTTCCACTGCCTGTAAGAGCCTGACGATCCCGTCTTCGACTAGCTTGTCGAGTTTCGACTTTTGGTTGAGTCCTTCTGCCACATGATCCCACAGCCCAGCTCCCTCCCCGGCACCGACATGCAGGATGTCGCCCACCCAGAGAAACGGCTGATCGATGCATCCCAAGGTCCCGCCCACTGTCAGGGCGACGTTAACCTGAAGCGGGCGGTGTGCTCGAATCTCCCGCGGCCATCCATCCCGAAGCCGCGCAGCCGCAGTCGGCCCCCCGGCGTGGTCAAACCAGGCGAGGACCAGCGAACGGACGCACTCGCACCACCGCAACCGTTCTTGGGCCGACCCGCAAGGTCGATGCTCAGCAACGTCAAGCCGCACCAAGGCACTGACTGCACGATCCTCACGCCCGAACATCTGCAATAATCGTCGCCCGTCCCTGACGCTGGCGAGCAATAGTCTGTGACCCGCCATCAAGAGCGCGGACCTGAATCCCTCAAAGCGAGGCTCATCGAGAATCGTCAGCTCGGATAGTGGAGAAAACACCAAGGTTTCGTCCGCGGCCACGCAAGGCAGCCGAGTATCGCGTGACCAACCATCGGCCTTGGCTTCCAACCGACTCAGGGCGCCCAAGAAACCATGAAGTTCATTGATCGGCGGCTCCCCAAACGGCCAACCAGCCAGCATGGAAAGCCAACCGCGCCACTGGTCAAGCGAGTAATCGTTCACACTGGCTCTTGCGCCGAAATCCAGCGCGAATGCCTCTAAGTCGCGCGTATCACTGGGATCACAGCCGGCAAGGCTAGGCCGGGGAAGCCATTTCAGCCAAGCACCGTGACTGCCGCTGCCGATTAGGAGGTCGCACAGGGCTGCGCTGCCATCCGGGAAGAGCGGCGATGGCTCCACCGAAAACAGCCGCGAGTTCTTGATCTGCCAGGCGATGAAACTATCCGCCGGTGTCGACTCGAATTGATTGATCTTCTTGATCTTCGCGCCATTCGGCCCGCGCCGACCAACGATAATCTTTCGTCGGGAAAGATGCGCCTTCAACTCCCAAAGCTCGCGTAGCGCTCTTAACCCAGCGGCGATCCCCTCAAGCCCGCCGATGAACTCTTCAAGCCCCTCGATGGCCCAAGCGTCGACCAAAGGCCAGCGCCCAACGGTGCCAGTTGCGACGCCTTGATTGCTTTTCTGAAGCGCCAGGCGACCGACCGTACTCCAGTAGCTGGGCCACCCAGCCAATCCCGAAAACTCGTTAGGCGGCGCATCAAGCGAAGCATAATCTTTCGGCCAGGTCCCATAGTCGTTGCTGTCATCAAGGTGCCTACGCCATTTCGGGGTCCAAGATACCCCAATGAACCGCAGCACGGGAGCAATGTTTTTGCCATACGGTAGCTGTTCCGGAGGGCCGAGGAGAAAGCGCTGACTATCCGAGCGGGCCACAAAGTTCTCGGCCCAAGGGTTATCCCAATCGGCACCTGCATAGACCCTATCTGCCGGCTGCCAACCATCGTGTCGGGTCGGCACCCAAATATGTTGGCCAAGCTGCTTCCGCAGTAGACTCTCGTGAACGTCGCTTGTCTCGTTGGCTTCACAGCCGAGCGAATGCAGGGCAAGCAACAGCTCGTTGCCTCGCTCAAGCCACCAATGTGAGTTTTCTTCCACTGCAGGAATAACTGCGTGCTTCAGCAGTTCATCGCGCCCATGCCCATGCAACTGACCCAGTCGAACGTCACGGGAAACCTGCGTATCCCAGAGCTTTCTCTTCTTAAGAGACGCTTGAAAGTCTGTTTCGAGCCAGTCGGCGCGGATAAAATTCGGCAGCGTTGGTTTATCTGCTCGCGGTTCAAAGAATGCACCACTATCGAGCCCCGAATCGGCCAAAGCACGATACGCTCCGTCAGCAACGCGCCAGATGGTCAACCGATGAGCGAGATTAATGAAGGACTTCTTCTCGCGCTCTACATCCTTCCATTCGTAGCGAGGCCAACAAATTTCCTGGTAGGTTTGCGCGAGAGTATCATGGGCGTTGCCCGCAATCTCGGGCGAGGTCGGCTGCCATCCCAGCAATGCCCTGATGTGCTCTCGCGGCGTCAGAGTGCTTGCGCCCAGATCGCACAAAATCGTGCTCGTGTCGCCGTTACACCAGTGCGGATGCGGCAACCCTGTTATCTCTGCCGCCAACGGGTTCGTCTCAAGCAGATTGCCGAGCCCGTGGTGCCATAGCTTCAGGTCTCGCGGAGCCGTTACCGACCCGGCAATCGTGCGGACAAATGCCGTCGACTTGACCTCATGGACAAGCCGCTGTTGCAGTTCTGCTTCGACAACATTACTCTCTCCACTGGAGTTGCTGGGACGCGGCGCAAGATAATACAGAGCGCCTGGACCGTACTGGGAGACCAGGCCGGGTATTAGTCTCTCCCGCAGCAGTTCGGACAACGCATTGATTAGTGTGCGCTGGTAGCTCAGATCGTCCTCGGCGAGGCGGCTGCGATCGGCTTTGAGCAGGAAGGTCCCATGCACGGCGATGGCCGGGAATGGTGAAAGACAATCGGTCGCAAAAAAGTTGGCAACCCGTGCGGCGCTTTCAGCGTCGTCGCCATCGACCTGATAGGCGAACCCAATCTCGGCGAGCCCGACCTCGTCAGACTTGGTGGGCCTCACTGAATCCGGCAGCAGGCGTCGAATCACCTGATAATGGGCGACCGGATGGCCGTCTTTGTTGATGTACAACTGATAACACCGAGTATTATCCGAGCTGCTCCGGTGCTCGCGGCGATCAAGCCGCCAATCGGTCAGAAGTCCGTCGAGGCTAACCTTGATTCGGCTCAGTTTGTCCAAGAAGAGCCATTGCCGGGGATCAATGTTCGCCAGTGCCTCTTGGACCTCCGTGAGCTTAAGCTTATCCGGCAGCAGCCTGAAGCGAAAGATCGTGGACCAACCTTCGGACACCAATACTTGAATCTGTGCATCCGACTGCGTATCCGGCTCTGGCGACAACGGGACCTGGAGCAGAGGCATGCGGTCATCGGGCCAAGGACCATCCTCTTCGATCTTGTCAACACCCGCTTTGCCGATCTTCTGGCGGATCTTTGTCGCGGCCTCTGTTCGATCGAAACGGGCGGCAATCCGTCCCGAGAAAAGCTCGATTCGGTCGGTCCAGTTCAATACCGACTTGAAGCCGGTACCTTTGCTGCCGATCATGCGCCGTGGGCGCTCGCGGTCCATGTGCGCCTGCTTTCCACTGTAGTTCAGCGTACACAGGGCACGGAATCCGCGATCAGTGAACGGCGCGCCCTCGTTCGCGACGATCAGCTCTCGGTCAACAAGCCGGATGAAAAAGCCGCCCTGCCGCTCGCCGTCGGAGAGTGCATCTTCCACATTTTGCAAGAGCTCAAGAATCGTGCGCTTTGCGTATTCGCGGCGTTCCTCGTTCTCGCGATTGCCATCGCTGCAAATCTGGATCGGCTTCGCCCGATAGGCGTTGAGTGTTTCCTCGCGCGTCTCGGTGACGACGTCTGGGGGACTGGGCTGGTCGGGACTCATGGTTGCTGGAACCGAGTCACGCCAGACCGCGGTCGGCCGGGGCTGGTGCCTGCCATGCTCAACCTGCGGGGTCCTGGGACTTGGCCGATGCCGGCAGCCGCAACAACCGTTCGCTGCGCCAGACACGAACGATGCGCACCCGCAACGGGTCCCGGCGATAGACAATCCGGAAGGGCGGATGGATCAGCTCGCGCAGAAAGGCTTGGTCAAACTCCGGAACGACCCGCCCGATGTCGGGGTGGTCGGCGAGAACCTCCACGCGTTCGAATATCTCGGCGACGAGCCGGTCGCCGACCTCCGGTACCCCTTCTTCGGCGTACCATTCCTGGATACCTGCCAAGTCGCTGAGGGCGGACTCGGCGAAGCTGACCCTAGCGACGCTCATGCCCCTAGGCCAAGCCGAATCTGGCCTTGGCCTCGGCGAGGGAGACCTCGCGGCCAGCGTCCAAATCGGCCAATCCCACGACCACCGCGCGCATGAAGGCGCGCTCCTCCGCGGCGTGCTCGTAATCGGCCACGGACTGCATAACGGCGACCCCGCGCCCTCTGCTGGTAAGCAGCACGGGCCGATGGGCCTCGGCAGCATGTTTGACCACTCGACCAGGATTGACCTTGAGGTCCGTTAACGGGACTACGTCTTCGGAGAATTTCACGCTCATGGGCGCCTGCCTCTGGGCTTGCTTGGTGCGGACAGTAGCACCTGTTAAGTGGTCTGCCAACATCGCTGACAACGGGAAGCGAGCCAAAGGAAGAAATTCTTAAGGGGACCGCAGTGATAGCCGCTTCCTCGGGGGTCTCACGCCAGATCCGAGACCTTGACCGTTGCGCGTGACGCCGGGACATACATGCGTGGAGTCCGGTATGGGGTGACTTGCGGTCTCTGACCGAGAAACCGCGGACGGCGGCTCCGGGTCGTGAGTGGTCTTCCGCCTGAGGGCCGCTGAATTGATCCGGTCCTGACGGGCCACCGTCCCGGCGCCACTCGTGATCCTCAGCGAACCGAGCACCGAAGCACCTCACCAACATCCGCAGCACCAGGTATGCCGGTGACTTACAAACGCTTCTGGCTGTTTGCAAGCACAAGCCCCAAAAGCACGGCGACGACGACCACCCCGACCGGCACGCCCGTCGCCGGTAGCGGGATGGGAGCAACCAACAGCATCAAGGTCCCGATCAGTATCCAAAGCAGCGCCCGCACCGCCCAGAAATGAATCAGCGGACTGGCATAAGAAAAGCCGTGCTGCCGGATACGCCGCCGTAACCACGCATCGTACGCGGCGGCCACGCCCAGGATCAGGCTGAACGGCCACCAGAAGAGCAGGACCGCCAGGCGCTGACAGGCCTGCCCGAGCGACCACCACACCACCTGCACCCGCCCCGCGAGCCAGGGCCAGACCGGGCTGTCCGCCAATTTCTCCAACCCCGCCCCGGCCATCCGCTGATCGGGGACCAGAACGTGGTAACTCCACGCCTCCAAGCCGGTGCGGACGAAACACGCCCGATACCAGCGCACGGCGCGGTCGAGGATGACGTCGGCCTGCGCCGGTCCCACGGCGTCCACCAGCGACGTCAGTTCTTTGGCGCTGACCTGGCGCGTCCAGTCGGTCGGCACCAGGGCGGCGAACAGGATGAACTCCATGACGAAGAGCAGCAGGCCCGCGGCGAGGGTCCAGAGCCAGATGCCCTTGCCGTCGGTGCCCTCATGGGAGTCGTCAAGCATCCTGGGACCCGGTCACCGACGCCAGGTCGCGGCCAGTCGATGGCAGGACGGCACGTAGCCGACGGCCCAGGATGCGCCGTTGGTCGGCCGTCATGACCTGCGCCAGCACCGCATGCTCGGACGCGGCGAGCGCCCCCATGAGCGCCTCGAAGAAGGCCGCAAAGCGCTCGCGATCGGGCACCCCGGCCTTCTTCGCGGCTTTGTGGGAGTTGATCGCGGCCACGGCGATGGTTTGCAGGCGGGCGTAGCGGGCTTCATCGGTGGGATACCCCGCCCAGAGTCCCAGTGCAAGGCGTTCGAGTAGCCCGCGGCTGTCCGGCCAGTCGATCTCGACCTGGGTCAGGGCCTCGCGCTGGGAGCGTTTCAGGGCCGCGTTCAGGTATCTTTTTCCCATAGCATGTTCCATTTGGTTCGGTAGCGTCGCGGCGTCGGGGGCGTCCGGCTCAGCCGCACCGTCGTCCGCGGTGGACGCGCTGGCGGCTGATGGCCCAAGGGGTCCGGCTGACCGCTCAGGAGGAACGGCCAGCAGCGCCGTGGGGCGCGGGTCGCCACCTGGCCCAGTGGCCGGCATCGTGACTGCCGCCTCGGCCGCACCGCGCAGCGCACCCAGGATCGGCAATCGACCCTTGACGATCCGCCCTCCCGAGAGCTTCGCGATGTACTCGAAGTTCGGGAGCTGCCCAAGCCAGGCCGGGCTGAACAACTCCACCTCCTCCTCGACCACGCGCTCGCCGGTGTTGCCGGTATAGAGCACCGGGTTGCTGGCATCGGTGGTGCTGCCATGCGAGCGCATGATGCTGACCACGCGGGTCTTCGGCAGGCTTTCGGCCACGTATTCCTGGGTCTCGGCATCGAGCACGCGCAACGCCACCAGATTGTTGATGTTGCCCAGTACCTGCCGGGCCTTGGCCTCGCTGCCGGTGCGGGCGGCGAAGTCGGCGAAGGTCTGGGCAGCGATCACCAGGCGCAGACCGGCACCACGGCCTTTGTTCAAGAGTTGGATGAAGGGGTCGTTCACCACTTCGGCCGACTCGTCGATGAACACGTTCACCGGACGCGGGCGCCCCTGGTGGTTGTAACGATCACCGGCCACCGCGGCCAGGTCGGCGATGAGGATCGAGCCGATGGCCGACCCGACCATGGTGTCCGACAGCGAGTCCAGACCGACGTAGAGCACTTCGTCGGCGTCGATCACGTCGGCCAAGTTGGTCAGGCGCCGCGGATCAGCCGCCTCGCCCGCGGCCGGTGACAACAGACCCTCCAGGTCCCCGGACGTGAGCATGCTCAGGATCGGCATCAGGCTCGCGACCATCTTGGAGAAGTGCACTTGCTCGCGTTCGTAGAGTCCGAGCAGCCCTTCCAGCACAGTCGAGGGATGGTCGCTGCTGACCCGCTCGCGGTAGTAGCGCACCAGCGCCTTGACCCGGGCAGTTGCATCGCGGGCACGGGCCAGGAGGGTCGCCGCTTCGGTCTCCCAGTCGGGGCGATAGGCGGCGAAGTGCCGCCTCAGCGCCCGTTCAACCAGAGCCTCGGCACCACCTTCCAGGTAGTGGCGCAAACTGACCAGACTCGGTCGCTCCTCGACCGCAAGCAGGCCTTGGACCACATTGCTCAGGGCCATTTGCCCGAAGCTCTTGAAGGGATCGTTGCCGGTCTCCGATGGGATCAGGGCCGCCACCCGGCTCGCCAGTTCGGTGGCACGGTTAAAGCTGTGCAAGGGGTCGATACGCACCGATTCGGCGGGAAAGGCCGGATGGAAATGCACGAAGCGCTCCGGGGTGCCGGCCAGGACGCACGCGCGCTGCGCCGTGTCGCGCAGGTCGCGGTCGCCTTTGGGGTCGATGATCAAGACCGCCTCACCACGCAGTACGGCTTGGGTGACCAGGAGGTCGAAGGTGCGGGTTTTGCCGGCGCCCGTGACCCCGACGATGAGCATGTGCCCGTCGGTATGCGACAGCGGGATACGCAGGTCCTGATCGCGTCCCCCCAAACCGTGCAGCCAGGTCGCACCCATGCGCTGCGGATCGCGCGGGGCAAACAACTCCGGTCCTGCCCGCATGAGGTCCAAGGCGCGTTGCGTGTGGATGGGGAGCCAGTCGAAGCCCCAGCCCAGCCACAGGTCCCCGGACCAGGACGGCAGGCGGGCCGCGAAGTCCTCCGGGGCGATGCACCCCAGCGAGTGTCCGCGCAGCCATTCGTGCTGGCTGGCGATCCGCACCGCACCCCGGACCCAGGTCAGCGCCATGGCGAGCGCCAGCCACGCGAGCCAGTGAAAGGCCCCCGTCGGCAGGCCCCACAGACCCGCGGTGACCGCGGCGACCACGGCCACGACGACCCACAGGATGAGCGCCCGGCGTTCATAGTTGGGGCGCCAGGGGTCGGCATCGGCCGCGGTCATGCGGCGGCGACCGCCGCTCCGCCGTCAGGGGTCATCCGGCAACCGGGCCGGTGCATCAGCGCCAGTTTCAGCGATTGCGGCTTGAGTCCTGCCGCCTGCGCCGCGGCGGCAATGTCCGCGGGCGTCACCACGACCAGGGCGCCCGGCCCGGTCGCACCCGCGGCCGCATGTGCCGCACGGACCTGGGCGATCAAGGCAGTGGCGACTGCGCTCGGGCTCTGTCCGGCCGTCGGCGCCGGACTGGAGGGGGTTGATTCAGGCGCGGTCGCCGTCGGTGTGGAACCGTGGGCGTCTTGAACGGGACCGGCGAGGGCCGACGGTGGCGGATTGCCCTGGATGGCCACAGCCAGCGTCCGGGGCGTACAGAGGTCCAACGCTCCGGCCGGCAGCAAGGCCGCGAAATAGCCGCTCGCTTCGACGTTGAGGGCGACCCCGTGGACCTCGTCACTCATCCGCACGTGCTGGTAGGGCTTCAGGATGTCGACCGCGAGCAGCGCGTCGTCCCACAGGGCCGCCACCTGGACCTCCACGGCGGGGCCAAACCCGTCCAGGCCAGCGGGCGTGCGGACCCAAATCTGATGGCCGGGTTGCTCCGGGAGGTACAGCACGGCCGCGGGCGCGCGCGCGCCGGTGCGGATCGCCGCCGCCAGGGCCAGCAGCAGACGCGCCCCCGTGCCGGGGCGTCGCGCCTGGAACCACGCCGTGGCCGCCGTACGGGGATCGGGGGCCCCCTGGGTGGCCGCGCCGGGGGCAGTTGGTGCCGCCGCCTGGGTCGTCATCGGCCGCGGCTGGCGCAACCGCTCCGCCGCCTGCTCAATGGGGGACAGGACCCGTCCTGTGCTGACCGGGAGCGGCAGCGCGGGAACCGCCGCAGGCCGTCCCTGGTCGGCGGCGGACGGTGGCGAAGCTTCCGCGCCAGCGACGGGCGGGAGGATGTCGGGCACGTCCAGGCGATCCGCCACGTCGTCCACCTCGTCGTCGTCCCACTCCAGCCCCAGACGCCTGGCTTCATCCCGGCGGGCGGCGTCATCCTCGGCCGCCGCTGCACGGTCCATCAGTACCGGGCGCGACCCCCCCTGCGGCGTACCGACCGGGTACCCCAGGACCTGGCCCGGGGTCGGGACCACGGCCCGCACCACGGCCTCGCCAACCAGGCCGACCGGGGCCGGCGCCGGCCCGGACAGCAGATGGTGCGGCGACGACAGGCGCAGCAGGGTCAGCGTGACCGGCTTGCCGTCGCGCGCCAGCGGGGCTGGCGCCAAGCGCCAGTAACGGCGCACCCCGTCGCCCTCCGTGGGGGGAAGCGCATACCGCCGCTCGATCAGCAGGTCCGCCAGCGTATCCGGGTGCCGCGGAATACCCGGGACGCGATCGGCAGCGAGCAGTTGGACGACTTCATCGCCCCCCTGGGGCCAGACCACGTAGAGACTGTCACCCAGCATCCACAGGCGCGCGCCCGGGGTGTTGATTTGCCAGGTACCGGCGCGCACCAGCCGCGCCATGGCGTCGAGCAGGTAGCGCTCAATCGGCACCCCCAGTGCGGTCGCCTGGGGGTCAATGCGGTTGGTCTTCAGATCCCGCTCGACCGAAGCGCGGTCGGCGTTGCTGACCAGTTGGGTCAGCGTCGCCTGCTCGTTCACCCCGGCCACCGCGTCGATCATGGCGTTGCCGATCTCCGGGTCCGCCGCGAACAACATCCTGAACACATCCGGCCCCAGCACCCGCTCGACGGCGAACATCCCCACCGACTGATGCCGGTTGTGGCGCCGCTCGCGCCAGTGTAGGTAGTAACTGTCGAGGCCGTGCCGGGCGGCCCAGTCGGCGATCGTCTCATGCATCGGCGACCAGGTCAGGGTGCCGTCACGGTTGGTCACCGACAGGTCGGAGATGGGCTTGCCGAGGTCGTGACACAGGCCCGCCAGCGCCGCCGCCAGGCGCCACAGGGGCTCATGCACGCGCCGCACGGCGGGCTCCCGGTCCATAGCGAACACCTTCCCGGCACTCGCCTGACCGGCCCAGAAGGCGACCTCCAGACTGTGATGCAGCAACCCGCCGGCACCGCGGTGATGGTGCGCCTCGGAGGCCGGCAGGAGGTGGACGAAGGCGGCGAAGCGGTCGACGACCGGGCGTACCTGCGTCTGGAAGAAGGTGGGCGTACAGCCAATCCCGTAGCGCAGCTTGCCCACCAGTTCGGCCTGGGTCGCCAGCAGTTGGGCCGAAGCCACCACCGGAAGGCCCTGCAAAAACGGCGGATAACGCGGGATGTCGGGGGGCGCAATCAGCGCTGGCGCGACCACGGGGGCGACGGTGGGCACAGGTTGGGCGGGTCGGCGGTGCAAGAAGTCGAAGATGTTCATGGCGCCCATGATGCCAACGGGGGCGCACCGGGCGTGAGTGCCGAACATTCGATTCTTGGTAGGGTATGCGGGAAGCCCCCCGCGTCTTGCCCGTCCAACTACCCAGCCGGGCACGCCCGCGCCGCCTGCACCGCACGGGCGGCGCTGCGCAGTTGCACCCGGGCCTGGCTGAGCTGGCGGGCCGCCGCCCGGATGCGCCCGAGCGTCTCTTCGGCCTCCATGATGAGGTCGATCTGCCACGGCCGCGCCTGCGCGCGGAAGGCCGCCCGCTGGTAGCGGTCCCCCGTCCCACGGGGGATGTAGGTGGTGTGGCAGCGGCGCCCCGCACGGCCATGGGCGAAGGTAAAGGAGACCCACTCCACGGCGAAGGCGCCGGGGGTCGACTGCGGGCTGTGCTGGGCGCGCACGCGCACCCCGAGTTTGCCCCACTCGCTCTTCGGGTGGTCGCGCCCGACATCGGTCAGCCGGGCCTGGAAGCGCTCGATCGCGGCGTGGGCGTCCTGCGCCAGCGCCCCCAGACTCTCCTCGACCAAGCGGTCGATCAGCGCGCCCGCCCCGGCCAGCCCACTTTCGGTGGCCGTCCCTGACTCATCCCCCTGCCCCGCGGCGCGCATCGCGGCCGGCACGTTGGTATCGCTCATCACCTTTCCACAATCTTATCTTTTGGAGTAGCGCCCACCGACTACTCACGTATGCTTCATCAGGGGCGCCGGTGCGCCGCATGGGCAGGATGGCCGCGGCCCGTATTCACCTGGCGGGTGAAGAACGGTGCGCGCTTTTCACGTCAGCGCATTTGCTCATTGTTACAGGTCACTGCGTCGCATCGCAACCCTGCGGGTCATCACGCACCCTGCGCGCGGCGCTACTCACGTCATCGTGGCGTCTGCGCCACGGCCTGACGCCGGGCCTTGGCTAGGCACGTCAGCGCGCGGCGACGCTGGCTTGCACGTCTGGCGGTGGGTTTCTATTTCAGTGGCTTGCGGCCACTCCCCGCGATCCGGTACTCACATGACGGGGCCGCCGATCAACTACTCACGTCTATTCGGCGACGGCGGCCATCCGAAGTCGCTGGTCGACGCGCCGGCACTTCCCGCATTCCCCCCACAAAACCGAACTTTGGGCACTCACCGCGCAGGTCTTATTCATGGGACCCTCTGCTGCACGTTCTCGACCCGCTCTCGACGTCCCGGTTCACGCTGCTCGCCGAACCGCCGTTTTCCGGTCCTGGTCTATGACCTGGGAGACCCGCGTCGACCTCTTCTCTACCTGTGGAGCCGCCATGCCCATTGCCGCCCTCGATATCGGTTACTCCAACCTCAAGGTGGCCAGCGGTCGCCCTGGCGGTCCGCCCCGCGTGATCATCCGCCCGGCCGGGGCCGCACCGGCCGAGCGGTTGGGCGAGCGCATCCGACACGCAAACCCAGACACCACGGACGCACCCATCTTCGTAGACATCCACGGCCGCCGCTGGGCCGCCGGGATCGAGCCGGCTCGCCTCGACGGCTGGGTGCGCTCGCTGCACGCGGACTACGCCAGCACCGATGCCTATCTGGCGCTGGTGCGCGCCGGGCTGGTGCTCACCGGCGAGCGGTGCCTCGACACCGTGGTGACCGGCCTGCCGGTCGGGCAGGCCAGCGACCCGCGCCGCTGCGAGGCCCTGCGGCAATTGATCCTGGGCGCCCACCAGACGGGGGTCGGCGTCATTGAGGTGGCGAAGGTACGCGTCGTCCCCCAACCCGTGGGCGCCTACCTGGACCTGGTGTGGTCGGCCACCGATCCGGCGCTGCTGGAGCGCATCGAGACCGGCGCGGTCCTGGTCCTGGACGCCGGTTTCTACTCCTTTGACTGGGCGCTGGTGGTCGCCGGCGAACTGCGCCGGTCCGCCTCCGGCACCAGTCTGGAGGCCATGTCCGTCCTGCTGGAGCGGGCCGCGCGACAGCTCGCCGAGGTCTATGGCGGCAAGCCGACCCCCCTCGCCCTGGAGGGTGCGGTGCGCGCCGGGCGCGCGACCTGGCTGCAAGCGGGCCACACCGTGACCTTGGAGCCGGTGCTGCGCCAGGCAGCAACCGAAGTCGCCGGGGTCGCCTTGGAGGCGCTGCGCCAAGCGTTGCGGCGCGAGGAAGCGAATGTCGACCTGGTGCTGCTCGCCGGGGGCGGCGGGGCACTCTACGGGGCAACGCTCGGCCGCCTGTTCCCGGGGGCCACGGTGGTGGTCTCGGACGACCCGGTGGCGGCCAACGTACGGGGATTCTTTCGTCATGTCCGCTGAGCAAGGTGCACGCATCCCCCGCTTTCAGGTCCAGATCACGGCCGCCTACGCCGAACTGGCGCAGGACCTGGCACGGCTGCCGCCGCGCACCCGCCCGGAGCGGCTGCGGGCCCTCGCCATGGTGGGGGTGGCGGTGATGAGCGGGAAGATCGGGGCCCTCAGCACCCCCGGCACGGCGCTCCCGGCGCCGTCGGAGCTGTCGGAGCCAACCGCTGACCCACAGTTGGGGCGGCGCTTGCGGTTGTTGGAGGCCATTTCCGCCGATGCCTAAGTTACGCAGAGTACATCTTTCCGATCTTTTTTATAGTATTTTAAGATATCCATTATTCTTCGTGACCGCCGGACTCCTGATCGCCCTCCCGCGACTGGGGGTGGCGGACACGTCTGCTCCAGGAGCAACCACATTGGCTGGAACTGAATTTGAGCGCGCCGCCCAGGCGCACGGCGTCCGCCCGGCGCTGTTGTACGCCCTGGCGGTCGCGCGCAGCGGCCAGGTCGATGCGCTCGGCCGCGTCGCGCCCTGGCCTTGGACGGTCATTGAGCGGGGCCAACCGCACTACTACCAAGACCGCCCCCACGCCGCGCAAGCACTCCTCGCGCCGGAATTTGGGCCCGTCCAGAACACCCGCGACGTCGGTCTGACGGGGATCAACAGCACGCACCTGGGGACGCGCGGCGCGGCGGCATCCGACCTCCTGGACCCGGCGACCAACCTGCGCCTGGCCGCCGCGATTCTGGCCGACGGCCTGCGTGCGACCCCGCACGACCCGGCACTGGCGATCGGCCGCGTCGCCTATCCCACGGATGCCCGCGCAGCGCGGGCCTTGGGGCAGCAGGTTCAGGGCATCGCGACGGCCTTAGGCGCAGCGCCCAGCGGCGCGCCGGCACCCCGCATCGGCTGCCGCGTTCCTCCCCCGGTGCCGGCGGCGCCTGTTGCCGCCGGGCGTGGCCCCGCCGCGGCGGCGCAGCGGCCGAGCGTCGTCGACCTCATCAAGACGGCCGCCGCCCGCCATGGGGTGGACCCCGCGTTTGCGCTGGCCATCGCCAAGAACGAGAGCGGCTTCCGCCAATCAGCCCTGAGTCCAAAAGGAGCGCGCGGGGTCATGCAATTGATGCCCGGGACCGCCGCTCGCTACGGCGCTGACCCACACGATCTGGGGCAGAACATCGAGGCCGGGGTGCGCTATCTGCGTGATCTGGCAGATCTGTTCGGCGGTGACGCGGCCCTGGTGGCGGCGGCCTATAACGCGGGAGAGCACGCGGTCGTCAAGCACGGCTGGCGCGTACCCCCCTATCGCGAGACGCAAGCCTATGTGCCACGGGTACTGGCGGCGCGGGAGCACCTGTGGTCTCAACCCTGACGCTGAACGCCCCGACGCACGCGGAGACGATCCGCCGACTCAACACCGCCTTCTTCCTGGCCGCGCGGGACGCCGCACGCGAGAGCGTCCCGTTCGCCGTGACCGCCTTCGGCGTCCCCGAGATCCTGGCGCAGTGGTTACTGACCGCCGCCCCCGATGAGGTCATGGCGCTGGCGCGACTGCCGGTCTGTGCGTTTGCGGTCCGCTTGCCCGCCCGGGCGGTGCAGACCGTCTGCCGGCCGGGACCCGCGCGCGCGGTGGCGACGGATGGCCCGCTGGTGGCGATGCATACGGCGCTGCTGGCCGTGGGGGGCGCCCATGAGTGCGGTTGAGCGCTACACCGCCCTGCAGTTGGCGGTGCGGCTGGTCCGGCACGGCGTCAAACTCTCCATTGTGCATTCCGGCACCGGTGTCGCCCGCGATTACCTGCGCACGCTGCACCGCGAGATCCACGGCCATTCACCGCGTGGGGGGCCGCTCGTGACCAGCGTGGGCACCGTCATCAAGACCCGCCCGCAACAGGCCCAGGCCTCGCTGTTCGCCGCCTTGTATATGAAGCTCGACGGCCATGGACTCTACCAGGCCATCAACTACACCGCCTTGCTCGATGCCTTCGAGATGTACCTGGCGCTGCTCCCGACGCCGCAGGCGGCGCTGCTCGACATCAATCTGGCCTGGGCCACCGCGCGCGACCTGCGCGGCGGCCAGGCGGACCTACAGCACTGCCCGGCGTGCGCGGTGGGGTATCTGGTGATGCGGGCGGGCCATATTGGATCAACCTGTCCTCTGTGTTCACTGTATGCGCGCGTCTAATTTCCCACGCTGGTCGCTGGTTGGGCTGGGCCTGGTCATGGCCTGCGCGGCCAGTGCCGAGCCTGAGGGGTTTTGCACCGGCAAGTCACAGGGTTGGTTTTGGTACCGCCACGACCCCACGCCGCCCCTACCCCCAGAACCGGTGCCCCCTCCCCCGCCCGCCCCCGCGCCGACCGCCGGACCATCACCGGAGGCGCCGGCGCCGCAACCGGTGCCACTGTCCGCCGCCTGGATGCGCGAGCACCTGGATCGCTATCGGGATCGCGCCATCGATGACCCGACCCCGGAGAACGTCGCGGCCTTCTTTTACTTGCAACGGGTGGTCCTCGATAAGTCTTCGACCTTCGCGAAAGTCGCCGCGCGCGTGGTCCAGGGCAATCCCGACCTCGACGAGATTACCCAGCGCCCCACCGCCACCTTCGGCGCCAACCTCGCGAACAAGACGGCTGGGGACGCCCGGGACGCCGTGCTCGGGCGCATCGCGCGGCTTGCGGCGGTGTGGTTCTTCTTTCGTTCTGACTGCCCCTACTGCGAAGCGCAGGCCCCGTTGCTCGAGCGGATGGCCCAGCGCTACGGCTTCACCGTGCTCCCCATCTCGCTCGACGGGAAGCCGCTACCCAGTGGCGCGTTTGCGACCTTTCGCGCCGACGCGGGCCAGGGCCAGGCCCTCGTGGTGCGCGCCACGCCGACCATGTTCCTGGTGCACCCCGCGCCCGACGGACCCACGGTCGCACCGGTGGCCCAGGGGCTGCTGTCGCTGGCCCAGTTGCAGGAGCGCTTCGTGACGGCCGCCGTCACGGCCGGCTGGATCACGGAAGCCGACGCCAATCCAACCCGGGCCGTGACGACCGACGCGGGCGCCGCGACACCCACACCCACGGGCGACCTGCCCGACGACCCCGCCGCCCTGGTGGCCCGCCTGCGAGGCAGGGTCCCGTCAAAGTCCGGGGGCTTGACGTAGCGGCGGGGGCCTCGGGCGATGCGAAGCGCGCGGGTGACGGTCGGGCGGTAGATCTGGCGAAGACGATCGCGGGGTTGGGCGAGGCGCGCGAAGGGGAAGTGCGCGGGCGCAGGCGAGCGCCAGCCTCCGCCGGAGCGGCCGTGCGTCAGCGTCAGCGGCGTCGGGTGTCAGACGCCGATGGCGGCCAGGGCCCGGCGCGGTTGGTGAGCGAAGGCGCGCAGGGCGCTGGCGATATTGGTAAAGCCGTGCAGACGAGCCAAGGCGATGGCGAAGTTGCGCAGGCTGGCCATGATGGCCGGTCCGTGGCCGACGCGCACGCGCGAGCGATCCTCGTCGAAGGTGACGTCGCGGACATAATGGGAGCGGTTCTCGATGCCCCAGTGGCCGCGGTTGAGTTGCAGGAGTCGCGGCGGGTCGGCCAACTGCGGTGGCAGGCTGGTCACGGCGAACACCGTCTCGTCGCGTTGCTTGCCCGACGTGAGTTCGGTGACGGCGCGTTCGATGCGACAGACCTGGGCGACGTGGGGGAAGTTGACGTAGTCGTTGAGGGCCGTGGAGGCCATCAAGCGGCGCTGCTCCAGGCGCCCATGGCCCTTATCGAGGGTCGTGGTGCAGAGGGGGGAAATGCGCCTCGGTCAGGGCGCTGAGGTCGGCATAGAGGGTGGGCTGATTTTCTTTGACCGTGAAAAAATAGTGGGCCTGTTTCTCCTCGACCAGGAAGCGCGCGGTCTCGCGTTGGGTATGCAGCGCATCGGCGGTGACCACCCGTCCCGTGAGGTCCAAGGGTGCGAGCAGCGGTTTGAGCTCCGGGATCTCGTTGGTCTTGGCCGGGATCTCGCGCTGCGCCACGGTCACGCCCTGATCTTGGAGGAACGCGCTGAGCAGATGCACCTGGGTGCCGTCGGGGCGCACCGCCCCGCGCAGGGCCTTACCATCGACGGCCACGGCATCGTCGGCAGCGACGAGGCCGAGCAGCCAGTCACTCAAGGTGGCATCAATGGCGGCAACGTCGCTGGCTTGCAGGACGCGGCGCAAGGTCGGCTCGGAGGGTGGCTCGAAGCGCTCGGTGCGGGGATTGTAGCGGGCGTGTAGACGCTTGAGTTGGGCCTGGGTCAGGCGCGCTGCCCACTCGGCGAGCGCGGTATAGCCGCGGTTGCCGGCGAGTACGGCGGCGAGGCCGATGCTCAACACCGTGGCCTGGGGATGGCGTTTACCGCGCGGACGGCGCCGATCGGGCAGCGCGCGCAGACGCTGCTGCAGGTCCTGCATCTGGGCCGTGGTCAGGGTGACGGATTGCATTGGCGTGCTCCAAGGGGCGGGTAGCACGGGGGCGCACAACAGCGCCCGGGCGCGTGGGTGCAACGGATAGACGAGTGCCTGCTTGGGTTCGCCATGGGGGGTATAGCGGCCGTTGCAGCGCGCAAAGCCGCGCGTGGTGCCGACCACCTGCCAGTTGGCGGCGCGGTAACAGGCACCGGTAAAACGCGTTGGATCGACGAAGGTCTCGGCCAGCAACAGGCGGTGACCATGGACGCGCAGCCAATCGTCGGACAGGCGCCGCAGGTTCAGCGCCAGGATGCGCGAGGCCAGATTAGGGACGCGCCCGGTGGCGGGGAGGATCAAGAACCGGGCGTTGTTGGCCAGCAGATGCAGGCGTTGATAGTGCAGCACCCGCGGCCAACCGATCCAGGCATCGCGGGCCGCGCACTTGAGCGCCGCCGCCTGCCAGCCGAGCAGCGCCAGCCAGCACCCATCAAGCGTGGCAACGTAGCGTAAGGTCTTGCCGAATAACGAGCGTAGGCCCAGGTAATGATGCGCCTCGACCAGCGCATCCCACGCGTCCCGCTCCCCGGGCAGGATCAGGCGGACCTCCAGACGCCGGAGTAACTCCGACGCGGGGCGGCAGGACTGGCAAGGAATTTCGGCCATGCCGACTGTTGTAAGACATTTCGGGCCGAAAATCCAGTTCTGCGAACATCGGTCACAAGCTCAAGGGGCTACGGGTGAACTCGACGGAGCCCTGGCCTGCGAGGGGTGCGGCCTTGACATGATGTGCCTTTGAGGAGTATTTCGTAACCTTCTGTGACTAGACGAGAAGGTGCAGTCGTGACGAAGGTAGTCAGGATCTCGGGTGACGAGGTGACGGTCGAGGTAACGGTGCGGCTCAGCGGTAGCCTGCTGGACATGGAAGGAGCCATCCAGGAGGCCACCAACGCGGTGGGGCGCTGCGCCACCGAGGAGGCGCTGCAGCGTTTCGACACCGACGGCAGTGCGATCCGTGTCGGCGCGATCAAGCTGACCGCGCGCGGGCGCGATCCGAAGGAGTACCAGACGCCTTACGGGCCGGTCGAGGTCGAGCGTTATGTCTACCAAAGCTCGCGCGGCGGGCGGATCTACTGTCCGCTCGAGCACCAGGCGCGGATCGTGCGCGGGGCGACCCCCCGATTCGCCAGTCAACTCAGCCACAAGTATGCGCAGCTCAACGTGCGCGCGGTGCAGACTGACCTTGAGCAGAACCACGGTCGGACGATCGCTACCTCGTATATTCAAAATGTTGCGGAGTGGGTAGGCACCATCGCCACGGCCAAAGAGGAGGACTGGGAGTACGCGATGCCGGCGCTTGAGACGCCCATCGCGACCGTCGTGGTCAGCCTCGACGGCGCCATGATCCCCATGGCCGACAGTGCGGGCTGGCGCGAAGCCATGGTCGGAACCCTCTCGCTTTACGACGACGAGGGCGAGCGCCAGCACACCATCTACCTCGCTGCGGCACCCGAGTACGGCAAGCAGGAGTTCCGGCAACGCATGGAGCGCGAGATCCAACGCGTCAAGCGGCACCTCCCCGAGGCACTGTACCTGGGCATCGCCGACGGGGCGGCAAGCAACTGGCGGTTCCTCGAGCAACACACCGACCGCCAGTTGATCGATTTTTTCCATGCAACGGAATACGTGGGCAAAATCGCCCAAGCGACCCATCCGCAGCGCCACGCCGAGGGCCCGCGCGCGCAGTGGCAGAGCGCGCACTGCACGACGCTCAAGCACGACCCCGCCGCCCTTGACCTGCTCATCGGCGAGGCCGCGCGCCTGTCGCAGCGGCACACCCTCTCGCAGACGCTGCGCGACGACGTTCTCAGCGCTTGGACCTACTTCACCAACCATCGCCATCAAATGGACTACCCGGGCTTCGTCGCCGCGGGACTGCCGATCGGATCGGGCGTCACCGAGGCCGCCTGCAAGACCTTGGTCAAGCAACGGCTATGTGCCTCCGGGATGCGCTGGAAGAACAAAGGGGCCAAGATTGTGCTCAGCCTACGCGCACTGACGCAGACCACCGGACGATGGGCACAGTTCTGGCCGAAGATCGACCAGTTTGGGGCTGAGTGCTACGGTTAGGCACATTATTCGGAGGCCGCATCCGGCGATATCCGCATCCAGCACCCATTTCGCACTGCCCTTCCTGGACAGATTGATATGGAGCTTCTGTGTCCTTCCGGTAAGGCTGCATGAAATCCCGTCCCTAGCCCGGTAGCGTAGGAGCCCCGTTTTTGGTGATCCGGAGGCTCCACGATGTCACTGTCACTTCCCGCCGCGGCCGATCTGGCACAGACGGCCGCGGCCTTTGCCCACTGGCGCAACACCACGTCCCAGGGCGCGCGCATTCCCGCGGAACTGTGGTCGCGGGCGGTTGAACTGGCCGCCCGCCATGGGGTAAGCAAGGTCGCCACGACGCTGCGACTGGACTACGCCGGTTTGAAGCGGCGGCTGACGGCGCGGACAGCGCCCCTGCCGGTGCCCACCACGGCGCCGCCGGCCTTTGTGGAAATGATGCTGGGCTTACCACCGTCGGGGCCGGGCTGCGTGCTGACCCTGTCCGACGCCCGTGGTCGTTCGTTGCGCATCGAGTGGACCGGGGCGGCGACCGGCGAGGTCGCGACGGTGGCGTGTCGCCTGTGGGAGGCGGCGCCGTGCTTGCCCTGACCCCGCAGTTGCGGGTCTTGGTCGCGACGGACCCGGCGGACTTTCGCCAAGGCATTGATGGTCTTGCCCGGCGGGTGCGCCAGGTGTTGGCGGACGAGCCCATGAGTGGAGCACTCTTCGTCTTCCGCAACCGCCGCGGTACCGCGATCAAGCTCCTGGTCTACGACGGCCAGGGTTTCTGGCTGTGTCAGAAGCGCCTGTCCGAAGGCCGCTTTCGGCACTGGCCGAGCGGCCCGCCGGGGCAGGTGCTGGCCCCCCAGGAACTGGCGGTATTGCTCGCCGGTGGGGATTGGCGCGCCGCGGCGGGGGCGCCGGTGTGGCGGGCGTTGACGCCGGGGGCGTGACGTGGCGGTGTACGATGCGGTATAACGCCGTGTATGAACACGACGCTCCTGCACCACCGGCCAGTCGCGGCATGAGCCGGCGTAAGAACCCGCGCACCCCGCGGGTGTCGGTCCCCATCGCGCGACTCGATGCCATTGTCGAGCGCACCCGTACCCAAGCGCTGCCGGTGGATGACCACGCCACCCTCAAGGCGGCGGTCGACACCTTGGCGCGCCTGACCGAGGAACTGGAGACCACGACCACCACCCTGGAGCGGGTGCGTCGGCTGATTTTCGGACCCCGCACCGAGACCACGGACACGGTCCTGGGCAAGGACCAGCCAGCGCCGCGCGATGCCCCGGCGCCGCCGGCCGACGCCGACCCGGCGGCGCCGGGCGCCAGCGACGGCGATGCCACGCTGCCGCCCCACCAAAAGACACGCACTGGCCACGGCCGCAACGGGGCCGACAAGTATCCCCGCGCCCCGCGCATCCCGGTTGCCCACGCCACCTTGAAGCAGGGCGACCCCTGTCCCGAGCCCGGTTGCACCGGCCGGGTCTATGTCCAACGCCAGGAGCCCGCCGTCCTGGTGCGCGTCACCGGCGTGGCGCCCCTGCAGGCGCAGGTCTACACCCTGGAGCGGCTGCGCTGTGGGCTGTGCGGCACGGTGTTTACGGCCGACCCCCCCGCGGGCGTGGGCGCGGCGAAATACGACGCGACCGCCGCCGCCATGATCGCCTTGCTGAAATACGGCTGCGGGCTGCCGTTTCATCGCATCCAACGCCTGGAGCAGGCGCTGGCCATCCCCCTGCCGGCCACTACCCAATGGGATGTGGTCGCGGCGGCCGCGCCGTGCCTCGCCCCCGCGGTGGAGGAGCTGGCCCAGCAGGCGGCGCAGGGCACGGTGCTCTATAACGACGACACCACCATGCGCATCCTGAAATTCACCGCCGAGGCGCGGGCCGAGGCGCTGCCCCCGGGAGCTAACGCCGAGCGCACCGGGGTGTTCACCAGCGGCGTCGTCGCCGAGACCGTCAATGGCCCGATCGCCCTGTTCAAAACCGGACCTTGTCATGCCGGGGAGCACCTCGCCGAGGTCCTCAACCGGCGCCACGACCCCGTGCCCCCGATCCAGATGTCCGACGCCCTGGCGCGCAACACCCCGGGGGATCATCCCACGCAGGCCGCGTCCTGTATTCCCCATGGGCGCCGCAAGTTCGTCGAGGTCCATGACGCCTTTCCCGACGAGGTCGCCTTCGTGCTGGAAACCCTGCGTCCCGTGTTCCACACTGACCACCAGGCCCAGCACCAGGGACTCGACCCGCACGCGCGCTTACTCCTGCACCAACAGGAAAGCGGCCCGCGGATGCAGGCGCTCCACGACTGGATGGCCACGCAGTTGGAGACGCACGCCGTGGAGCCCAACTCGGGGCTCGGTCAGGCGATCCGCTACATGCAGAATCATTGGCAAAAAATGACCCTGTTTCTGCGCGTACCCGGCGCCCCGCTGAGCAACAACATCTGCGAGCGGGCGCTCAAGAAGGCCATCCTGCATCGCAACAATTCGCTGTTTTATCGCACCTTGAACGGCGCCAAGGTCGGCGATCTGTTCATGAGTCTGATCCATACCGCGGAACTGCACCAAGTGGCGCCGTTTGATTACCTGGTCGCGCTGCAGCGCCATCCCGCCGCGGTGGCACTCGACCCGCCGGCCTGGATGCCCTGGAATTACACCACGGCGCTGGCGCGCCTGGCCGCCGAACCCGCGCCGGACTGATCCCGCGGCGGCCCCGTGCCGCCCGTGCGGGCCTCCTCCCCACACCGCCCAAGGTCCCGACCCGTCACCGCGCTGGGGCGTGGGCGCGCACGGGCAGGCAGACGTCATCCCAGCTTGCTACTGGCGGCTCGCCCGCTCCGCCAACAGCGACAACGGCGGGCCTTGGGTTCGCCAATGACGCGGGGCTCCCACGCTACCGGAACCGCGCTCGGCATTCATGCAGCCTTGCCGGAAGGACACGAGCTTCTCGGCCGCGTCTTGGCAGGCCCGGTACCTACGGAAGCCGTAAGAGTTTGGATCTGCTGTCGTTTCGGCAATTGGCTCCAATGCTAACAGGTAAAGAGCCTGCATGGCCCTATCCTTCATCGTTGGAATCCCTAATGGACGCTTCTTTCCGTTTGCCTTCGGGATAAGCACCCTCCGCAGCGGTTGAGGCTTGTACCCCCGCCGCCGCAGTGACATGACCCCTCTGGCCTTTGATTCCGGGTTGCGCCATACAACCTTGTCAACACCCGGAGTCTTCTTTCCCTTGTTTGCGGTCACTCGTTTAACCGCGATGGCCTTACCCGCGAACGAATGGGTTAAGAGCCAGCTTAGGGCTTTCACCTTGTTCCAGCGCCCTTCCTTTACTGCCTTTGCAATACGCGCTTGCAGCCGACGTACCGTTTGGTGAGCTTTGACCCAATTGATGTCGTGCCAGCCCACTTCGCAGTCGGGGGCTGCACCAATAGCAGATGCTATCGTCATTTGCTTTGCCCCGTTGTTTCGGTTCTACAAATTCTCTTGCAATCCAAGACCAGTCGGAAGTCTGCCCTCTTTCGAGTGGAATAATGTTTCAACCCCTATCCAGGCGGTTACGGCCCGGCATTCGCTTTCTCCGACATCCTATACCCGCATGTCCAACAGCCTCTCTGATGATTGGCCTGCCCTTGCGGGCGAAGATACGGGTTTACCATGTTCCGCTTTGGTGACGACGAGAGTTTAGGTGCCAGCTTTCTCCCGGTGGATCGCCATCTTCGCTTGACAACCATTCAGTGCCAAGACCTGTCCACTTACCATTTTGGTCACTGCCTGTCAGCATCTTTGGCAGTTTCGAAATAACGGGATTTACCACTGATTCACATAGGTTCACCATACTCTCAAGCCTAGCCCCCTAACGCACGATGCTAGCGTCGTTGGTTCGCCCTCGCGGGTTCGCCTTCTCCCTTACGGGATGGGTTACATTGTCAGAGCAGCTTCACACGGATTCGTTACCGATTCCGCGTGTGCCCTTAGTTCTACTTTGTTAACTTGAATTCTGGCCGCTTTTCAACTAGCCTGGCTAGGCTATCTTGTAACGCCGCTCGATATCGCTACGCCGTTGATCATGCCTGACCGCCATTTGTGCAATACGCTTTTCAACCATAGCCTCATCCTGCGTTAGTAACGCGATAATCATCAGCCGAACGTCCCGGCAGCTTAATAAAGGGTATTCAAGTTTGTGCGTAATACGCTCTTTTACGATAAAGGAGAGTGAGAGCATGACAAGTGCCATATGATGGTGCCAGGCATTCCATTTCCTAACTTGATAATCAGACATCCCGATTTCGGATTTAGCCTCCTGAAAGGCACGCTCCACCCAATATCGTTGGGCTTGCATGTATGCTAGCCTTTCAATCGGTGTCTCCATGTAGTCAACGTTGCTTAGCGAGTATTTGATCTTATTGTCGGCCAGATTTCGGCTTATTACCAAGACTCGCTCTATTGCACGATCACCTTTGCCATCCCAGACCCACACTCTTTCCGCATGAATTGAGAGCGTCAACGGCCCCTTAACCGCATCGCGAACTGTAACGTTTCGCCATGCATGAGAACTTAGAGAAGTGCCATAGTTCTTCACCGTTATGGGATCTATATCTGTTTGTGGCTTCGTCGGTTGGCGACCCGGCCCAGGCTTCTTCTCAGGAACTGAAATCGTTGGTTCAACGGTATAAATTAGCTGATTGCAATGAACGTCGAAAACAAACGTTAAGCCCATGTTATCTATAGCATTACTTAATTCCCATCCATGTCCGTAGACGCCGTCTCCACCGACCCAGCCAAATTCCACGCCTGCCGCCATATCTGCTGTCACCATATCGAGCGCCAGTTCCAGCTTGGTCTTGAAAGCACGCGCGTCAGGAGGTATGCCCGCTCTTTCACAACGCTCTGGATTGCTGGTCCATGACTCTGGTAGAAAGAGGCGACAGTTAACCAACGTGCTGTGACACTGCCAAACTAAGCTCGCGTAGACGCCAACCTGGCAGTTATCCACTTTTCCGACCACCCCAGCATATTGTCTGGAAACACCCGCCGAATAGTTGCCTTTCTTTAGATGTGCGGATTCGTCAATAATATAACCGACGTCACGAGAGCGATAGTCGTGTTGGTCGGCATACAGATCAGATGTATTTTGGGCAACTAAGCGCATGACTCTCTCTGAAGACCAGGGGGAATCCGTGATAAAGTGTTGAAGCTGCTGATAGCTGTTATCCGGCATCTCGATCTCTTCGTTAAGGCGTTCGATGTTACGCTTACCAGACTCTGTTTTCAGAAGGCCGTTGATGTAACCTCGACATAACTCATAACCATCGGAAGTTTTGGTCAGAAAGCATTCATGATAGCCTTCAAGATGATTTGATAGATGCTTTACTATCCTTTTCAAAGCATAGTCCGGTTGACCATAGTTTGTTTTATTCACCAGGCTTCTCTTACACGCTCCGAATATATTTTTACCGCTGCTAAAATTATATCAAATTCAATGGCCTATTGCAATTTAACAAAGTAGAACTAGGGGAACTCCGTTGGAACAATCACACAACAAAGCGACTTTCATGTCGCACAAACGGGATGTCGTCATCGTAGAACGGCGCCGGCTCCGACTCAACTGGGGGCACCGGGTCCCGCGCCGGTTCGCCGTGACCCTGCGAGCGTGCGCCGCCGGTCGGCTTGGCGGACGTTGTCACCACCAGCGAGTCGCACAGCATGGCCCAGGACTCGCGCGGCTCGCCGTCCACGGGGGTATAAACGCCGCGCGTCATGCGCCCCAGGGCGGCGACCATTTGTCCCTTCTGCGCCCGCTGCAAGGTCTGCGCGGCGGCACCAAACGCGAGGAGACCCACCCATAGGGTTTCCGGCGCCGCCGCATCCCGGGGCGTGACATCGACGGCGACCTGGACCGTGGTCATGTCCTTACCGCTCTTGGTGGTGCGGGCCACGGGATCGCCACCCAGGCGACCGTACAAATTGGCGATCAGGCTCATGGGGTGGGCTCCTTGGTTGACGGCGCTCTTTGGTGATTCGTGCCCAGCCCCTTGAAACTGGGGGCGCGGCAGTGGGATCTGAACAGTGAGAACGAGGCCCTGGCGCCGCTCGCGCCGGGCGAGACCTCCTCGCGCGGTATTCAGCCACGGTTGAGGGTCGACGGTGGAGCAGCGTCAGGAACCTTGCGGCCGGGTGCCGGGCTCCAGGACCGCGTGACGGCCGCGCCGCCTGTGAGGACCTGACCAGGCGTTGCCGGTATCGCCGGCGGACCGCTCCCGCGAGCGCGCCCGCGGCCACCGACCTGCAGGAACATGGGGCCTGACCTGACCCTCCTTGCCGCCCGCTCCGGCGCGGTGGACCCGGCGTTGGTTGGACAGGGCGGGCGGCGATTTGGTCCTCACCCGGCGCGGCGTGACCATGACCGGCAGGTGATAGACCAGGTCGCGCATCACCTCGAAGGCGGCGGAACCTGGGCCGACGATGATGCCGGCGCGAATCCCGGTCACCGGTACCCGCCCCCGGCGCAGCACCTCGCCGGTCTCCCGGCGGGAGACGATGTGCTCGGAATCTGCGTCTTTGGGGACCAGGCCGCCCAGGTAGCAGACCCGCTCCACGCCGGTCCTCGCCGCCGCGGCAGCGAAACGGGCCGCGGCCCGCAGGTCCAATTGGCCGGAGTTGCGGCCTGCGTCCATGGAGTGGACCAGCTAGTCGGCGATTCCGACGCCCTCCAAGGCGACGGGAAGGTTCTCGGGGTTCAGGGCGTCCGCCACCACCACCGCACCGCGCCAGCCCCGCGCCTCCAGCACCCGGGGCTGGCGGGAGGAGACGCGCACCGGCACCCCCGCCGCGAGGAGCCTGGGGACAAGATGGGTGCCAAGGTAGCCGCGACCGGGACCGACCGGCCTGAGTCGAAGGCGCGCAACAGCATTCCCGTCAACTCCGGCAGGCCGCCCAGCGCCGGCCGCCGCGGTGTGAGTTCGGGGGTGAAGCCCTGCGCGACCAGGGCGTCGCGCACTGCCGTGCGCCCCGTGATCAGGTGCACCGGGACCTCCCAGGTTGCACCCTCGCCGCTCACCGCGGCCGCCGGCTGATGGTCCCCCAGCACCAGCAGCACCAAGTCCAGGTCGGGCCTCAGTCGCAGCCAGCCCGCCAGCACCTTGAACAGGTAAGCGAGCGAATCCGCATAAGCCGGACCGAGGTCGGTGAGGTCGGGCCGTTGCGCAAGGGCCGCGGTGATCTGCGCGGGCTCAAAGGGATTTGCTGTCAGCATGCGCCCCCAGTCCGGCTGGTAGGGCGGGGTAGGACTGAAGGGGATGTGGGAGTTGATGGTGGGAAAGACCGCAAGGCGGGGCCGGCCGTCCGCGCTGGTCAGGTCGGCATCCAGTCGGGCCAGGGCGAACTGGTCCGGGATGCGCCACCAACCCAGGGCCGGACCCCGATAGTCCAGGGCCGCTGCACCCAGGATCGTCGCGTATCCATAGAAGGCCCCCTCGGGCCAGGCCTGGCGCAGCCCCGGCATGACCGCCAGGGTGCGGTAGCCGGCTTGGGCGAAGCGGTGGACCAGCGTTTCCCTCCGCTGGGTCAGCAGCAGATCGTAGTCGGCGCCCTCGGCCACCTCCACACCGGAGAGGAGGCTGGCGTGGGCGAGCCAGGAACTGCCCCCGAAGGTCGGGGAGCGGACGAAGGCCGAGACCGCCCCGCGCCCCGTCTGCGCCACCGCGCCCGCCAGGTCGGCCCGGCTGGCGGCAAGGGCCCGGGCGAGGCGCGGCTGATCGTAGGTCACCGCGCCGTAGGACTCGGCAAACACCATCACGACATGGGCGCCCTGCACCTGCGCCAGGTCCGACTGCATTGGCGGACTCGGCGGCAGCGCGCGCGGCCCCGTCCCCAGGGCCTTGAGCACGAAGGCGGCCTGCTGGGCATAGGTCTTGGTCACCGGGAGCGAGAAGGCGTACTCCCAATCCACGCGCGGGCTCAGCACCCCGGCCAAGTAGGCGGCGGCCACGGCACCGCAGAGCACCGTCAGGACCCGGCGCGGGGCGGGCTGGCCGACCGCAGCGCCGACCTGCCGCAGGGCCCAGCGCAACAGCGCATAGACGATCCCCAACAGGAGCGCCAGACCAAGCGCGCCGCCGAGCACCAGGGGCACGGGCGCCGCCTCGATCAGCATGGCCGCCACCCCGGGCAGGTGCCGGGCATCCCAGAAGAGATTGATGGGGCGGCCGTAAAGGGCCGGGGCGGTGACCGCGGCGTAGCGCCCGACCGCCAGCAGGGTGAGGAGCACGGCGAGCCCGGCCAGCAGGCGCCGGGAGGGCGGGCCCCAGACCCGTGCACCCAGTGCAAGCGCCAGCACCAACAGGGCGATCTCCGCGGACAACTCGCGGCGGACTTCCACCCAGGGAGTCGGCCAGTGGTTCTGGAAGCTCAAGGCGGTGTTGAGCAGCACGAGCGCGGCAACCAGGGCCAGCCAGCGCCATATGGCCGGCCGCCGCGGTTGGGAACCGGCCTGCGCGCTACCGCGATCCGGCATCGATCGCTGCCCCACGCTCGTGCGCATCGCCCACCCCGCCTGGGTCCCGGCCGCGCTGGTGCATTTGCGGTGTGTCCCGCGGGGTCATGGCGTGCCTCCGGTGGGCGGGTCCAGGCCAGCCTGCCGGGCGAGCCGGAGGGTGTCGACGGCGAACGAGTAACAGAGCAACGCCAACCCGACGGCCGCCACCGCCGCACTCCAAACCGGGGGGAGGAGCGGTGCCAGGGCCAGGGTGAGCGTCAGCACCTGAACAACGCAGATCGCCTGCCGCCGCCGACTGGGGGGCAAGGGATGCCGCAGCATGGGCCACCGGTAACCCGCCGCCACGAACAGGTAGCGCAGCAACCCCGCGGCCAGCACCCAGGGCCCGGCCTTGCCCAGTGACCACACGAGGATCGCCAGCACCGCCACCAGCAAGGCGTCCACCTCCATGTCGAAGCGTGCGCCGAAGGGGCTCGCCCAACCCCAGCGCCGCGCCAGGTGTCCGTCCAACCCGTCGAGTCCCGCGGCTGCCAGGGCCAGCAGCAGGGCCGTCCAGGCCACCGCCGCAGTTCCGACCTCCCCCACCAGGCCAGCCAGCAGGGCCGTGAGGACGGCGCGCACCAGGGTCACCTGATTGGCCGGGCCGCAGCGCACCTGCGGCCGGTGCAGGGGCAGGAAGGCGGCCATGATGGCCAGGACCAGCCCGAAAGCCGCGAGCGACTTGATGAGGAAGGCGTCGCCAAGGCCGAGCGCGGTGTCCAGACCCGACCCGAGCGCGATGAGCAGCAACAGCCCGGCGAGGCCGTTGCGCACGGCGCTGCCAGTGAGCCCCGCGCTCAACGAACCCGAGTGATCGGGGCCTCGCAGTCCCACTCGCCCTCCCGCCTGATCCGCCGTGGCTCGCAATCGAACAGGATGTCCTCCCCCATGCGGAAGATGCGGCAAGGGGGGCGCATACAATCACCCAGGGACCTCGTGGCGGGGAGGGTGACCCCGCGGCGCCCCTCGCCGATGAACAGCGGTGCCACCGTGACCTGTAACCGATCCAGGAGTCCGGCACGCAGGAAGGCGGAGACGGCGATCCCGCCCCCCTCGATGAAGACCCGGCGCAGCCCGCGCCGATGCAGTTGTGCCAACAGGGGGCGAAGCTCCAGGCGCCCGTCCAGCACTGGAGCCCCGATCACATCGGCCTGGCCGTGACGGCCGGACCCGGTCAGTGCGTCTTCACAGACCACCAGGGTCGGTGCAGCGCCGTCGCTGAAGACCCGCCGGTCCACGCCAAGCCGACGGCTGGGGTCAAGCACCACGCGCACCGGGCTATCGCCGGGGACCAGCCGGGTGGTCAGCCGCGGGTCGTCGGCAGCGACGGTTTCTGCCCCGACCAGGACCGCGTCGCACAGGGCCCGCATGCGGTGCAGATGCAGGATGTTCGCGGGGCCGGTGACGAAGCAGGAATCGCCCCGGCTGGTGGCGATATAGCCGTCCAGGCTCTGCCCCAGGTGACCAACCGTCAGGGTTGGATGGGTCTCCTGCGGCAGGATCGGCAGATAGAGATCCAGCAGGTCCCGGATCCCGGCCGGGCACCCCGGTGCCGCGGCCCAGCCGTCGCTGGGGCACCAGCGCAAGAGCGCATCGCGGCTGTCCAGCTCCACCGTCCGCAGCCCCGCCGCGGCGGCGGTGAAGGCGGTCGTCCGGGGCGGCAGGGGACCTGAGCGCGCCAGGCGGGAGGCGGCCAGGATGGCCGACCAGGCGACCGTTTCACCCCGCGGATGCGCGGGCTGGGGTAAGGGGGCAAGGCGGGCTGGCTGCATTAGTGGTCCTGACGTATCAGCCGCCCGTGGGGCCGGTCTGCAGGTCGACTCCATTGGAAACGGGCCAGGCCCAGTGACCGGCTCAACCGAACAGGCTCATCCGCGCCATCACCCGGTCGCGCTTGACCAGCCAGTGTCGCAGCGCGCCGGCGACGTGCAAAACGATAAGACCGAGGATCGCCCAGCCGACCACGCCGTGGACAAAGAACAGGGTCTCGCTCTGCGCCTGGTCCTTGCCGATGAGTCCAGGCAGGGTCCAACCGAAGAATTGCACCGGGTAGCCGCCCGCCGCCGTGGCAAGCCAACCGATGACCGGCATGGCCACCAGGGCGACGTAGAAGAGGCCATGGACGACGCGGCTGGCGACGTGTTCGGACGTCGCCAGCGGCGGCCGATAGGGTGGCGCGCCAAGGCTGACCCTGAGCCCGAGGCGCAGGATCATCAGGGCCAGGATCATGACTCCGAAGGTCTTGTGGTAAGCGTACAGGGCGTTGGTTGCTGCGCCGCCGAAGGTCTCCTTGACCCCGTCGAAGCCGAGGAATCCCAGGGTCATGCCGATCGCCAGGACGCCCAGCACCAGGATGACGATCAGCCAGTGCAACAGGCGCTGCACCAGGGGATAGCGGTCGGTCTCAATCATGATTCCCCTCGTTGGCCCACGCGGCGCGCTCGGCTGAACGCCAGCGCTAGAACTGGTTACCGGTTTGCGGCTTTCAACCTTCACCGCTCCCGGCTGCCGGAACCCGGCAGCGCCTTTGAAATCATTTGGGCAGCAGCAGGGCGTCCTGGTGACCCACCCGGATGCGCGAGCGCCGGCCATCGATCCCGGCCTGCCGGACCGCTCGCCACTGTTGGATGGATGCCTTCAGCGCCTTGCGCTGCGAGCCCGGGTGCGCGTCGGTCTGTGCCAGCGCGGCGGCGGCCCAGCCCTCCGTCAGGGCCGACTGGATCCCGGTTTCATGGGGGTCAAGCAGCCAGTCGCTATCCGCCAGCTCCACCGAAAACCCCATCGCCTCCGCCAACTGCGCCAGCCGTACTGTCGCGCCGGGCCCGAGGGCGGGACCAAACCCCTTGTCGCGACGTTGGTGGGTGTTGACGAGGCCGATGACGCGCGGGTCGAGGGGGTGCCCAGGCTCGATGACCACCCGACCGTCGTAGGTCAAGGCCAGCAGCAGGGGCGCACGGGCGGCATGACAGCGCCCGATCAGACCCGCGAGCCAGGGCTCGGAGACGAGATCCAACAGCGCCGAGGCGGTTACCAGGGTCCCGCGGTCGAGGTCGAGGGCCGCGGCACCGCGCGCCAGATCGAGCGTCCGGGTGTGAATCTCCCAGGGAGGCGCTGGCCCCTGGATGCGCAGCCCGTCGGCCTGCGCAGCAGTCGGCAGACCCAGGCCGCCCGCCCACTCGGCAGTCCGGCGCGGCAGGGCGGCGAGCAGCTCCCGGTCCCGGTCCAGACAGATCCAGCGCTGTGGCACGTTCAGGCAGGGCGAAAGCCGTGGGGCCAGATAGCGCAGATTGGCCCCGGCGCCGCAGCCCAGGTCCAGCACGGTCAGGGGTGCCGTCGGATTGTCGGCCTGTTGCGCGCGCTGCGACAGCCAACCGGCAAGGCGCTGCACCAGGTGCGCGCAGCGGGCGCGGGTATCGGCCGCCTCGCGCAGGGCCAGCCAGTCCGCGCTGAAGTCACCCACGCCGGACCTCCTCGCAGGCGGCAGCGAAGGCGGCAGCGAAGGCGGCGGCGGCCTGCGGCCAGGTCGGGAGCCGCAGACCGGCGGCGCGGGACCCGGCGGCGAGCCGGCGGCGCAGGCCCGCATCCGTCAGCAGCCCCCGCAGCGCCGCGGCGAGGGCCGCGGGGTCGTCCGGCCGGACCAGGACGCCGGCCCCCGGAGGGACGGTCTCGGGCACCGCGCCGGACCGGGCAGCCAGAATCGGCACACCCCGGGCGAGGGCCTCCGCAAAGACCATCCCGTACCCTTCGAACCGGCTGGCCAGCACGAAGAGGTCGGCCTGCGCATAGTGCCGATTGAGCTCCCGCCGCGCGAGGACTCCGCGGAAGCGCACCCGCGCGCGCAACCCCAGGTCGTCGCGCAACCGCGGCAGGGTGCCGGACCATGCGGGGTCCCGGTCGGTGGCGCCGACGCAGTCGAGTCCCCAGGGGAGGTCGGCAACCTCCGCCAGCGCCCGCAGCAGGACATCATGGCCCTTGCGCGGGACCAGGGCACCGACGCTCAGGAGGCGCGGCTGACCATCCGGCGAGCCCAGGGCCGCCGGTGCCGGGTCCGTCCCGGGCTCCACCACCCGGATGCGCCCTGCCGACACCCCGTACGCCGCGAGCAACCGCGCAGTGAAGCCGCTGGTGACCAACACCAGCCGCGCCTGGGCCAGGGCGCGGGTCTCGGCTTGGCGCAGCGCCGCGGCCCGTTCGGGCGGGACCCCGGTTTCTTCGGCCAGGGGGTGGTGGACCAGGGCCACGAGCCGGAGACGCTCGCCCTGCGCCTGCGCCAGCTCGGGGAGTGCGCCGAAGGCGAGCCCGTCCACGACGGCGAGGGCCGCATCGGGGATGGACGCAAGGACCGCTTCGGTCTGTCTCAGGGCCGCCTGGGTCGGCACCGGAAAGCTCGCGTCCAAGACACGATGCTCTACCCGCCAGCCCAGCCCGGCCAGGCCGGCTATCATGCGCCGGTCGTAGCCATAGCCCCCGGTGGGGGTGTCGAGGTCCCCGGGGATCAGGAACCACAGGCGCCGGCGCGCGGCAGTGGGCGGGTTCAGACCGGCAGCTCCGCCTCGTAGGCCGCCCAGGCGAGGTGCGACTCGCGCAGGACCACCCGCAGGGAGCCGAGGCCCCGGGCGGCATCGCCCAGCTCACCGGCGCGGATGCGCGCGACCAGGCCCTCGAAGATCTGCCGTGCCATGAATTCGGTGGTGGTGTTCTGGCCCCGAAGATCCGGGTGCTCGTCCAGGTTGCGGTAGTCGAAGGTCGCCAGGACCGCGCGCAGGGCTTGGCTGGCGAGGCCGATATCGACCACCAGGTTGTCGTGGTCCAGTTCCGGTCGGCGCAGTTCCAGGTCCACCACATAGGTGGCGCCGTGGAGCCGCTGGGCCGGGCCGAAGACCTCACCGCGGAGGCTATGGGCGATCATGACGTGATCGCGTACGCACAGGCTGTACATGGGCGTCGTCCTCTATGAGTAGCGAATGCGGTGCATCAGGGTGTCGCCGGGGTCGCGGGCCAGGCGCGCCTGGACCGCCGGCAGGTCGTCGAAAGCGTCCTCGCCGGTGATCAGCCGATCGAGGACCGGGTCCGCCAGCAGCGACAGGGCCAACGCCATGCGCCGGCGATGGTCCCAACGCGCCCGCTGGGCGGTGGCGACGCTGCCGACCTGGGACGAGCGGATGGTCAGCCGGCGCCGGTGGAAACCCTGGCCCAGGGGGAGTGGGACCTCGCGCGTTCCGTACCAACTCAACTCCAGCACGGTCGCCTCGAATCCCGCGATCCGCAGGCCCTGCGCCAGACCCGCCGGGGCACCGCTGGTGTGGATGACCAGGTCCGCGTCGGGGGTCGCCTCCGGCGGCCCCGCAAACCCGACCCCGAGGGCGGCGGCGATGGGGGCACGCCGGGGGTTCAGGTCGATCAGCTCGACCTGGCAGCCGGGGATGCGTCCCGCCAGCCAGGCGACCAGGCAGCCGAGGGTGCCGGCACCGATGACGGCGATCCGCTCCCCGAGACGGGGGCTGGCGTCCCAGAGCCCGTTGACCGCGGTCTCCAGGTTCGCGGCGAGCACCGCGCGCCCCGTCGGTACCTGTTCCGGTAGGAGGTGGAGCGCCGCCGCCGGGACCCGGTAGCGGGTCTGGTGCGGATGCAGGCAGAAGACCGTCCGCCCCAGCAGGTGCGCGGGGCCTTCCTCCACCACGCCGACGCTGCAGTAACCGTACTTGACCGGCCCGGGGAAGTCGCCAACCTGGAACGGCGCGCGCATGGTCTGGTACTCACTCGGCGGTACCTCACCGCGAAATACCAGGGACTCGGTCCCGCGGCTGATGCCGCTGTAGCGGGTGCGCACCAGGGCATCCCCGGGGGCGGGGTCCGGCAAGGGTTCCCGGCGCAGCTCGCCCCGGCCGGGCTCGGTCACCCAGAAGGCGCTGGCCTGTCCCGGGGGCGGCGTCAGCCCAGCGGGTGAGCATGTGGGTCCTGTCTGTCGTCGATCGGTCATAATGAAAATCGAAATCAGCGATGGGGCCGATCGAACCCTGCGCGGATCCGCAGGCCCGGTCCGCAAGTCGGTCCCGCGGGGGGCAAATACCAGGCCCCTCTGCGGCGAGCCCCTGACCTGGGACAGGGACCGATGCGCCAGGATACTCCCGGCGACCCTCATCATTGCCCCGGCCGCACCAGCATGTCTGCCCATGGCTCGGATGGAGTGACCCGCCAGGGGCGCGCGGCGCCGTTACGCCCTCCTCCACCCAACCTGAGGTTGCAAGGCCCATGACAACTCACATCGACCCCCAAAACAGATGCATCAGATTCTCCGAATATTAGAGTAATGTGATGCGATTGCCCTGAGCGTTATCCAGGATGACCGTGCAACCACAGCCCCCTTTAGCCCGACTCCATGACGAGATCGACGCGCGTGTGCGAGACATCCGGGGGGAGCATCCCGACTGGCCGTGCGGCAAAGGCTGCGGTAATTGTTGCCGGACGCTCGCCGACGTACCCCAACTCACGGCCGCGGAATGGGACCTGCTGCGCGCGGGCCTCGCCGCGCTCGCGCCGCAACCGTTGCGGGAGATCCGCCGGAACCTGGCGGCCTTGGTTGGCCAGCGGTCACGACCGGTTGTCTGCCCGCTCCTGGACCGGACGTCCAACGCCTGTCTGGTCTATGCCCAGCGTCCGGTGGCCTGCCGCACCTACGGCTTCTATGTGCAACGTCACCTGGGGCTCTATTGCCATGGCCTCGAAGCCCGCGTCGCCGGCGGCGCCTTGGCAAACGTGGTGTGGGGCAACCACGCTGCCATTGATCGCCAACTCGCCGACCTGGGCGAGCCCCGTGCATTGACCGAGTGGTTCGAGCAATGGATAGCCGAGATTGCGATAAAGAAAGGACATCAGGATTTTGTGGCCATAGTTACGGGTCGCAGTAACGATGAGATCCAAGTGCTTGGGGTGCTGAAGGATCGTAGCAAACAGACCGTAAAGGAATTCTTCTCAAGTATTCCCAAGCGGTTACGAATATCTGTGCGGTACGTCTGTTCCGATATGTATGATGGTTTCATCAATGCCGCTAAGGAAGTGTTCGGGAAAAAAATTCGGATCGTTGCGGACCGCTTTCATGTCGCTAAGCTCTATCGTGAAGGACTCGAGAATCTACGCAAGAAAGAATTGAGACGTCTTCAGCGAACACTTTCGGCAGTCGATTACAAGAAATTAAAAGGTGCAATGTGGGCGTTACGTAAGAAAGAAGCAGATTTGACAGACGAGGAAAAAGCGATCCTGGAAAAACTGTTTGAGTATTCGCCGCGATTGAAGCAAGCTCATCTATTTCGTAACCAACTGACAGCGATCTTCGATAAACATATTACCCGAGCCCAGGCGAAGCATCTACTCAATGGTTGGGCGGCCCGTGTCAAGCGTAGCGAGGTTCGCTTTTTTGGATGACCAGCGCCAGCCAGGCAATGCCGCTGCCGGATACCACGGTCTCCCTGTTGGAGGTCAGCGGGCTGCGCGTGCACTATGACGGGATTCAGGCCCTGCACGGCGTCTCCTTCAGCGTGCCCCGGGGGCAGATCGTCACCCTGATCGGTGCCAATGGCGCCGGCAAGACCTCGATTCTGCATGCCATCTCCGGACTGACGCCCTACAGTGGCAGCGTCACCTTCGCGGGCCACGACCTGCATGGGGTGCCGGCCCATCGGATCGTCGGCCTGGGTATCGCCCAGGTGCCCGAGGGACGGGGCATCTTCGGCAACCTGACGGTGCGCGAAAACCTGCGCCTGGCGACTTGGCAGCGCCGCGACCGGGAGCGAATCGAGGAGGATTTCGAGCGGGTCCTGGTCCGCTTCCCGCGCCTGCGGGAGCGCCTTGGACAGGCCGCGGGCACCCTGTCCGGCGGCGAACAGCAGATGCTGGCGGTGGGGCGGGCGCTGATGAGCCGGGCGAGTCTGCTGTTGCTGGACGAGCCATCCATGGGCATGTCGCCGATATTGGTGCAGGAGATCTTCGCCATCATCCAGGAAATCAACCGGGAGGGCACGACGGTCCTGTTGGTGGAGCAAAACGCCAACATGGCGCTACGTATCGCCTCCCACGCGCATGTACTCGAAACTGGTCGCATCACCCTCGCCGGCAGCGGCCAGCAGCTCCTGGGCGATCCGCGAGTCAAGCAGGCCTATCTGGGGACAGCCCTGAAGCATCACTCTGTCGCCGGCTGACTAACCCGGGTCAGGCAAATCGACGCTGATGCAGTACGGTCGTCCGCGCCGATCGCATCGAGCCAATCCGGCGGTTTTCTCTGCACGCTGACCGCTTATACGGTGGTGGGAGTGAAGCCAGGCGGATAATGCTATATTCTCAGCGGCTTCACCAGCACTGGCGGATGATCCCTGGTCAATGATCGAATTGCAGCCGTAGCTGGGCGCGGCCATCGCGTTCACCCTGATCGACGCGATCGGCCAGTTTTTGGATCAGCATCCCGGGCAGCGTCGCCATGGCCTCAGCGAGCGCCGCATCATCCGCGTCGGCGTCCATGAGTGCCTGCCAGTCGACCGCTTGGGGCGCGGCAAACTGGATGCCTGGGCCAGGATAGTCCAGCGTCAGAATCAACTTGTACTCGTCAAAACTGGCCAACAAGCGCGCCGGGCCCGCGAGCGCCCGGGCCTGGTTAAGGGTCTCCAGTGCCTCGCCCACCGCGGTACCGGCGCGGGCGATGACCTCCGGGCGCGCCCCCCAGTCCGCCCCGCAGTCTTCAAGAAACCGAGTTGCCTGCGGACCCGGCCGCGCTTGGTCCAGCAGGAGTTCACGGGAACGGGAGACGCCGATACGGAAGAGCAGATTCAACCCGATCGCAACCATGGTCCCGACCACCAGCCCCGAACCGAGAATGGGTTTAAGCTCCGGGGATACCGACGCCGTCAGTCCCGGGACCATGAACACCGCCGTACCAGCGGCCAGACCCAGTCCGACGACCGCTTGCCGCCGACTGTTGAGCATCCGCGACATAATCAATTGCGCGCCGGAGACCATCACGTAGCCTGCGGTATAAATCAGGATGGCACCGACGACGGCGGGCGGCAGCAGGATGATGAACGTGGCGATCTGGGGCAGGCAGGAAATCGCGATGAGCAGCACGCCGGTCACCATTCCCGCGCGCCGTGCGGCGACCCCGGTCATATGGGCGAGGCCGAGGTTGGCCGAGGAGATGCAAGTGGTTAAGGTGCCGGCGAGGCCGCAGACGATGTTGCACAGTCCCATGCCGTTCAGCAAACGGCCGATCATCGGGAGATCAGGACGCCGCCATTTTTCATTATTCATCTTGTCAATCACCACCCCGCCCCCCACCGCGTCGACGGCATTGATCACGAGGACCAGAACAAGGGGGATGATCGCCGCCGGAACCCAGGTGGGCGTTGGCGGGATGTAATTGCCAACCGGTAGCGAAAGCGGCGGCTGGATCGCGACCTTGGCCATTTCTGCGGCGCCAAAGTCGCCGGTCAGTACCGCCACGAACATCCCCGTCGCGGCACCGATGATCAGGGCCAGCACACGAAGGCGGGCCCCCGTCCAGACTGAGACGGCGACCAATGATCCCAGGGTGGTCGCAGCGATCAGTATTGACGTTGGAGCGATGCCACCGCGCTCGAGCCCGATAGCGCGTTCTACGCCACCCGGGATCAGGCTCATGCCGAGCAGGACCAACAGCGTTCCGGTCACCTCGGGCGGAAAAAGGACTTGCAGCCGGGGCAAAAAACGTCCCAGCCCAATAACGACGATACCCCCTGCCAAGAGGCCGCCCGCCGCGGCACTCGGGCCATGGGCGTTGGTCACAGCGATGAACGCCATCATCGTAAAGGGGTCCGGGATATGCACCAAGAGGTGGCCCGCGCTGACCCGGGTGGTCAAACTGTTCAGCAGGGTACCAAGACCCATGACGACCACCGACAGGGATACGAAATCCCGCAGCGGCGCGTCCGCAAGACCGATGCCTTTGCCGGCAATAACGACATAGATCAACAGCATCAGTGCCACCAGCATATGCTGTATACCCACTGCCAGAACCGTGGGTAGGGGCGGTGTTTCCTGGGCGATATACAGCATATCGCGAGGCCTCTCCCGCTTTGCGTCAACAAAGGGAGGCAGAACACGATCGAAATGCTTTCTCCAGTTCATCGGAGTCTCGTTCGTTCGGGGCCAACAGTGGCCCAACATTGTGCCGCCACCCGCCGTCCCCCAAGGTCACCGCACGCACGCGCGGGTATGCTGGCGTGTGCAATCTCCTCCAACTCGGGGCGGTCTCAGCAGTGCCGCTGCCGGCGGGTGGGATTGCAGCCCCTCGTGGTCGTGCTTGCGGCTGAGACATACTTGACCGATCATACCATCCTTGGCCGCTGCGGCCAGCGGTTCCCGCGGCCAAGCAAAACCGCACTGCGAACAAGTTATCAAAATGCAGAACGCAGACCCACCGCCAGCAGTCGTCAACAACATTTTATTCGCAATGTCGGGCGGCCGCGCAGGGATTGCACCCGAACGCCCTCGCGTTGTCCGCAAGAGCAGTGGACGAGCGGCCGTGCCGGACCTGGGCGCTCGACGCGATGATTACCCCGAGACCTGACATGGACTGGCACAATGCGTTCGACCGCCTCTTGCCGCCGTTTGCCGAAGGCAAACGCGAGAAGCCGCGCGATATGCTCTATCTCGCGTCGGATCGCCCGCCCTGGTCGACCACCCTGAGCGTGAGTATCCAGCACGCGATCATGGCGCTGATGCTGTTGATCTACAGCATGATCGCCGGTCAGAGCATGGGGCTGGCGGGCGCTCAACTGCGCGACTTCTTGGCTCTTGGCATGCTGGTCATGGGCCTGGGCACCGTGCTGAATGGTCTGACGACGCGCTTCAGCGCCGGCCATCTACTGATCAATCAGCAGGGTCCTTTGAACATCACCATATTCATCGCGGTCGTCGAGTTCTCCGGGCCGGGCGCCGCCGCCGGCGGGGTTCTGGTTTATGCACTGATGATGTTGATTCTTGGGCGTTTCTTGCCGCTGCTGCGGGTGCTGTTTCCGGCTGAAGTGAGCGGCGTCTTGTTGGTGCTGCTGGGCATGGGCCTCGTACCGGTTGGCATCCGGCGGGCCTCCGGTCTGGCGGCGGGGACCCTCAACCCGCTCGACCCCAGCGCCGTGCTGATCGCTGCGGTCACCCTCGGGACGATCTTCGGCTTGGCGGTGTGGTCCCCTGGCCGCGCGCGAATCCTCGCATTGCTAATCGGTGCCGCCGCCGGACTGCTGGTGGCTGTCCTGACCGGTGTGCTTGGCAGCGCCGAACTGGCGCGGGTGGCGGCGCAACCCATGTTTGCCTTGCCCGGCGAGTATTACCGGCCGGCACCACCGACCTGGGTCCCGGCGGCAATCGTCCCTTATCTCTTGGGATCGATTATGGCGGCCGTGGATACGGTGGGTTCCGGCGTGATGATCGACAAGATGAATAATGAGCGATGGCGTAGACCCGATCTGCCGATGATCGGTCGGTTACTTAATGGGCTGGGCCTCTGCCACCTCTTGAGCGCTTTGACCGGCACCATCGCGACCTCGATTTCTTCGGTCAATCTGGGGCTGGCGCATGTCACCGGGGTGGCCGCGCGACGGGCCGGGGTCGTGACAGGCCTGCTGTTGATCGCGCTGGCCTTACTGCCCCAGATCACTGCCTTCGTGATCCTGCTGCCGGCACCGATCGTTGGGGCGATCCTGATCTACACGGCCGCCTATATGATGGTGTCGGGGGCAGAGTTGATCCTGTCGCGCCTGCTCAATGCGCGACGTCGCGCCACCGTGGGGCTGGGTCTGGTGGCCGGCACTGCCGTATTCATGGTCCCGGAGTTGACCGCCCAAGTGCCCTTGGCGTTCAAGCCTATCCTGGGCTCGGGCCTGGTCGTCGGGGTGTTTTGCGCCATGCTGTTGAATTTTATTTTTCGTATCGGTGTTTCCCAGCAAGGCGAGTGTGTGCTCGATGGTGCCGGCCCGCAAGCGCAAGCCACCCGCTTTCTGGAGGACCGCGGGGCCGACTGGGGGGCCCGCCGCGAGGTCATCGGACGGGCCGGCCTGGCCGTCGGCGAGGCCCTGGAGGCCTTGCGCACGGCCGGCGTAATAGCCGGGCCAGCGCGGCTGGTTGCCCGATTCGATGAATACACCCTGAATTTGCTGATAGACTACCCAGGCCAGGCATTGCATCTCGCCGCCATGCCGGCGATGGATGCCCAGGCGCTGCTCGACCTGGATCAGGACGAGGAGGCGTTCGAGGCGGCGATGGCGACACTCTCGGGGGCGCTGATCCGCCACCTGGCCGACCGGGTCGAAACCCAGGAACAGTTAAATCGGGGGCAATTGCGGTTAAGTTTCATTCATTGATGCCAGGATATTCGAACTTTCAGCTTCAGATGACCGTTATTTTCGCTGACATCCTCGGCGGGCTTGGGCTGTTCTTCATTGGCATCAAGCTGATCGGCAGCCATCTCAAACAGGATGACGCACTGACGGCCCTTGACCTGGTGGAACGGGAACAGGGCCGACTGCTGAACTGTCTCCCGGCCTATCTCAGCGCGGCCGATATGGAACGTACCGGGGAGCTGGCGACACCCATCCCGGCCCTGCTCCAGGGCAACCGGGCCCTGGCCGGTCAGATCGCCACCTTCATTACCGAGCTGATCAACCGCCAGCAGGACCGCCTAGCCTTGGACCGCATGCTCAATCTGCAAAGCCGTAATCGCCTCATTGATGATTTGCGCGAGGGCGTGTATGAACTCGACGGGTTGCTTGCGCGTACCAGGCCCACCGCCGCAAGCGGCAACCAGGCATTGGAAAGCAACATCACCGAGGCCTTGCACTTCCTCTTGCTGGCCCTGCACTTGTGTCCTTTGTGTCCTGGTGGTGCAAGCGGTCTTTCTAGGTGAGCTGCCGCTCGGCCAGTCGGGCGAGTACCCCATTGGTCACCATCAGCGCGTCATAATTCTCTGCCTCGACGATGCGTCCGCCCGCCAAGACATAGATGCGATCGGCGTGGACGACGGTACTGAGACAGTGGGCCACCACCACCCGTGTCACCCCCAGACGCTCCAGGCTATCGGTCACCACCGCTTGGGTACGATTGTCGAGTGCGCTGGTCGCCTCGTCGAGCAGCAGTATCTTGGGCCGGCCCACGACGGCCCGGGCGATCATCAGCCGCTGCATCTGACCGCCCGAGAGTGCGCCGCCACCTTCGAGGATCACCGTCTGCATTCCCATCGGCATCTGGCGGATGTCCTCCGCCAGCCCCACCCGCTGCGCTGCCTCCCAGGCATCGTCCAGGGTGCCGCCGGCGGCGCCGACGATATTATCGAACAGTGAGCCCGGCATCGGCTCGGCGTTCTGCATCACCACACCCATCTGGCGGCGAATGGCGGTGGCGTCGAGGCTGGCCAGGGCCTGGCCGTCGAAGAAGACGCCGCCGTTCTCCGGCGTCTCGAAACCCAGCAACAGCCGCAGCAGCGTCGATTTGCCTGATCCGGAGGCCCCGACCAGGGCAATGAACTCTCCCGGGGAAACCGCCAGCGACACATCGTCCAGGATCAGAGGTCCTTCCGGGGCGTAGCGGAAGTGCAGTCTGGTTGAGGGCCGCCTGCCAGGCGCCGATCCGTTCTGCGGCCAGTTGATGGCGGCGGCCTTGGGCAAAGAGACTGGCCCAGCGGGCGAAGGCGCGATCCTCGCCGGCCGCAAGCCGGATCTTGGTCTCCCCCAGGATGAGTTGCAGCAGGCTGTTATTCAGTTTGCCGGTCAACTCGGCCAGGGGACGTTCCTGGCGCAGGCGCAGATAGCCCAGCAGCATGCTCAGTACGCAATAAACGCTGATGAGCAGCGCCGCCCAGAGCGCCAAGCGGGTGTCGTAATAGAACATCAGCGCGAAGCTGAAGATGCCGCTCAGGATCGCATTGACACTGGCGGTGGATGCCAGGGTCTGGATCTGGGTGATGGCCATGACGCGGGTCGCCAGGTCGCCGGCGGAATAGCCCTGGAAAAAGCTCATCGGCAAGCGCAGCATCCGGTCCATCGCGATCGAGGCCCTGGCGAGTGCCCCCGTCACCGACATCAAGTCCTTGAAGGCATGATTGCGTGTGGCCTCGGTGGCGACTCGGCGCGCCTGCAGACGGTTGTATTCGTCGACATTGGCCAGACGCAGATTCAGATCGGCGGCCTCGAACAGGAGCCGGTGCAGGGTCCACTATAGTACGCCACGACCGTCTTCCCAGACCCCACAGGCACCCAGCCGCCTCCCGCCGCCCCGGCGAAGGCCTCGTCCGAGAGGTCCTTCAACTGTTCTGGGATCACCAATGTAATAACGTGCGCGGTGTTCTCCACCGCCAGAACCCGGACGCCCTCGGGCACCTCAATGCCCTCGGCCTTGAGCGTCCCCACCGGGTCGGCCAAGAGGCGCTGCTTGAAGGCATCGTCGGCCCAACACTTGGCGATGAGTTGCTGATACTGTTTGGCGTGGTCGTTCATGGTCCGGTCCCCTTGGCGATAGGATGGCAATGGGTAACCCGCGTGCCGTCCATCCCGACTGCGGCCCGCTGGGAAACTCCCTGGCGCACCACACTCGCGAGCGCGTGGATACTTAGCTCGGCGCACTCCACTCCGATCAGCCCGTCGGTACCGACGACCAGTTCTCACATATACGGCTGCCCAGATGATGTTGTAGGGGCGGATTTGATCGCAAGTGCCCTTGGCGTTCAAGTCCGTCCTGGGCTCAGTCCTGGTAGCCATGGTAGTCCTGGTAGTCCTGGCAGTCGGGATGTCTTGCGCCATGCTGGTGAATTTCCTATTTCATATCAGTGTCTCCCATCAGGGCGAGTGTGCGCTTGCTGGCGCCCGCCCGCAGACGCCCCGCTTTCAGGACGACCGCGGGGCCGCCTGGAGGCGGCGGCGCACGGGCATCGGACGGCCCGGCCTAGCCGTCGGCGAGGTCCTGGAGGACTTGCGCTCGGCCGGGGTGATGGACCGCCCGGCCCGGTTGGTTGCCCGATTTGAGAAATACACCCTGAGTTTGCTGATAGACTATCCAGGCTGGGCGGTGCAGTTCGCTGCCATGCCGACGATGGATGCCCGGGCGCTGCTCGATCTGGACCGGGATGAGGAGGCGTTTGAGGCGGCGATGGCGACACTCTCGGGGGCGGCGATCCGTCACCTGGCCGACCGGGTCGATACCCAGGAGCAGTCAAAGCTGGGCAATTTCTGTTAAGTTTCAATCATTGATGCGAGGACCCGGGAATCATGAGTATGCTATCGAGTAAGAGCGCCGGTGTACTGATCCTGATGCTCAATGGCCGGCTGGATACCAACAGCGCGCCTGAGGCCGATCGACAGATCGGTGATGCAATCGATCAGGGTGAGACGCGGGTGCTGGTGGATTTTTCCAAGACCGATTATATCTCCAGCGCCGGATTGCGAATTCTGCTCAAGGCCACCAAACGGCTCAAGCAAGCCGGCGGCGCCTTTGCCCTGTGCAACGCCAACGAGCAGATCCATGAAGTGCTGGAGATGAGCGGCTTCGTGACCATCATGTCCTGTTATGGGAGCGTCGAGGAGGCCCTGCAGGCCATGAACAAATAACTGGCCTCAATCGTTGTGCCGGCCACTGCGATGATCCAGCAATATGTTCATTGATAAGAGTCGTGTTAAGCGGGCCACTCATGCGTGGCGCCGAGTGGCCCCCTTTGCCACCCTCGCCGTGGTACTCATGGCCGTGGTCGGGTTGGCGTTCGCGCAATCCGTAGCGCCTGTTGGGCTCCCGCCGGCTCCCGCGGCGTCTGGCGCCCCGCCAGTTGTCGTCCGATTGGCGCTGCAGTGGCAGCCACAGAGCCAGTTTGCAGGCTATTACCTGGCGCGCGACCAGGGTTGGTACCGGGCGGCCGGACTGGACCTGAGTCTGGTACATGCGAGCGTCGCCCAATCCTCCGTTGATTTGCTGCGCACGGGTGCGGCGGATCTGGTCACACTCTTTCTTACCGATGCGATCATTGCGGCGGCGCCACCAGCCAACCGATCTACGCAACCGCAAATCGTTCAAGTGATGCAAGTGGTACAACGCTCCAATCTCATGCTCTTGGCCTGGAAGGATATGGGCGTCAGGCAGGCCAAGGAGCTTGACGGGCAGCGAGTCAGCTATTGGCAGGGGGCTTTCGCCGCCGCATTCCAGGCATTCTTTTCCATCAACGGGGTCAGTCCCAAGCCGATACCCCAGTATCAGTCGGTCAATCTCTTCCTGGCGCGAGGCGTGGCTGCTTGCGCGGCCATGGAATACAACGAGTACCACCGGATCTGGCAGGCCGGAATTGACGCCGGGCGCATCACCGCCTTCCGAATGCGCGACTTTGGTCTCGGCTTTCCCGAGGACGGTCTCTATACCACGTCATCCTGGGCCAGCCGCAACCCCGAACTCGTACGGGCCGTGCGCGGGGCGACCCTGGCCGGCTGGGTCTATGCCCGTGACCACCCGGAGGAGGCGCTCGACGCAGTCTTGGCCGAAGCCCGCCGAGCCGGCGTGGCCGCCAACCGACCCCACGAGCGTTGGATGCTCCGCCACATCCTCGATTCCATCTTTGTTCCCGGGTCCTTGCCCGCGGCGGTTGGCCGCCTCGACCAGCGTGCATTCGCGAGTACGGCGCAGACACTGCGGTCTGCTGGGCTGTTGGAACAGGCGCCCGAGTTCACTGCCTTTGCGCCATTTCAAGCAGAGGAGGCGCCATGACAGAACGATCGGGCAATAGCGATGCGTTCGTCCCGCGGCACAGCATCCGTACCCGCCTGCTCCTGTGGACCGTTGGTGTCACGGGACTGCTGCTGATGGCCGTCGTCGGGTGGAATTACCTGGGCATGCGCGAGCGGCTGGAAACGGAGGCGATGAACCGGGCGGCGTTCCTGGCCGAGGGGGCTGCCGACAAGATCGATGCCAAGCTGGGTCTATTGCAGGGTCTCGTCCAAGGGATGGCTCTCACACTGCAGGCGCAGGCGTTGGATGTACCGTTCGCCCAGGTACGGGCGCTGCAGGACGCCGCCCTGCGCGATTATCCGGAGGTCTACGGTACCGCGGTGACCCTGCTGCCTGCCATGCGCCCCGCAACCTGGCCGGATTCCGCGCCGTACGCCTATCGTAACCAGGGTTCGTTGGCATACCAGAATCTGGACGAGGGGAATCACTCGCAGCTCGGTGAGGACTGGTTCGCCCTTCCCAGATATCTGGATCGGGGGGTGTGGAGCGAGCCTTACCGCTGGACGAATGGCGTCAAGATGGTGACCTACTCCATGCCGATCCGCATCCAGACGCCGACCGGAGCGGTGTTCGCAGGCGTCGTCACCTGTGATATCGGCCTCGATTGGCTGGACCGCGCCCTGGCGATCTTGCCGGTAGGCAAGAATGGATACGGCGCGTTGCTGACCCGTAATGGTACCTTCATTTCACACCCGGTGAAGGACGTCGCCCTTAATGAAAGCATCTTCAGTATCGCCGAGGCGCGTAATAGCGACTCGCTGCGAGCGGTCGGCCTGCGCATGGTGTCAGGTAGTCCCGGGATGATTCCATGGTTGAGTTGGGCCACTGCAGATGCCTCCTGGCTCGCCTGGCAACCGCTCAAGACGGCCGACTGGACGATGGCGACCGTGATCTCACAGGCCCAACTGCGGACCGACATCCTGCGCCTGAGTCAGAGCCAGGCATTGGTAGGGGCGGGCGGGTTGGTGCTGCTCGTGCTTGCGGTCTGGCTGCTTGCCCTGTCGATCACGCGTCCGGTGGAGGCGTTGAGTGCGGCGGCGGCCACCTTGGCGTCGGGAGATCTTGAGGCCGCGCTACCCAGGCCGCGGGGGACCGATGAGATCGCGCAACTGACTGCTGCCTTCGGCGCGATGCGTGACAACCTGAAACACCACATTGCGGACCTGGCGGCAACCACCGCCGCCCGCGAGCGCATGCACAGCGAGTTGCGAATTGCCCATGACATCCAGATGGACTTGATGCCTAAGACCTTTCCCATCTTGCCAGCACGCGCGGACCTGGATCTCTTTGCGCGTATGGAGCCGGCCCGCGAGGTGGGTGGGGATTTTTATGATTTCTTCTTCCTGGATCAGGACCGGCTGGTGGTCGCGATTGGCGACGTCTCCGGCAAGGGCATCCCGGCCGCGCTGTTCATGGCGGTTACGCGCTCTTTTTTCCGCTCGTCATTCAAGATCGACGCTGATCCCGGGCGGGCCTTGGCCCGGGTGAGCGATGACCTGTCGGAGGGGAACGATTCCTGTATGTTCGTGACCCTATTCTGCGCGGTGGTTCGCCTCAGCGATGGTACAGTCGACTTCGCCAATGCGGGCCATAACGCGCCATTGCTGGTGCGTTTAGACGGACGGATGGAATGGATCGCGAACCCCCACGGGGCCGCGGCGGCCATTATGCCGGGGGCTGTGTATGAGACCGGCCATTTGACCTTGGCCGCGGGTGACGCCCTGTTGCTGTATACCGACGGCGTGACCGAGGCCATGAACCCTGAGCATCGGCTGTACGGTGAAAAGCGGCTGGCATCCCGGATGGAGGGGGCGCCCGCGCTCAATTGCGAGGATTGTGTCGGCGTACTGGCCGGGGATATCCGCGCCCACGCCGCCGGGGCGGAGCAATCCGACGACATCACCATGCTGATGTTGAGACGCGTGGTGACCAGTGCCCCGGCGGCCCCTCCGGATGGCGAAGGCTGTCTGCGGCTGGACATCGCCAATCACCAGGAGGGCCTGGCGAATGCGCTCGACCAGTTGGATGGATTCCTCGCGACCGCCGCCCCCCCCAGGCACTGCCCTATGTTGCCCGACTGGTGCTCGAGGAATTGGTCACCAACACGATCAAATATGGTTATTCAGACGATGACGTGCATAACATCCGCGTAGTCTTGCGGATCGGACCACCCGCCACGATGGTCATTGAGGATGACGGTCAGCCGTTCAACCCGCTGCTCGATGCGCCAGCGCCCGATCTGGGGGCCGCGACCGAAGAGCGTCCGATCGGGGGCCTGGGCCTGCACATGGTGAAGAAGATGACCCGCTCACTGACCTACCGGCGCGAGGGCGGGCGCAACCGCGTCGATGTCGTGTTGGGCTGAGGGTCAAGTCGGCCTTGGTGCATTGCTTCAACCCTTGCCGCCATTATCGAACGCCGAAGTTCACGCCGGCGCTCCCATTCGTGTTCGTTGTCGCTGTCGTAATTCGGATACGACAACGACAACGACAAGAAGCGGTGGCGAAATCTATTTCTTACCGCACTGTTGACCGAGGTGGACGCTGTCCCAATCCTGCCGAAGGAGTGCCAGGATCTCACGCGCCCGGTCGGAGTGGAGCTGGATCTGATCGAAATCCGGTGGGCACAGGAGCTTCTGCATGAGCAGCCCGTCCGTATCGAACCAGCGCGGCAGTGGACCACCCAGAAAATAACCCTCTTGGCGCAGATGCTCCACCCCCGCCCCGACACAGGGCTGGGCCAGGTTCAGCCAGACCTGGAAGACCCAGACCCCGCGCGCCGTCGCCTCCTGCTCTAGCGCCGTGAGGCGTTCGATGAAATCGCCACCGGCATGGGCCACCGCGATCCGGGCGACCCTGGCGAAATCGAACAGGGTCATGGTGATCGCCGATGGCGAGGCGGTCGGCAAGGGTTCATCGGCCGTCGCCAGTTCCCGCGGTTCGTCGAGCGGCTGATAGAGAAAGCGCAGTTCCTTTTCATAGACCGGCGGCAGGAATATCCGGTGCGGCTTCGGGCGATAGGAACGGAAGATCAAGAGGGCCGCGACCCGTCCGGTGGCACTCTGTTCCTGGGTATAGGCCTCGGCGGGCATCAGGGCGATTTCCAGGGCCATTTCGACGAATCGGAGTCCCGCCACAGCCTTCTGCATATAGGGATGATTGCACACCGGCTCGCCGAAGACCTCATGGATGTCCGGCTGCTGGGGCACCCATTCCTCGCAGATGAATTCCAGCAGTCGCTTGGTGAGGCCGAGGTTGCGGCAGTCCTTGCGGACCAGTCCGGCCCCGGCCTCGTAGACACAGGGGTCGGGGGCCGACCGGTACAGGTGCTCCACGCCCACGATCTCACCGGATTGACGGACGGTGATCGAATAATAGTCGCCGGCGGCATTGGCGCGCGCGATGGCGGCGGGGTCATAGAACAGCTTGATGGGATAGCCTTCGCCATAGACATCGCGAAACAGCGCGGTGATTCCCTCACCATCGCCTTCGCGAAACAGGCTGATTTCAAGGCCGGTGCCGCTGTCGGAGCGGTTGGTGTTATCGATTGCCATCGTGCTCCCGTTCAATAATCAAGCGAGTACAGAATAACGAAAATCCTGCTACCGTTCCCAGTCGTGATCCTTGTCGGTGTTGCAGAGGACAGCGATTACGACCACGACCACGACAACGAACAGATACGGTCGCGAAATCTCCGGCGTGCTGTACTAGACCAGTTCCGACAACCGCAACAGGAGATTCCCGGCCACCGTCCGCCGGTACTCGGCATCGGCGCGGCCATCGACAATGGGCGAGACGGCCTGCTGGGCCTTGGCTGCGGCCTCGCGCAGCAGGGGCAGCGACAGGTGCCGCCCGATCAGGCACCGCTCGGCCTCGGGGCAGACCATGACGGTGGGTCCGACACTGCCCCAGGCGAGCGCCGCCCGTTCGGTTACGCCGCTGCCATTGACCTGCAACAGCGCCGCCAGACTGACTACCGAGCAGGCCAGCGCGTTGCGCAGCCCGACCTTTTCGAAGTGCTGCACAGTCCAGCCTGAGGGTTTGGGCACCCAGACGGAGCCGAGGATGGCGCCCGGTGGCAGCGCGGTCTGTCCCGGCCCGGTGATGAATTGGCGCAGTGGCATGCGGTGCGACTCGGCCGGGGTGAGCAGTTCCACCTCGGCATTCAGGGCGTAGAGTGGCGGTAGGGTATCACCGGCCGGCGATGCCGTGCAGAGATTGCCGCCCAGGGTTCCCATGTTCCGGACCAGGGGCGAACCCAATACCCGTAAGGCCGCGACCAGCACCGGCACCTGGGTCTGCACCAGCGCCTCGGCCAGCAGCTCGGTATGGGTGCAGGCCGCGCCGAGACGCAGCCATTCGCCCCGTTCCTCCACGCCCCGCAATTCGTCGATCCGCTCCAGATGGATCAGCGCTGGGGGCGCGAGCAGACCGGCACGGCGTTTGACCAGCAGGTCGGTGCCCCCGGCATAGACCATGGCACCGGGGGCCTGCGCCAGCGCGGCCCAAAGGTCCGACAAGGAGTGCGGGGTGAAGACCGGGATCATGACGGCGCCTCCGCGCGCAGGACGCGGGCCGCTGCCTCCACCGCATCGATGATCATGTGATAGCCGGTGCAGCGGCAAAGGTTGCCGCTCAAACCCTCGAGGATCAGCGCCCGGCTGGGCGCCGGGTCGCGCCGCAACAGCTCGACCACGGCCAGGATCATGCCGGGGCTGCAAAAGCCGCACTGGACCGCGCCGCAGTCGATGAAGGCCTGTTGGACCAGGTGCAGTTGCCCCGCGGGCGCCAGCCCCTCGATGGTGGTGACCTCGCGCCCCGCCAGTTGCGCCGCGAGCAACAGGCAGCTTAGGCGCGTCGCGCCGTCCACCAGGATGGTGCAGGCACCGCACTCGCCGACACCGCAGCCCTCCTTGACTCCGGTCAACCCCAGGTCCTCGCGCAACAGGTCCACGGCCCGCCGATCGGGGGCGACCTCCAGTTCCCGGGTCTCGCCATTCACCGTCAGCCTGAGCCTCATGCGGCGTCTCCCCTGGACCCGGTGTGGGCCTCCAGGGCCGCCAGCACCCGCGGTGGTGTGAATGGGGCCTGATGCATCCGCACCTCCAGGGCCTGCTCGATGGCCCCGGCGATGGCCGGCAATGGCCCGTTGATACCGACCTCGCCGATGCCCTTGCTCCCGAAGGGTCCGGTCTCCTCGATGGTGGTGATCGCCAGCGCTTCGATCCGCGTGTGGGGGATGCGATAGGGACCGGCAGCGTGTTCCAGGGCCAGTTCCAAGACCTCGCCGCCGAGATGGGCATAGGCACCGGTGTCGTAATAGAGCCGGCACTCCAGTGCGTGCAGGCTCCCGTCGGCCTGCGCGCCCAGTCGGTAATGCAGTCGCGCCGCATGGCGCTTGTAGCCGGCGAGGATGCTTTCCTGTTCCTAAAATTCTGAGCAAAGTTGCTCAGTGATGAAGTTAGGATTTATCCGCACTTGGTTGATAGGCGTTGCGGCCTGCAACTCAAGCCTCTTGACGCTCAGTTGCGCCGGAGAACGTGACAGCAGCACCCGTCGGACTTCCCGGTGCGGCATGTACCGCTTGATCTCCGGGTCCGCGAGCCTTGCCAGCACGTTCAGAGCCGCGTTATGGTCTGCCTGCAGAACGTCCCCGGTGACCCGGTAAAACTTGTCGCCACGGCGCTTGCCTTCCAGCAAGCCAGTAGTCGAGTCCATTTGCGACGTGAAGGAACCATTGACGAGCACATGCTCGGCATCGCGCTGCTTACACACCGAGTCCAGGGCCTCGGCGAGCACGCCTTTTGCCCATGAACTCATGCGTCTGTTGTATCGCTTCCATTGCTGCTTCCTGGCAATGGGCGAGGTCAAATCTTCGGAGACCACCAGGGCCGCCTTATCCACGATGGAGTGCGCCGATTGATAGGCGATCGTGCGCAAGCGCTTCTTGGTGCGCACCCTTCTTGCTTCGAGCTTCTTGCGACCCAGGTTATTAGTGAGAATCCGGTCGGCCTTGGCCTGGTGGCCGCGCTTACGGTGCTTCTTTTCCAGCGCATGAAGCTGGTTGCGCTGCTGACCGGTCTTGGCACCCGTGTCGCTATATGCCGTCAGTACGGCACCGAAGGCCTGCCCATGCGCGGCGCCGTCGGAGTCCGTGAACGCTTCGGTATAGCCCTTGTCGATCCCAAGTGCCTGGTCCTCGTGCCGGCGTCCCTCATCCTTGTCGGTCGCGTAGTGGATTTCCGTGAAGCCGTCCTTCACGCACACACGGAGGTTACTGCCGGTCAGGTCGACGTTCTTGCCATTGGACGTCGTGACCAACTGGATGTCATCACCGTACTTCTTGGCCACGCGGATCGTGATAACCAGTTGACCGTCAACAACTTCAGACGAATGTTTATCGGAACGGACGATGAACTGGTTCGTCGTGTGACTGACGCCGTGCCGGAAGTGCTTGCGCATCTGGCGATGGAGGAAAAGGTCTTCCATCCACTGATCGGCCGTGAGTAGGGTGTAGAGCCGTTTCCGCTCGGCTGGGTCCGCGGTCCTGGCCGCGATAGCCTGTCGAACTTTGAGCTTCGCCGCCGCCTTGTATGTCAAAATATCGTTGACTACATCCTTGGTGGTTTCGTTACGCACGGTGCCGTCCACCCACAGGCCCGAATAGAGGTCTTGGGCGGTGATGGCCTTACGGATGTCGCTAGCGGACTTGCCGACGTTGCCCAGCGCCCCGTATCGTCGCCAAATATCGGCGCGCAGGTAGCCCATCGCCTGACAGATCGGCGTGAGTTCCGGCGGGACATCGGCTTGCAGGGTGCGCGTGACCTTCATTCGCAAAGCGCCTTGGGTTGTGTTGCGGCACAGTCGGGGAAATCGGCCTTGATTTCGTGCTTGTATTTGCGCAGTCCATACAGCCGGCAGGAGAAGGTGTGCACGATGGCCAGCAAATCCTCGACCATCTCCTGTTGCGGCGAGAGCGATTCCTGATTCACTACCACCACCTCGCAACCGTTATGCCTGGCGATGTGCTCGAACAGGTCGAACCCGAAGCGCATCAGCCGATCTTTATGGGCGACAAGCACTTGCCGGACCTCGCCGCGCCCGATTTGCTCCACCAGGGCGAGAAAGCGTTTGCGCTTGAAGTTCATCCCGCCGCCAATCTCGGTCATCCATTCATCCACGGCGATCCCAGCGCCCAGGCAGTAGGTCTCCATCGCCTTCACCTGAGAGGCCAAATCGTCCTTCTGACCGGCGCTCGACACGCGGCAGTACACCACCACCGCGCGCCGCTCCGGCACGCCGCCCGTCAGCAAGCGCACGTCCGCTTCGTCGAAATAGCGATGCCCGGACGGATGACGCTTGGCCACGAGCTTACCCTCGCGCTCCCAACGCCGGATCGTCGAGGGCGCTTTCCCGATCCGTTTCGCGAACTCGTTGATGCGGTAAGTTTTGCTCACGCGAGCAATTATAGATAATAATAAATAAGAATCAAACAACAGTTAACACCTCCTGGCCCGTCACCTTGGCGTGGGCGTCCACGCGCGGTACGGCCAACCCGATTTCCATCATCACGGTCGTGGGTCTCCCGGGGTCGGGCGAACGGCCAGCAGCAGGCCGAAGGCGAGGAGCAGGACCACGGCACCGCCGATAAAGAGACCGCCGATCGGCCCCCCGGCCGCCAGGAAGGCACCGCCCAGCCAGGGGCTCAGGAAAAACCCCGCATCCATCATAAAAAGCGCCAGGTTGGTGTTGACGCCGCGCAGGGCCGGCGGTGAGGCCATGAAGAGCGCCGAGTTCAGCAATGGCAGACTGACGCCGAGACAAAGCCCGTAGAAGACGGCCGACAGTGCGAGACCAGTGATGGAATCGGTCCGGGCCAGGGCGAAGAGGCATAGGGCCAGGCAGAGCGTGCTGATCCGAAGCACTGGCAACTTCGGAAACCGATCCAGGACCAGACTGCCCAAGAGTCGCGTCAGGATCAGTGTTGAAGTCGACAGGCCGAAAAAGAGCCCCACGTCGACGCCGCGGAACTGACCGGCAAAGTCCTTTATGAAATAGAATACTGAACTGTAGGCCAGATAGTAACCGAGATTGACCAGCAGCAGCAGGGGCACCTCCGGCCGTTGCAGGTCCTCCTTGAGTTCCCGCCGACTGGGTCTTTGAGTCAGGGTCCGGTCCATGCCCGCCACCACCGCGGCCAGCCTTCGGCGACCCGCCAGCAGCAACAGGATGGCCGGGATTGAGAGCAGTGAGACCCCGGCATAGATCTGCGCCGCGCTCGCGACCTGGGGCAGCAGCCATTCGGCCAGTGGCGGCATCAGTGCGTAAGGCAGGAGCGTGGTCAGGCTGAACAGGCTGAAGCCCTGGGCGCTCCGTCCTTCCGGGATCAACTGCACCATCAGTGTGATGCTGGCCGACACCAACAACACGAAGGTGGCCCCATGCAGGATGCGCAACAGGATCAGGCTCGGCACGCTCAGCGCCCATTGGTAGCTCAACAGGGTCATGACCAGCAGCAACAGCCCCGCCAGCAAGACCCGCGTCGCATTGGCTACACTGATCAGGGGAATCAACAGCAGGCGCAAGACGAAGGCGGTAAAGGGCTCCAGCCCCACCAGCAGCCCGCGCCATTCCGCCGGGATGCCGATCTGTCCGAGATAGCTGTAAAATCCGTAGAACACCGCGATGTTGCAAAAGGCAAAGAAAGAGATGCCCGATAGCAGGATGAATTCCGGGGACAGCAGTGATTGGGGGCGGGGCATGGGGGAAAGATGAGGGATAAGGGATGAGAGATAAGGGATGAATCGAGCCCGAGGCAAGTCGAAAGGTTGTAGCCTCCCGGTAGGATGGCTGGAGCGAAGCGAAACCCATCTGGTGCCGCCCGCGAAGACGCCCGACCGCTCACCGCGAAATCAGGGTGCGCAGGGCGGCGACGAAGCCCTCCATGACCTCCAGCCGGGCGAGGCTGACCCGAATCCAGTTGGGGAAACGGAACCCGGTCATGCTCCGGATCATGAACCCCTGGTGGAGCAGCCGGCGATAGGCCAGGGTGTCGCTCATCGGCAACTGGATCATCATGAAATTGCCCTCTCCAGCGACGTACGGCAAACCCAGCTGAGTCACTTCCTCCCGCAGCAGCCCCTTGCTCTCCCGCACCAGCGCCCGGGTGCGAGCGACATGGGCGTCGTCATCCACGGCCGCGACCGCGGCGAGCTGTGCCAGGGCATTGACCGAATAGACGATACAGGTCCGCCGGATCGCATTCACCAGGTCCAGACTGCCGGCCAGATAGCCGATCCGCAGGCCAGCCAACCCATACATCTTGGAGAAGGTCCGGAAGATCACCAGATTGGGATAATCGTCGATCAGCCCCATGCCATCCGGGAAGTCGTCGGCCTCGACGAACTCGCAATAGGCTTCATCCAGCACCACGATCCGCTCGCCCGCGACCCGCTCCAGAAAGCGCGACAAACGGTCGCGGTCCCAGTAGGTCCCGGTGGGATTGTTGGGGTTGCAGACGAACAGCACCTTGGTGCGAGCGTCGATGGCGTCGAGCATCCCCTGATCGTCGAAGCCGTGGTCTCGCAGCGGAACCAACCGGGCCTCGATGCCGGAAAAAGTCGCGAACCATTCATATACCGCGAAGGTCTTGTCCGCGGTCACGATATTGTCGCCGGGCTCGCAGAACGCCTTGATGACGAAGCCGATCACCTCATTGGCACCGTTACCGACCAGGAATTGATCGGGGTCCTTGCCGAAGCGGTTGGCCAGCCGCTGCCGCAGGTGCCAGGCATCGCCACTGGGATAGAGTGCGGCGAGCGGTGGTGAGAACCCTCGGATTGCCTCCTGCGCGGCCGGCGGTGGTCCCAGCACATTCTCGTTGTTGTTGAGCCGGTGTAGCTGCGCACAGCCGTAGAGCCGCATCAGTTCGGCATCCGGCTTGCTCGGGATATAGGGCTCGAAGCCCCGCACATAGGCCGGCAGCAAGCGATCCAGCGGCGGTGGGTTCACGGCCTGGCCTCGGTCTCGAATTGGGCCTCGCACTGGAACACCAGCGTATCGCCCTGGCCGGCATTCGGGAGTATCAACCGGGGCCTGAAACCGGTCGCCAGCAGCGCGGGGGTGAAGTGGCCCTGCCAGGCCTGCCCCAGGTCCATCTCGAAGAACAGGTCGTAGAATCCCTCCTGACGCAGGACCCGGACATGCGCAGACAGGTTCGCCAACGCGTCCGCGCCCCACCAGAGTGGGCGCAGTGTCACTTCACCGGCCGGGCGGTTGAATGCGGCAGTCAGCACCGAATAGGGATCGACCATCGCCCCCGACGAGGCGAGCGGGACCTGGGTGCGCGCGAAGGCCAGCCGCCGATATTCGCTGGTGAGGAAGGGCTGCACCTCGGGATGGCACCAGGCGATGGCACCGGCGTCTTCGATCAATTGGCGGTAATAGGCCGGAATCTCGGTCACTGAGCCATCGGGGGCCTGATGGTGCAGGGTGCCCAATGCCTCGAAATAGTCCGCGGGCAGATCGGGCGCCGGATAACGACAGAGCAACCCGACCGCACGGGACTTGGCCAGGCTGCCGAGCAGTCGATCGAGCAGCCGGCGCGCGATCGTCGCCGACTGCCCGAAGAGATAGGGACCATAGCACTCCACCAGCCGGTCGCCCTGCCGACGCCAGAGCAAGCCACCGCCCGGATTAGCGGCTGCGTCCACGGCGACGGCGGCCTGGTAGACCCCGGCAGCGGCCATATCGACGACCTTGCCAGTGGTGGCGAACTCCGCCGGCAGGCGTCCAGACGGCAAGGCCTGAATGCGTTGCAGCAGGAGATGAAGCTCGGCGGCGTCGGGTTCCTTGATGGTCACCGCGGGTCCCGCATCCGGGATC